>CAZAXI010000120.1:0-14119 GCA_964489045.1 uncultured Granulicella sp. | reverse complement strand
TGAACGGCGGCAGTTCCTTGCCTTCGATCAGCAGGTCGATCTCCGACTTGTCCAGAGTCTCCCGTTCCAGCAGGGCGGTCGCCATGCGATGCATAATCTCGGCGTTATCTTCGAGGATCTTGTAAGCCGAGTGGTACGCCTCATCGACAAACGCACGCACCGCCACGTCGATCTGCTTGGCGGTATCGTCGGAGTAATCGCGCGACTGAGCGATGTCGCGACCCAGGAAAACCTCCTGCTCCTTCTTGCCGTAGGTCAGCGGCCCAAGGTCGCTCATGCCGTACTCGCACACCATCTTGCGTGCCAGCTCGGTGGCACGGACGATGTCGTTGCCGGCCCCTGTAGTCTTGCGGTGCATGAAGATCTCTTCCGCGCAGCGTCCACCCATCAGGATGGCAAGCTGCGTGTCGAGATAGTCCTTCGTCACCGTGTGCTTGTCTTCCTCGGGCAGGTGCATGGTCACGCCCAGCGCCATGCCGCGCGGAATAATGGTGACCTTGTGCAGCGGGTCCGCGTGGTGACGCTTGGCAGCCACCAGCACGTGTCCAGCCTCATGGTATGCGGTATCGCGCTTGTCGTCGTCGGAAAGCAGCATGGACTTGCGCTCTGCGCCCATCAGCACCTTGTCCTTCGCCACTTCAAAGTCATACATATGTACCGATTTGCGGTTGTAGCGCGCAGCCGTGAGAGCGGCCTCATTGACCATGTTGGCCAGATCGGCGCCGGAGAATCCCGGTGTCCCACGCGCCAGCACGTTCAGGTTGACGTCCTCGGCCATGGGCACTTTCTTCGAGTGCACACGCAGCACCTCTTCGCGGCCGCGGATGTCCGGGCGGTCGACGATCACGCGGCGGTCGAAACGGCCGGGCCGCAACAGCGCCGGGTCCAGCACATCCGGCCGGTTGGTTGCTGCAATCAGGATCACGCCGTCGTTGGACTCGAATCCATCCATCTCGACCAGCAACTGATTCAGGGTCTGCTCGCGCTCGTCGTGTCCGCCGCCGAGGCCCGCGCCGCGGTGGCGTCCCACAGCGTCGATCTCGTCGATGAAGATAATGCACGGCGCGTTCTTCTTGCCCTGCTCAAACAGGTCACGCACGCGGCTCGCGCCGACGCCCACAAACATCTCGACGAAGTCCGAACCCGAAATCGAGAAGAACGGCACGTTGGCTTCGCCGGCTACCGCGCGGGCCAGCAGAGTCTTGCCCGTTCCCGGAGGCCCGACCAGCAGCACGCCCTTGGGGATGCGGCCGCCCAGGCGCTGAAACTTCTGCGCCTCGCGCAGGAACTCGATGATCTCCTTCAGCTCTTCCTTGGCCTCATCCACGCCGGCCACGTCCTTGAACGTGATCTTCTTCTGCTGCATGGAGAGCAGCCGTGCGCGGCTCTTGCCGAAGCTCATCGCCTTGTTGCCGCCCGACTGCATCTGCCGCAGCAGGAAGAACCACAGCCCAAACAGCAGCGCGAACGGTGCAATCGAGATCAGCGTTGAAATCCAGACGTTCGAGTTCTGGTCCTTGTTGCTGATGTTCACGCCATGGGCGCGAAAGATGTTGAACATCTCCGGATCATTGGCCGGAATCGTGGTGCGAAACTGGTCGCCGGTGGTAAAGTGCCCGGTCATCGTCGTTCCGTCGATGGTCACGTCCTTGACCTGGCTGTTCTGGGCCCTGTTCAGCACGTCGCTGTAGGTCGGGGTCTGCTCTTTCGGGCCGCCCATACCCTTGCTGACATAGGTAAACAGGCAGATGGCGCCGGTGATCACCAACACCCACATCAGAAGCTGCTTGACGGTCGAATTCAATCGCGTTTCCTCATTTTCCGGCCTGATGCACCCAGCTAAAGCGGCCAGACGGCCAGCCAATCGAGTGAGGTATTCCTGCACCTGCACCCAGACACTTCTCCACGATCCAAATCATTAGACGCCCGATGAGTACTGAAGGGTTCCAAGTCTTCGGCAGGAATCGCCATCCCGGTCCCAAGTGTGGGCACACCCCAGCTATCTGGATTCTACTCTGCCCGAAGCAAATTGGGCAGATTTCACCAAAACAAACCCGGAGCAAACCCAGGCCCATTATCCATCAGGCACCGGCGAGTCCGGCTTACGTCTTTCGGGGGACTCTAAGTGGCTCATCAGGTGCTCTTTGGCGGTCGGCACCTTTTTCCGGCTCCGCGTGGCTGAGCCGAAGTTCTCTCGCGGAGCGCTCGGCCCGTAAACCCCGGCCAAGTTGCAGGCTAGCGCCGGTACGCGCAGATACGGTCGGGTCCATCCCAAATCCCGCCAGCGCCAGCAGCCGCGACGTCTCGTCGAAGCTCAACCGCGCCCCCAGCGACCGTGCCGCCGCGCGCACCACTCGCCGCCGCAGCGCCGGATCGAAGTCCCGCAGGCGCTCCAACTCCAGCGCCACCGACCCGGCGCCGCCCGCCTCCGTGCTGACCGCCCGTCCTCCGCCGCGCACCGGCTTTCCCGGCAGCAGCACCTGCGGCAGAATGCGGCCCAGCTCCGCCTGCCAGCGCGCCTCGTCGTCCCGCGCCAGTTCGGCCAGATTCGCCAGCGCAAGATCAATCGAAGGGTTGTACTCGCGCAGGATGGGCAGCAGATGGTGGCGGATGCGGTTACGCGTAAACGCCTCGTCCGCGTTCGAGCTGTCCGTGCGCCACACCTGGCCCCGCCCGCACAGGTAATCCTCCAGCTCTACCCGCCGAACCCCCAACAGTGGCCGCACAATGCGCCCACAGCCTGCACCCGGTTCCCCGTTCCCTGTTCCCTGCTCCCTGTTCCCTGTTCCCTGCACCTGAACCACCGGATGGATCCCGCTCATGCCTTCAGTCCACGCCCCGCGCAGCAACTTCATCAACACCGTCTCCGCCTGGTCATCCAGCGTGTGCGCGGTCAGGACCGAATCGGCGTGCCCTTGCGCGATCAGCCGGGCAAAGCACTCGTAGCGCAACTCCCGCGCCGCTTCCTCAATTGTCTCCGCCGCACCTGCCTCCCGGCTCTTGGTCACCCGCTCCGCCACGCCGGCATGCTGGACTTGCAACGGCACCTCCAGCCGCCTGCACAACTCCTGCACGAAGGCGAGGTCCGCATCTGCCTCGTCGCCGCGTAACCCGTGGTGGACATGCACCGCCGACAGCCCCACCCCCAGCGCATTCCGCGGCAGCGCATTCGCCGCATGCAGCAGCAGCAGCAGCGCCACCGAATCGGCCCCGCCAGACACAGCCGCGCACACCCGGTCTCCCGGTCGGATGTACTCGCGATTCAAGGTCGGCCTAGCGGTTGCCATCGAGATTCCATCCTACCGCGCTCCCCGCCCGCCGACGCCGCTTCCATCAGCAATCGCTCGTGCCCAGCTCCGTTCCGTTTGCGATACGCTTGTGGAATGCCTGAAACTCGAAAAGCAATCCTGGCCGATGCCGAGGCAATCGCCGAGCAGCGCGTGCGCATGTTCGTCGACGACGGAGTTGCCGGCTACGACAACCTCGCGCAGATGCGCGCCAACTTCATCGACTGGGTGCGCCCCAGACTGGAAGACGGCAGCTACATCGGCTGGCTGGTAGAAGAAGACAGCCGTCTCATCGCCGGCGCCGGCCTGTGGGAGATGGAGTGGCCGCCGCACTTTATGGACGAGAATCCCCGCCGAGCCTACCTGCTGAACTTTTACGTCGCGCCGGAGGCACGCCGTCGCGGCCTCGCCCGCATGTTGCTGGGCTTGGCCGTGGCCGAAGCGAAGTCGCGCGGCATCAAGGTGGTCACGCTGCATGCTTCGAAACTCGGCAGGCTGGTCTACGAGCAGGGCGGATTCAACGCCTCGACCGAGATGATGCTGCGCCCCTGATTCTGCCCCGGCGCCGAAATAAGCGCCCTTTGCCCGGCTATCTTGTATACTTCGTTGGCTATGCGTGTGTTTGTCATTCTTCCGGCGGCGGGAATTGGAACGCGGATGTCCGCTGGCGGTGGAGTGGGCAGCGGCCATTCCACTCCCAAACAGTTTCTCGCCATCGCCGGCGTGCCCGTGCTGGTGCACTGCCTGCGCGCATTCCTCGCGGTCGAGCGCGTCGAGGCCATCTACGTCGCCGTACGCAAACCCGAAATCGAACGTGTCCGCGCGCAAATCGCCGACTTTGGTCTAGGTGCGCCCGGCCCCGGCAGAAAAGTCCACGTCGTCGAAGGCGGCAACGTCCGCCAGCAGTCCGTCAGCAACGCGCTCGCAAAGCTCGTCGCCGACGCCGGCTGCACCGAGGACGATGTGGTCCTGGTCCACGATGCGGCGCGGCCTCTCATCGACCCGCCCACCATCGACCGCACCATCGACGCAGTCGCCGAACATGGCGCCGCCATCGTCGCTCTGCCCGCGGTCGATACCATCAAACAGGTGGAGCGGACGGCACACGGCGCCATCGTCACCGCGACCATCCCGCGCGAGCGGATCGTCCAGGCGCAGACGCCGCAGGGAGCACGCTACGGCTTGCTGCGCCGCGCCTTCGCCGAGGCCGTCGCGGATGAGTTCGCCGGCACCGACGAGGCCAGCCTGCTGGAACGCGCCGGCATCGAGGTGGTCGTCGTCCCCGGCTCTGCCAAGAACTTCAAAATCACCCAGCCAGGCGACATCGAATTGGCTGAGTTTTATCTGGCGGCTGCCAAATGACTATGCGCATCGGCTACGGGTTTGACTCGCACGCCTTCAAGGCGGGCGTGCCGCTGGTCATTGGCGGGCTCACGATCCAGCATCCCGAGGGTCTCGCCGGCCACTCCGACGGCGACGTCCTCCTCCACGCCATCACTGATGCTCTGCTGGGCGCGGTCTCCGCCGGCGATATCGGCACCTTTTTCCCGCCCAGCGATCCGCGCTGGAAGGGCGCGGCCTCCAGCGTCTTCCTGCAGACCGCGCTGGAAGAGATCGCCACCGCCGGTTACAAAATCGTCAACGTCGACACCGTGCTGGTCATGGCCCGCCCGAAGATTGTCCCCATCGCCGGCGAACTCCGCGAAAGTGTGGCCACGCTGCTGGGAGTCAAACCCGGCGAGGTGGGCATCAAAGCCAAGACGCCCGAAGGCCTCAACCTCGACCACGTCGCGCAGGCCCACTGCACGGTGCTGCTGGAAAGCCTGCCCGCGCCGGAAGCGCTTGAGCATATGGCCGCGGTAGCAGAAGCCGGTTCAGAGGAAGAACTGAACGCCGTGGTGGAGGGCCTGGTGGGCAGCCGGCACAATCTCTCCGCACTCGGGCGCAAGGTCAATCCATTCGACACGGACGACCTGACCTGACTCATGGGTTCGTTTTGACCTGACTCATGCATGCGTTTTGACCTGGCTCGTGGGTGCGTTTTGATAGGGACGGGCTTCAGCCCGTCCATTGGGACCAGAAAATGAAGTGGGGCTTTAGCCCTGAGGGATCTGACCAGACGCAATGATCACAACCGTGCAACAACATATCCTGCAACAGCAGCAGGAGATCAGCGATGCGAGCGGGCGGTTCAGTTGGCTGCTCAGCGGGATCACGCTGGCGACCAAGATGGTCGAGGCGAAGATCCGCACCGCAGGCCTCAGCGACGTGCTCGGCGCCATCGGCCAGACCAACGTGCAGGGCGAGCAGCAGCAGAAGCTCGATGTCTTCGCCAACCAGGCCCTGCTGCATTGCCTCGGCCTGCGCGACTCGGTCGCCGCGCTGGTCAGCGAAGAGGATGAGGAGCCCGTCACCTTCAACCGCTCGGTCGAAACCGGCAAGTACATCATCGTCTTCGATCCGCTGGACGGCTCGTCCAACATCGACGTCAACGTCAACGTCGGCACCATCTTCAGCGTGCTGCGCCGGCTGCCCTCCGACCACAGCACCGATCTGCAAGCCTCCGTCCTGCAACCCGGATATATGCAGGTGGCGGCGGGCTACGTGGTCTACGGGCCGTCCACCGTCCTGGTCTACACCACCGGCCACGGCGTCCACGGCTTCACGCTCGACCCCACCATCGGTGCCTTCGTACTCACCAGCGAGCACATGAAGATGCCCACGCAGGGCAGCTACTACAGCGTCAACGAGGCCAACGCCGCGACCTGGCCGGACGAGTATCGCGAGTACGTGGGCAAGCTGCGCTCCGGCGCGCTCGGCCGCCAGTACAGTTCCCGCTACATTGGCTCGCTCGTCGCCGACTTCCACCGTACGCTGCTCAAGGGCGGCGTCTTCCTCTACCCACCGACGAAAGATCAGCCTGGCGGCAAGCTGCGCCTGCTCTACGAAGCCAACCCGCTCGCATTCATCGCGGAACAGGCCGGCGGTATGGCCTCCAGTGGGCGTGGCCGCATCCTCGACATCAAACCCGAAGGCATTCATCAGCGCACACCGCTCATCGTAGGCAGCAAGTTTGAGATGGAAGCCTTACTGGACGGCCGCGCAAAATGAACAAACCTCAGCCGAGCAGCGCAGAATTCTCTGCAGTCGTCACCGACATCCGCCTCGAATCCCGCGAAGGCGCTGGACCAGCACGCTGGCGCATGACCCTCGACCGCACCAACTTCACCCCCGGCTCGACCGGCGTGCTCCGGGCCGTCTCCCGCAGCGGCACCCGCATCGAGGTCCCCGTCCTCGCCGTCATCGACGTCGCCAGCGACATCTGGCACATCGTGGAAAAACCCCTCGCCGCGGGCACCGACGTCACTGCCCGCGTCACCCGCTAGCATCTACCTCTATGGGCGCCTCAGAAATCTCAAGTAGAACGCTCCGAACACCAGGACGAGTCCAATATTCACTGTCAGCCGTTCCCAGAATCGGTTTCTGAAGAACCCGAAATCTACACCGACTATGACAGCCGCCATAGCCACCACGTAAAGCACGATGGTTATCTGTCTGCCCATTTCAAATCCCCGGTTCGGTCGTATCAGATCAGGCGCAAGAGCGATTTCTCGAACGGACGCCCTGCACCTAACAACTAGCAACTACCTTAGATTCCTTCCCCCATACTGACGCTGTCCGACCGCGAAGCCTGTTCCGTCCGGTACTGCGCCCGTTCCTCTTCCTCCACCGTCAGCGAACTCACCGGCTCCATCCGCGCCGTCTGGAACTCGCCATCCAGCTTCTCCAGTCGCGTCTTCAGCCGCTTCACCTCATCCGCCAGCGCGATGATCACATCGCTCAGCGGATCGCTCACGTCATGCGGATCGGTAATCAGCACGCGCTTGCCGCCCTGGTACACGATATGCGCCGGCACGCCTACCACGGTCGAGTCCGGCGGCACATCCCGCACCACCACCGACCCCGCGCCCACCCGCGAATGCTCCCCAATCGTAATGTTGCCCAGAATATTCGCGTTGTTCCCTACGAACACGCCATCGCGCAGCGTGGGGTGCCGCTTGCCGACATCTTTTCCCGTGCCGCCCAGTGTCACGCCCTGGTAAAGGGTCACATCATCACCAATGATCGCTGTCTCGCCAATCACCACGCCCATGCCGTGATCGATAAATACGCGCCGTCCGATCCGCGCTCCGGGATGAATCTCCACGCCCGTCCAGAACCGCGTCACCTGCGACAGAAAGCGCGCCGCCAACTTCATGTGCTTCGACCACAGCCAATGCTGAACGTGATGCGCCCACAGCGCTTGCAACCCCGGGTAGCAGAGCAGCACCATCGCCCGCGACGTCGCCGCCGGGTCGCGATCGAACACGCACTGGACATCCTCGCGAATCGATGCAAACAGGTTCATGAAGGTATGGCGGACGTTGGCGTATGCAGCGCCTGTTGCCGCAACTCATCGAACAGCAGCGTAGAAAGATACCGCTCGCCGAAGTCGGGAATCACCACCACAATCAGCTTGCCCGCATGCCTCGGCTCGCGCGCCACCTTCAGCGCCGCGTGCACCGCCGCGCCGGACGAGATGCCGACCAGCAGGCCCTCCTCTTTGGCCAGCCGCCGCGCCATCACAAAGGCCTCGTCGTTGGTCACCTGGATAATCTCGTCGATCAACTCCGTCTTTAGCACCTCCGGCACAAACCCCGCGCCGATCCCCTGGATCTTGTGCGGCCCCGGCGCGCCACCCGAGAGCACCGGACTGTCCGTCGGCTCCACCGCCACCGTCCAGAACCCCGGCTTCTTCGGCTTGATGTACTCGCTCACGCCGGTCAGCGTGCCGCCGGTCCCGACGCCCGACACCAGGATGTCCACCGTGCCGTCCGTATCGTTCCAGATCTCCGGGCCCGTCGTCGCCAGGTGGATCGCCGGATTCGCCGGGTTATTGAACTGCTGCAACATGTAGCCGTTCGGCGTGGTGCGCACCAACTCTTCAGCCTTGGCGATTGCGCCCTTCATCCCATTCGGCCCCGGCGTCAACACAATCTTCGCGCCAAACGCCAGCAGCAGGATGCGCCGCTCGACGCTCATCGTCTCCGGCATCGTCAGCACTATGTCGTAGCCCTTCACTGCCGCCACGAACGCCAGCCCGATCCCCGTGTTCCCGCTGGTCGGCTCAATCAACACCGTCTCGCCCGGCTTGATCGTGCCTTCGCGCTCCGCCGCCTCAATCATCGCCAGCCCAATGCGGTCCTTCACGCTGTTCGCAGGGTTGGCGCTCTCCAGCTTCGCCACCACCTGCGCGCCGCATCCCTCAGTCACCCGGTTCAGCCGGACCAGCGGAGTGCGCCCAATCAGGTCCGTTACCTTTGCCGCAATATTCATCGTTCCCCCTGACAAGCCTCACCGAAAGCATATCTCTTTTGCCCCGGTCACCGGCGCGCTAGCTCACCTCAAACCGGTCCCCCCGCTTCGGACACACCACCTCCAGCTTGTAGCGCTCCTCGATCTTCCCCTTTAACACCATCATCGCCGCCAGCTCACCATGCACCAGGAACACCTTCTTCAGCGTCGGCGCAACCGGCGCCATCCAGTCCAGCAGCTCCTGCTGGTCCGCATGTCCGCTCAGTGCGTCAATCGACTCCACCTGCGCCCGCACCCGCATCGGCTCGCCCAGGATGTTCACCTCCTGCGCCTTCGCGACCAGCTTGCTCCCCAGCGTATTCTCCGCCTGGTAGCCGGTAATCAGGATCAAGTTGCGCGGGTCCTCGATCCCGTTCTTCAGATGGTGCAAAATCCTCCCGGCCTCGCACATTCCCGACGCCGACATCACCATAAACGGCAGCTTCAGATCGTTCAGCGCCTTGCTCTCCTGCACCGTCTGGATATAGCGCAGCCGCTTCCACCCAAACGTATCCTCGCCCTTGCTGTAGAACGCGCACGCCTCGGCATCCCACTCTTCCTGATGCTTCTCAAACACCCCGGTCACCGCCAACGCCAGCGGGCTATCCACAAAAATCGGGAAGTCCGGAATCTCCTTCGCCTCGATCATCTCGTGCAGCAGCAGCACCAACTGCTGAGTCCGCTCCACCGCAAACGCAGGAGCAATGATATGCCCGCCCCGCGCCAGCACGCTCTTCACCAGCGCCGCCAGCTTTACCTTCACATCGCCCATCGGCGCATGCAGCCGATCCCCGTACGTGCTCTCCATAATCAGGTAGTCCGCCGCCGGAGCCGGGTCCGGATCCTTGATGATCGGCAGGTTCTTCCGCCCCACGTCGCCGGAAAACAGCAGCCGCACCGTCTGTCCCTTCTCCGTCGCCTCAATCAGCACGTTCGTCGACCCCAGCATGTGTCCCGCATTCGTCGACGTCATCGTGAACCCGGCGTCCTTGGTCGATCCCGCCAGCAACTGCGGCTCATGCAGCTTCACCGGCTTCAACTGTTGGCACACCTGCGCAGCATCCTCCTGCGTATACAGCGGCGGCATCGGCCCCGGCCCCGGCGGCACTTTGATCTGCTGCCTCCGCCCGTGCCGCTTGTTGATGAACTCCGCATCGCTCTCCTGGATGTGCGCGGCATCCTTCAGCATCGGCACGCACAGGTCGATGGTCGCCGGCGTCGTGTAGATCGGCCCGCGATACCCCTGCTTCGCCAGCAGCGGCAGGTCGCCGCTATGGTCAATATGCGCATGCGACAGCACCACCGCATTCAGCCCGCCCGCCGCCAGTTGCTCCGGCGTCAGCGCCAGGTGCGAGTTGATCTCCGCCGTGTCCTTGCGATGGCCTTGAAACAGCCCGCAGTCCAGCAAAATATTCTGCCCCGCACACTCCAAATAATGCGACGACCCGGTGACGGTCTGGTCCGCCCCCCAAAAATGCAAACGAATTGCCACGCGCTCTCCTCAGGTTCGACCCTTGACTCCTAACGGTTCGTCATTCTGGCGTGGCCAGAATCTCCGTATTGGTCTTGGCCTTGTACTTGGTCGTGCGCTGGCAAATCGCTTCACCGAGCCCCACTCCCGTCCAATTCACACGGAAACCAAGATAGCGATGCCACGCAAATAAAGCCAGCGTCCCGGAGTCAGATGCCTGCGCGATTAGGGGTATACTGGCGCGGATTCCGCAACCGAGATGCAGGGTCCGACTCGCGAACGGCCTGTCTCCGACCACTTCCGGGGCACCTTCCTTCGGAAGTCGGCAAGGGAGTCCAGGTTGTTTAACTAAAAGCACAGGGAGCACCGAATGCCTATCTATGCAATCAGCAACAACGCACTCAGCGAGATTCCCGTCAAAGACTTCGCCCTCGAGAGCGAAATCCAGATATTGTTCGAGGCCAACCTGAAGACGCTTATGGGCTTAACGCTGGTAAAACACGAGTTTCAGATCAAGGATAAGCGGATCGACACGCTCGCATTCGACGAGCAGTCTCGCGGGTTCGTCATCATAGAGTACAAGCGAAGCCAGAACATAAGCGTATTCGACCAGGGCATCACATACCTGAAGCTGATGCTCGAAAACAAGGCGGACTTCGTACTCGAGTACAACGAACGGCTGAAGGAAAGCCTAAAACGCGACGACGTCGAATGGACCCAGATCCGCGTCGTATTTGTATCGCCTGCCTTCACTGACATCCAAGTTCAGGCAACAGATTTCAAGGACCTTGCGATTGAGCTATGGAAGGTGACGCGGTATGGCAATAACACACTGCATATCACTGAAATAAAGAAGAACCCCTCGGCTGCAAGCATCAAGCAAGCAACCCAGCAGAGTAAGGACGTAAAGCTCATCGCAAAGGAAACCAAGGTCTACACGGAAGACGAATGGATGAAATACGCAGGGGAAAAAATGGCTGCGCTTTACAAGAAGTTCAGAACGGCAATTACAAATCTTGACAATGGTATCGAGATCAAACCGATGGCAGTCTACATCGCTTTCAAGAAGGGCAGCAAAAACATCGTCGACATTGATCTTCAGCGGAAAGCGTTGAAGTTGCATATCAATGCAAAATGGGGCACGATTGAAGACCCCAAGAAAATCGCGAAAAACGTTTCCAGTATCGGGCACTACGGCAATGGTGACTACGAGATTCAGGTCAACGACGACGAGAACTTGGAGTACATCATGAGCTTGGTGAAACAGAACCTACACTAACGAATCGTTTCAATTATGACCCGAACTAACTCTTGTTAGCATCATCCAGATGCTCGAACCCTCTACCCTGGTCGACTACGCGAAACGCTTCCGGCGGCGCATCACCGCAGCACCCCTTACCTACGGCTGCGCCCTCGTCCTTCTCTGCCTTCCCACCCACGCCCTCGCCCAACAAGCGCAAAATCCCTCCCCCATGGTCGAGCACACGCGCACGCATCCGCGCCTCACTGAGACCACCCCGCCCGGCCGACACCAGAAACTCACTCTCGGCGCCCTCTTCATCCCCGAAAAACTAAAGGGCAAGCGCCACGTCAACCTGCTGCTCTTCTTTCACGGGGGCGACTGGCTCCCCGAACTCGCAGTCGCGCAGCAGCGAAACATGGCCGTCATCACCGTCCAGGCCGGCGCCGGTTCCAGCACCTACGAAAAGCTCTTCGCCGATCCAGCCGTCTTCCCGAACCTCATCGCCAGCGCCCAGGCCGCCGCAGGAGTATCCTTCGCCGAAGTTTATCTCGCCGGCTGGAGCGCGGGTTGCGGCGCGCTGCGCCAAATCCTCAGCGATCCCGCCTCCTACAACCGCGTCAGCCGAGTCCTCTGCATCGACGGAGTCTACGCCGGCTACCTCACCGCCGCGCCACCCACGAACACCACAGCCGCACCGGCCGATTCCGCACTCGAACCTGCAAATCTCCAGTCCTGGCTCCACTTCGGCACCGACGCCATCGCCAGCCGCAAGCGCCTCATCATCACCCATTCCGAAATCTATCCCGGAACCTACGCCAGCACCACCGAGACCGCGGATTACCTTCTGCGCCACTGGGGCCTCACGCCTCATCCCGTCGCTCGCTGGGGCCCCATGGGCACACAGATGCTCAGCGAGACGAAAGCTGGCGGCCTCCTCGTCGTCGGCTTCGCCGGCAACTCAGCACCCGACCACGTCGACCAGTTTCAATCCCTACCCGAATACCTGCGCTGGCTCTCTAGGAAGTGAATCGCCCGCCGCGTCAGCAAGAGAGATTACAACCAGCCGCCAGACGGGCATACTGGTAACGCGTTTCGAGGAGCATTCACAATGACGAAGATTTCCCTGACAACAGCTTTGGCAGCGGCCCTTGCCCTGACCTTCGCAGCTCCAGCCCTTGCCCAGGTGCAGACCGAAGTGCCCGCACCCATCCCCGGCGCGAAGCCCGTAAAAGTGGAACGCATCAAAATCCACGGCGCCGCACTCGAAGGAAATCTCGAAGGCAATGCAGTTGATCGCGACGTCCTCGTCTTCCTGCCGCCCAGCTACGCCACCAACAAGACCCGCCGCTATCCTGTCGTGTACGCCTTGCACGGCTACTCCATCGGCGCTGAACAGTGGAGCCATGAAATCCATGTTCCGCAGACCATCGAAGGCGCCTTTGCCCAGGGGGCCAAGGAAATGATTGTCGTCCTGCCCGACTCCAAGACCGTGCACAACGGATCGATGTACTCCAGTTCCGTCACCACCGGCGACTTCGAGCAGTACATCGCCCAGGACGTCCCCGCCTACATCGACGCGCATTACCGCACCATCCCCAACCGCCTCGCCCGCGGCCTCGTCGGCCACTCCATGGGCGGCTACGGCGCCAGCCGCATCGGCATGAAGCATCCCGATGTCTTCGGCAGCCTCTACATCATGAGCCCCTGCTGCATGTCGGCGCACATCAGCGGATCAGCCAGCCCCGCCAACGACAAGGCCCTGGAGGCGGTAAAGACGCCCGCCGACTCCGCAACCCTGTCCTTCGGCCTGCGCGCCCAGTTTGCTTCCGCAGCCGCATGGTCACCCGATCCGAAAAACCCGCCACTCTACCTCGACCTTCCCACCAAGGACGGCGTACCCCAGCCCGATGTGATCGCCAAATGGGCGGCCAACGCACCGCTGGCCTTCGTCGACCAGTACATCGGCAACCTCCGCCAGTACCGCGCGATCGCCATGGACGTCGGCGACCAGGACGGCCTGCGCATCGACGCCGGCAAGCTGCACGACATTCTCGACAACTACGGCATCCCCAACACCTTCGAGATCTACCACGGCACCCACACCAGCGCCGTAGCCGACCGCATGCAAAATCACGTCATGCCCTTCTTTAGCAAGAACCTCTGTTCGACCGCGCCCTGCCGCTGAGGTTTCCGCGATGTCGGGTGCGCGCGCGACCGTCCTGCCACGGCACGAAGTGCCGTCGAGAACGGTACGAAGTACCATCATCCTGATGCTCGAACTCTCCACCCCGGTCAAATTCGCAAAACACATCGGCGAGCGTATCGCCGCGGCTCTCGCCACCCGCGGCGTCGAAACCGTCGAAGACCTCCTCTACCACCTGCCCTTCCGCTACGAAGACCGCCTCAACCCGCAGCCCATCGCCGCGCTCATCCCCGGCGCCATGGCCTCCATCATCGGCGAGGTCCGTGGCTCCGTCCTCCTCCGCACCCGCTCCGGCCCCATCTTCGAGATGACGCTCGGCCAGGGTCTCGGCACCGTCAAGTGCATGTGGTTCCACGGGACCTATCTCAAAGACCGCTTCAAGCTCGGCCAGATGGTCGCCGTCTACGGCAAGCTGGAGCCCTCCCGCTCCGCCATGGCCGCCGCAGCCACGGGCGCTCCCACCTCGGGCCGCTTCAAAATGATCCAGCCGCAGTTTGAAATCCTCCCCGACGGCGCCGACC
>CAZAXI010000119.1:0-14194 GCA_964489045.1 uncultured Granulicella sp. | reverse complement strand
GCGCGCAGGCTCTCGATCCGCCCCGTCTTCGAGATCACCGCCTCCATCACCACCGTCCCCTGAATCCTGGCCGCAAGCGCAATCGGCGGATATACCGGCTGGATTGGCGCCAGCAGCATCCCCTCCGTCACTCCCCTGGACACAGGCAACGGCCCCGGCATCTTCTCCGGCCGAGCCACCGACACGGCAGGCCCTGGTCCGATGTTGATCCCGCTCAACGTCGTCAGCACCCCCGGCCCTCCCGGCCCCATACGCACGTTCGGGTCGAATGCCGGCGCAGGTCCATACTCCGGCGCGCCGATCACGGGAAACACAAGGCGCTGCGTAGCGGCCGTCTGCGGCCCTGCCGCCGGCACCGTCATAGCCGTGGCGGAGGAAGCTGCCGCCGTCCGCGTCTGGACCACTGGCGCCGGCGGCTTCACCAGCATCGGCAGTTCCACATGCGGAGCCACCATGAACGGTGGCAGAATCTGCGGCCGCACCAGCGGAATCGCCAGCAGCAATCCCGCCACCACCAATTGGAAGGTCAGCGAACCCAGCGCCGTCCACCGCTGAGTACTCGAAACGATCAGCCCGCGCGACTCAACCAGACTTCCTTCGAACATAAGGCACCTCCGAAAATCGGATCGGTGCGCATCTGCGAGGGAATGCGTACTACCGGCTTAGACACCGCCGGCGCAAAAAGGTTCCTGCGTGACGTTTTACTGCGCAGCACCCGGAGTGGCAGCCGGAGCAGCAGCCGCCTGCTTCGTAAACTCAAACGTGCATGGCCGCCCCACAATGCCGAGGCCCGTATCGCGCGTGCCCGAGCCCGACGTCTCCGTGAAGTGGACCTTCACGTCGTAGCTGTAACTTTCGCCCTTCGCGGCGAAGACTCCGCGCGCATACTGCCGGGAGGCAACGATGCCGCTGGCCGATACCTTGACATTGCCATCCTCCCCAATCTTGCCCTCGATCAGCAGGTAGCCAGGCGCGCCCGCCGTACCGTGCTCTCCGCGAAGGTTGCCGCTCTGGATGACGCTTGGGAATTTCCAGGTATAGCCCTCGGTGTCGCCTTTCGCAGGGCAGGTCAGTGTCGTCTGCCAGTTCCCGTCAAAACGCTCTCCCGCAATCGACGTTCCCGGCAACAACAGCACACCAACCACCAACGCAACTATCGTCTTCATGGAGTCTCCTTGAATAAGCGCCACAAAGATAGGCCCGCGCCCATCCCGATTCAGTGACCCGCATCACGTCAGCTCTCCAGGTGCCTCGAACTCACCTTGAACCTCGAACCTCGAACCTCGAACCTCGAACCTGTACCATGGATCACCGATGACCAATGCCCCCAGCCGCGTCCTCTCCATCGATGTGCTCCGCGGCCTCACCATCGCCCTCATGATCCTGGTCAATGATCCCGGCGACTGGTCCCACGTCTACGCCCAGCTCGACCACGCCGAATGGAATGGCTTCACCCTCACCGACTTCGTCTTCCCCAACTTCCTCTTCCTGGTCGGCGTCTCCATCATCCTCTCGCTCTCCTCCCGCATCGCCAAAGGTGAGAGCAAGCGCTCCCTCGCCCTGCACATGTTCCGCCGCGCTTTCACCATCTTCGCCATCAAGATGTTTCTCTCCGCCTTCCCCCACTTCCACCTCACCCACCTCCGCATCTTCGGAGTGCTCACCCGCATCGCCATCTGCTACCTCGCCGCCGGCCTCATCTGCCTCGCCGTCTGGAACACCCGCCACCGCGCCCGCACCCTCGTCGCCATCACCGCCGCGCTCCTGGTCGGCTACTGGGCCCTCATGCGCTTCGTGCCCGTCCCCGGATTCGGCGTACCCACCCACGGTTTCCCATTCCTCGATCCCGACCGCAACCTCGCCGCCTGGCTCGACCGCGGCTTCAACGCCTTCACCCGGCACTGGCTGCACACCGGCTCGCTCTACAACCACACCCGCGACCCCGAAGGCCTGCTCTCCACTCTCCCTGCCATCGCCACCACCCTCATTGGCTGCCTCACTGGCCTCTGGCTCGGCCGCGTCAGTACCACCATAGAGTCGGGCGTCACCACAAAACTGGGTGCCCCATTCAAAGCGGCTTCATCGCTTTGGGTGGGTTCAGCCACGGCAATCACCCCCGCGCGCTGCTTCTCAATCCTTAGCGTCCTTGGTTTCGAATGCGCTCTCGCAGGCCTCCTCTGGTCCCACACCTTTCCCCTCAACAAGAACCTCTGGACCAGTTCCTACGTTCTCTTCAGCGCCGGATTCACCCTCCTCCTGCTCGCCCTCTGCTACTGGCTCATCGACATCCGCCGCCTCAACTCGAAGGCCATCGGCAAAGCCCTGCTCTGGCCCTGGCTGGTCTTCGGCTCCAACGCCATCACTGCCTTCGTCGTCTCCGAACTGACCGTCGAAACCGCTCTCTGGATCAAGGTTCCCGCCGGGGCCCTCGTAAACCCAGCCAACCCGGCAGCGCGCATCACCGCCTGGCTCTGGACCTACCGCCACCTCTTCGCTCGCCACGACTCCACTTGCGTCACCTCCGTCGCCTTCGCTCTGGCCTTCACCGCCCTCTGCTTCCTCCCCAACTGGCTCCTCTGGCGCAAGAGGCTCTTCCTCAAAGTCTGAGCCGCCATCCTGGAGTTGTCATACTGAACGCAGCGAAGAATCCCCGTGTTTCGCTCCCGCCCACGATCAATTCCAACTTCCAATCACGCAAATCCGCAGCCTCCGTCTTTACGGTTTTCTTACAACTTTTTAACGGTTCCCTTATAATTTCAATATGGGAATCTCTCCGGTCAAACGCTTCGGCAAAGCGCTTCGTACCCACGGCCCCTGGCGCACCGCCCGCATCCTCGGTAAGCGCATCCACCGCGAGTTTTTCCCAGCCCCCGTCCCCACCCACCCGTTCGATCTCGAACACGGGATGGATACCAGCGGCCTGCTCTTCGCCGAGCACCTCGCCTCCGGACACGCCCACGACGACCACATCAACGCCTACTGGGGCACCGCTCCCTCGGGCTTCCGCGGAGTCCTCGAGCAGTGGCAGCAGGTGCTTGCCGGCAGCATCCAGGACTACACCTTCCTCGACATCGGCTGCGGCAAGGGTCGAGTCCTCATGCTGGCTTCCGGCGCGCCTTTCCAGCGCATCGTTGGCGTGGAACTAAGCCCCGCGCTCACCGCCATCGCCGAGCGCAATATGGCCAAGTGGCGCGTCCAGTGGAGCACCGCGCCTCACCTCTGCGCCAATATCGACATTCTCAACGTCGACGCGCTCGCCGCCCCCATCCCGGACTCGCCCGTAGTGCTTTACATCTACAACTCCTTCAATCTGTATGTCATGCTGCCGCTGCTCCAGCGCCTCCAGGCGCTCGCGCTCGCCCGCTCCACGCCCATCGACCTGATCTACGCCAAACCGCAGCAGGCCGCTCTGGTGAACACTGTGCCCGGCATCGCGCTCCTCGCCGCCGGCAGCATCCCGCTCGCCTCCGAGGACCGCGCTGCCTGCGCCTTCTCCACCACCCACCTTGACTACCGAATCTACCGCTTCGCCGCGTTCTAACTGTTCGCTTAAGGCTGCTCAGCTCAAAGCTCGAGAATCGTGAGTTTGCGCGCCTCAGAGCCCCGCCCAACTATTATTTATAGAGCCGTATATTCGAGCCAATAAGCTCTTTGTTTCGATACAACCGAGTGTATATAACCCAGGGGGGTGGTACCCTCCTCAAGGCGATAGATAACCAAGCTTCAGGAGTTCTCAAGTGCCGTACACCGACCTTCGCGAATGGATCACTAAGCTCGACAAAGCGGGCGAACTCCGCCGCATCCGCGAGGCAGTCAGCCCCTACCTCGAGATGTCCGAGATCGCCGACCGCACCGCCAAACTCGGCCGCGGTACTCCCAACGCCGGCGGCCCGGCGCTTTTATTCGAAAACGTCACCGGCTTCCCCGGCGCCAAAGTCCTGATGAACCAGTTCGGCTCCCTCCGCCGCATGCACCTGGCGCTCGAAACCGACTCGCTGGACGCCATCGCCGACCGCATCCGCACCCTCATCCGTCCCGAAACCCCCACCAGCCTGCTCGACAAGCTGAAGATGCTTCCGAAACTGGCCGAAGTCGGCAGCTTCTTCCCCAAAGTCATCCCGGCCAAGGACGCCCCCTGCAAGCAAGTGATCCATCGCACAGTCGAAGACGGCGGGAAGGGAATAGACCTCCGTAAGCTCCCCGTCCTCACCACCTGGCCGCAGGATGGCGGCCCTTTCATCACGCTGCCCTGCGTGGTCACCCGCGACCCAAAGTCAGGCAAGCGCAACGTCGGCATGTACCGCATGCAAGTCTACGACGGTCAGACCACCGGCATGCACTGGCAGCGCCAGAAGAACGCCGCCGAACACCTCCGCGACCACCTCCGATCCGCAGGCAACGCCTCGGACATGAGCGTCGACATCATGGCTCAAACCTCAGGCGGAATCGCCCCCGCGTCCGACCCCGCCTCCATCCCGTCGACCACCCTCGCCAAGGTCCGCGAAGGCCGCATGGAGGTCGCCGTAGCCATCGGCACCGATCCTGCAACCACCTTCGCCGCCATCGTCCCCGCACCGCCCGAGGTCGAAGAGTATCTCATCGCCGGCTTCCTCCGCGGCAAGCCCGTCGAACTGGTCAAAGCCGAGACCGTCGACCTTGAAGTCCCCGTCCACGCCGAGTACATCCTGGAAGGCTACGTCAACCTCGCCGAACTCGGCACCGAAGGCCCCTTCGGCGACCACACCGGCTTTTACACCATGGAGGACCAGTACCCCGTCTTCCACGTCACCTGCATCACCCACCGCAAGGACCCCATTTACGCCGCGACCGTTGTCGGCAAGCCGCCCATGGAAGACGCCTGGATGGGCAAGGCTGTCGAGCGCATCTTTTTACCACTCATGCAACTGACGTTGCCTGAGATTGTCGACGTCTGCCTCCCCCCCGAGGCCGTCTTCCACAATCTGATGATCGTCTCCATCCGCAAGTCCTACGCCGGCCACGCACGCAAAATCATGAGCGGCATTTGGGCGATGGGCCAGGCCATGTTCACCAAGTGCGTCATCGTCGTCGACGAGGATTGCGACGTGCAGGACCTCGCCGAAGTCACCCTCCGTGTCGCCAACAACATCGACCCTGAGCGCGACATTCAGTTCACCCTCGGCCCCGTCGATACCCTCGACCACGCCTCGCGCCTGCCCAACTACGGCAGCAAAATGGGCATCGACGCCACCCGCAAATGGGCAGCCGAAGGCTTCATCCGCCCCTGGCCAGCCATGCTCAAACAAGACCCCGCCGTCGTCGCCCGCATCGACGCCATCTGGAAGAAACTAGGCATCGAATGAAGCGGACCCGCTCGCTGCCTTTACGGGCTCGCGGAGCAGCCAGTCACTGTGTCGTTCTTCGGGTCGCGAATGTCGTCCCCGGCGGCTTTCTCCTCGACGTAGTCGCACCCGTCATTCACGAACTTGCCGCCGATGAACCGAAAGCGCATGATCGTGCCGGAACAGCACGACATATTAGCCTCAACAAAGATGTCGGGTACCGCCCGTCCGCTCTTCACCACCGCATAAGCCCACCCGTAAGAAAGGCTGACGACTCGATAGTGGCCGTGATCCATGAAGACCAGATCGACCTCGCAGTTCCCGGTGGCCCCGCATCGGTCGCCGTTGTGATCGCCGTTGTAAAGGATGGCTCCATTTCCAAGCGCGCCAAGCGAAACATAGGAGGCTCCAGCCTCTGGAAAGCGCGCAGCAACAAGCCGCCGCAGCGCAGGATGGTTCTCCAGTTGACTCTGGTCGTTCGCGATGTTCTGAACTTCAGGAGCCGGGAACACAAGTTGGGCTCGCGAGTGCGGCGACTGGGCCCAAAATGCGACCGTTGGCAGGGATGAGACCCCAACAAGAAGTTGAAGAAGCAGGCTTCTCATGACCGCACCATATCACGCGTCCGATTGCCCCTCGACGATGGCGTAGCTACTTCACCACATTCGGATTCGAGATCAGCATGAAGGTCACGCTGTCCTCGGTGCTCCGCTTGTGCAGCGTGCCCCGCGGAATCAGCAGCATGTCGCCCTTCACCATGATGATCGACTTGCTTCCCGTGGACCCGGTCGCATGAAACTCGCCCTGTCCCGGCATCACCTTGGTGCCGGTCGGCGTGCCGCCAACCTCGTACAGGGTCGATCCGTCGATGATCTGCACGATGTGGTCGCGATTCTCGTGCCACTCAAACTCGGTGGCGCTCTTATGCTTCTCCACCGTCAGGATGATCTGCACCGGAATCGCCTTCGAGTCAATCAGCCGGTTGTCGCCTGGCTTCGCGTCCAGCGCCTTCGCGTCGTCCGCCAGCTCATTCGCGGTCCACAGCTTGAACGGCTGCGCAGCCGCAACCAGGTTCGCGCCCGGCGCACCAGCAGCCTGGGCCATCGCCGCCAGCGAATTGGTGAGAGTGAAGCCGGCCGCGGCGGCAACAGGGGCCGTCCGGAGAAAGTTGCGGCGAGATGTGTTCTTAGCCATGCGTGGAAGTGAATCACATTCACCCCCGCTCTGCCAAGGCCTCCGCTTACTCCGCCGGCTTCAGCGTGATCCCCGCAAGATTCCGCACCCAGCGCTGCGGCTTCTTGTCCCCGGTCGACACCAGCTTCAACTCGCCATCCGCACCCAGCCCGTGGCCATCCACCGACGTCGCCACAATCACGTCACCGTCATGTTCTGATCCTTCGACTTCAGTCAACGAATACAGCACCCAGTAAAGGTCCGATCCGTCGGCGGCTAGATAGCTGTGCAGCATCTTCTTCTGCGTCGTCTTGTCCGCGACAAAGCCAGCCTTCGCCAGCAAATCACTAAGCGGAACACCTGAATAGGTCTCGTCCGCATTGGTATGTGCGTTGTGGACCTTCACCGTCTTCTGCGGCATCGCTTTCAACTCGGCCGTCGTGAAGATCGTGGACTTGCCGTCGATATTCACCGTAACGCTGGTCGACGGATTTGCCGGCGGCTTCGCCATCTCCATCCCGCCCATTCCAGCCTGAGCCTGCGCCACTGCTCCGAAGCCCGCAACACACACAGCAACCCAACACACTGAAACCACACGCTTCCCCATAGAGATACCTCGCCTCGTGCCTTCCAGCCTATCGTGCCGCCGTCGTATACTCAAGGTATGTCGATCCTGAAGAACACGGCCGCCATCGCCAAGGGCATGAGCATCACCTTCGGGCAGATGTTCCAACCCACCGAGGTGGAAAACTACCCCGACGGTCCTGGCCCGCTTCGGGGTGCGCATCTTCAGGAGCGTTTCCGCGGCAAACACCAACTCCAGCGCGACGAGAACGGTCTGGAAAAGTGCGTCGCCTGCTTTCTCTGCGCCGCCGCCTGCCCCTCCAACTGCATCTACATCGAGGCCGCCGAGAACACCGCCGAGAAGCGCATCTCCTCCGCCGAACGCTATGCCAAGGTCTACAACATCGACTACAACCGCTGCATCTTCTGCGGCTACTGCGTCGAGGCGTGTCCCACGGACGCCATCACCCACGGCCATGGCTTCGAACTCGCCAGCTTGAATGCAACTTCGCTGATCATGCGCAAGGAAGACCTGCTCGTCCCGACGCTCCCCATGCCCGATGCGGTCGCCTCGGAAAAGGACGAAGCGGAACTTCTCGCCTAACCCATCCTGCTGAATCCACTGCACCCGCAGAACCATCACACAGATATGATCAAATCCCATCCACATCCTTTGGAGAAGATTCTTGAGAGCCGCATCGCCATCATCGATGGAGCGATGGGCACGACCATCCGCACCTACGGCATGAAGGAAGCGGACATCCGCGGCGGGCGCTTCCAGAACTCCACCAAGGACCTGCTGAATAACGGCGACCTCTTCTCGCTGACGCAGCCGAAGATGATCTGCGATATTCATCGCCGCTTTCTTGAGGCCGGCGCGGACATCATCGAGACCAACACCTTCGGCGCCACCAGCATCACCCAGAGCGAGTTCTTCGTCGAAGATCCGCGCGAGCACGGCGGTCGCAAGGACCCCGAGTTCTACCAGAAGATCATCGACGATCCAATGCTCAGCGACCTTGCCTGGGAGATTAACGAGCAGTCCGCCCGCCAGTGCCGCGAGTGGGCCGACCGCGTTGGCAATGACACCGGCCGCCAGCGCTTCGTCGCGGGAGCGATCGGGCCGCTCACCGTCTCGCTCTCGAACTCGCCCGACGCCGACGACGCCGGCTTCCGCGTGGTCACCTTCGATCAGGTTCGCACCGCCTATAAGGAGCAGGTGCGCGCGCTGATCTCCGGCGGCGCCGACCTGCTGCTGGTGGAGACCATCTTCGACTCGCTCAACGCCAAAGCCGCGCTGGTGGCCATCCGCGAGGTCTTTGACGAAGACGGCCTGGCCGCGAAGGGTAGGGAACTGCCCATCATGATCTCGGCTGCGGTCGGCCGCGGCGGCGAGACGCTGATCTCCGCCCAGACCACGGAAGCTTTTTGGAACGCTGTGAAGCACGTTAAGCCGCTCTCCGTGGGGCTGAACTGCTCGCTCGGCCCGGACCTGATGTTTCCGTTTCTCAGCGAGCTTTCAGAGAAGGCGGACGTGGCGATTTCCTGCTACCCCAACGCCGGCCTGCCCAATCCGCTCTCCGAAACGGGCTTCGATCTGGGCCCGGACGACATGGCTCTCTCGCTCGGCAACTTCGCCCACGAAGGCCTCATCAACATGGCCGGCGGCTGCTGCGGCAACACGCCCGAGCACATTGCCGCGATCGCCAAGGCACTCGCAGGCAAGGCCCCGCGCAAGCTCTTTAGCGAGGTCGCAGCGTGAGCGCGTTGCTCGAGACAAAGCCGCTTCGCCTCTCCGGATCGCAGCCCTTCACTCAGCAGCCGGGCGTGTACATCATGATCGGCGAGCGGACCAATGTCGCCGGTTCGCCTCAGTTTGCCAAGCTGATCAAGGCAGGCAAGTATCCCGAAGCGGTCAGCGTCGCCCGCCAGCAGGTGGAGAACGGGGCTAATCTCATTGACATCTGCATGGACGAGGGCATGATTGATGGCGTCGCCGCCATGACGCGCTACCTGCAACTCCTGGGCAGCGAGCCCGAGGTCGCCAAAGTTCCCTTCATGGTCGATTCCTCCAAGTGGGAGGTCATCGAGGCCGGCCTGAAGTGCCTGCAAGGGAAAGGTATCGTCAACTCCATCTCACTGAAGGAAGGCGAGCAGAAGTTCCGCGAGAACGCCGCGAAGGTGCTGAAGTACGGCGCGGCGGTGGTGGTGATGGCGTTCGACGAGAACGGTCAGGCTGCGACCTACGAGGAGAAGATCCGCATCTGCGAGCGCGCCTACAGGATGCTGGTCGACGAGGTCGGCTTCCCGCCTGAGGACATTATCTTCGACCCGAACATCCTCACCGTCGCCACCGGCATGGAGGAGCACAACGACTACGCGCTGGACTACATCAACGCCACGCGCTGGATCAAAGCCAACCTGCCGCACGCCAAGGTCTCGGGCGGTGTGTCGAATATCTCATTCAGCTTCCGCGGCAACAATAAAGTCCGCGAAGCCATGCACTCCGCGTTCCTCTACCATGCCATCGCCGCGGGCATGGACATGGGCATCGTGAACGCCGGCATGCTCGAGGTCTACGAGGAGATTGAGCCGGAGTTGAAGGTGCTGGTCGAAGATGTCCTGCTCAACCGTCGTCCTGACGCGACCGAGCGGCTGGTGGATCACGGAGAAAAACTGAAGGCTGCAAGCGCCGGCGAGGCCGCAACGGAAAAGAAAGCCGAAGAGTGGCGCAGCGGAACGGTCGAGGAGCGCCTGTCGCATGCGCTGGTCAAGGGCATCGACACCTACATCGAGATCGACGCCGAGGAAGCCCGCGTCCAACTCGGCCGCCCCCTGCTGGTCATCGAAGGCCCGCTGATGGCCGGCATGGGCGTCGTCGGCGACCTCTTTGGGGCCGGCAAGATGTTCCTGCCGCAGGTGGTGAAGTCGGCGCGCGTGATGAAGAAGGCCGTCGCCCACCTGACGCCCTACATGGAGGCCGAGAAAGCCGAAAGGGTCGCGGCCGGCGAGGTGGTCAAGGCGCAGGGCAAGATTATTCTCGCGACCGTCAAAGGAGACGTTCACGACATCGGCAAGAACATCGTCGGCGTGGTGCTCGCCTGCAACAACTACGACGTCATCGATCTGGGCGTCATGGTTTCGTGCGAGAAAATCCTCGAGCGCGCCAAGGTGGAGAAGGCGGACATGATCGGCCTCAGCGGCCTGATCACCCCATCGCTCGACGAGATGGTGCACGTCGCCAAGGAGATGGAGCGCCAGAACTTCAAGCTGCCGCTGCTGATCGGCGGAGCGACGACCAGCCGCGCGCACACAGCCGTCAAAATTGCTCCGCACTACAGCGAGCCGGTGGTCCACGTGCTGGATGCCAGCCGCGCCGTACCCGTTACCACCAGCCTGCTCAGCGACGACGGCCGGGAAGAGTTCGTCGCGCATCATCTCGCCGAGTACGAGGCGCTGCGCAAGTCGCACGCCGCGCCGCGCCAGAAGGCCGTCTCCCTGGAGAACGCCCGCAGCCGCCGCACGCCGATTGAATGGCGCGCCGATGCCGGCGTCCTGCCCGTGCCTGCATTCCTCGGAGTGCGCGTGCTGGACAACTTCCCGCTCGCCACGCTGCGCGAATTCATCGACTGGTCGCCGTTCTTCCACACCTGGGGACTGAAAGGCATCTACCCGCGCATCCTCGAACACGAAGATCACGGCGAGCAGGCGCGGCTGATTTTCACCGAAGGCAATGCGCTGCTGGACAAGATCATCGAGCAGAATCTAATCACCGCGCGCGGCGTGTACGGACTCTTTCCCGCCAACGCCATTGGCGACGATGTCGCGCTGTTCGCGGATGCCACGCGCGCAGCCGAACTGACCCGGCTCCACTTCCTCCGCCAGCAAGTCAACCGGGAAGGGAATGAGCCCTGCCGCTCACTCGCCGACTTTATCGCACCCAGGGAGACCGGCCTGGCCGATCACATTGGCGCGTTCGCAGTCACCACCGGCATCGGTTTGAAAGAACTCTGCGACCGCTTCCGCGCCGACAACGACGACTACAACGCGATCATGGCCGAGGCCCTTGCCGATCGCCTGGCGGAAGCCTTTGCCGAATGCCTGCACAAGCGCGTTCGCGACGAATGGGGATATGGCCGCGGCGAGAATCTCACTGCGGAAGAACTCATCCACGAGAAATATCGCGGCATTCGGCCTGCTCCGGGTTACCCCGCGTGCCCGGACCACACCGAGAAGGGAACAATCTGGCGCCTGCTCGATGTCGAAGCGAACACAGGAATGCTGATCACCGAGTCGTTTGCGATGTGGCCCGGCTCCAGTGTCAGCGGCGTCTACTTCGCGCACCCGGAATCACGCTATTTCAGCGTCGGCAAGATCGACCGCGACCAGGTGGCCGACTACGCCGAGCGCAAGGGAATGAGCATGGCCGAGGTCGAGCGCTGGCTTGGCCAGAACCTGAACTACGACCCCGCGGAATAGAGTCGGCGTCCGCGATCTGCCTGAGATATCTACTTTGCGATTTGCGGTGTTCCTTGCCTCACCACCACCTGGCGTACCACCTGGTAGTCGGCCGGCGGCTCGAAGGTCCTCGGATCGGGCTCGTTCAGCGAGAGATGGTTCACAATAAAGTTCTCGCTCCCCGAGCGCGGATCGAACCGTTTGGTGATCAGATTCAAGCCAAGCCGCGGCGAATACCAGAACTCTTTCACAATCGGCTCCGACCTCGTATTGCCGAACTGCCCGGCCGGAAGGGTGGTAATCTCGCGCGAGCCGGTCGCGTCCAGGGTCTCAACCGTCTGCTGCCCCAGCGCCTCCTGGGTTACGGAGTATCCTTGTCCGGGCGGGGTCGCGCACCCGCACAACTCCAGGCCTCCCATCCCGTTTGGCATCGCCGCCATCGCAGGCCTGACGTACGTACTCAGGTAGCAAATTCTCTGCGCCGGCATGCAACTGTAGAACTCGTGCAGATTCGGATCTGTGTATTCGAGTGCCGTAATCCGGGTGGTCTGCGTGTCTCCGTCCGGACTGAAGGCGCGCCTCTCTTCGAAGATCCTTCCGGTATTGTCCCTCGCGATGGTGCGATGGTTCTTTACGGTCGCGGTCGACCCGTCTGCCAGGAGAGTCGTCCAGTCAGTGGTTACGGTCGCGGTGAAGGGCGCATTGGTCAAAGGCAACACTGCGATGCTCTGAATACGCGTGAAACTCCCGCCGTCGGGAGCGTGTGCAGTGGCTGGATTAGGAACTGGGGGCTGAGCAAATGCAAGTGAGCCAATGGCAAGTGCACCAAATACCATGAGCGCTTTCATGATTACCTCGATGCCGCCAAGTTTACACAAACCATGGCCCTTGGTTGTATCCAAATTGCGACTGTGCTAAAAGTAGATATTCCAGTCTGCCTTACCGCAGATTTGAATTTCATGCAGAGTGGTTGAGGGACGAGCCCTGCGACGCCACGACAACCGGACAGAACGCGGTACCGGTGTCAACTCTCTCCTGGCTGGCCGTATAGGCGCAGGGAACATGAGATTCGGAGCTCGCAGCGCCGGGCAGGCCTGCACCCGCATTTCTCCTTCCTTCGCCGCCCGCGGCGCCCCCAAGAGAGTCTGAAAGTTCGGTCGCAGCAATCGTGTCCCCTCCTCACTCGGAGAGAGCTTTGATGGATTATTCGTGTACCAACTATGAGCTGATGTGCAGCGAGTGCGGCAAGCGCTACGGCAATCGGCCGCTCTCGGCCTGTCCCGACTGCCTCGCACCGCTGGAGATCGTCTATGACCTGCTCTCGGCCAAGGGCGTCTTCACGCGCGATTCCATCGCCCGCGGTCCGGCCAGCATCTGGCGCTACGCGCGGCTTTTGCCCGTGCCTGAGGGCTTCCAGCCTGACTTGCCGGTCGGCTTCACGCCGCTTATCCGCGCCACTCGCCTGGGCGCGCGCATCGGCGCCCCCACTCTCTACGTCAAGAACGACGCCGTGTGCTTTCCCACCTTGAGCTTCAAGGACCGCGTGGTTGCAGTCGCGCTCGCGAATGCACAAAAGTTCGGTTTCGATACGGTGGGTTGCTCCTCGACAGGCAACCTCGCGAACTCAGTCGCTGCGCAGGCCGCGCGTCTCGGCCTCAAGGCCTGCATCCTGGTGCCCGCGGACCTCGAGCCCGCCAAGATCCTCAACACGCTGGTCTACGGCGCGCGCCTCATCCGTGTCGACGGCAACTACGACAGCGTTAACCGCCTGTCGATTCAAATCGCCGACGAGTACAACTGGGGCTTCGTCAACGTCAACCTGCGCCCCTACTACGCCGAAGGATCGAAGACCGTCGGCTACGAGATCGCCGAGCAGCTCGGCTGGCGCCTGCCGGACAACGTTGTCGTGCCCATGGCCGGCGGCAGCCTCATTCGCAAAATCCGCAAGGCGTTCCAGGAACTCATCTTCCTTGGCCTGGTCAAGAAGCCTGCCCGCCCCGTGCGTTTCTTCGGCGCGCAGGCCACCGGCTGCTCGCCCATCTCCGTTGCGGTCAAGCAGGGAACTGAGGACATCGTCCCGCAGAAGCCCAATACCATTGCGCGCTCGCTCGCCATCGGCAATCCCGCTGACGGCCCCGCCGCTGCAAAGATGATTCTTGAGGATGGCGGTTGGGCCGAGGATGTCTCCGATGTCGAGATCGTCTCCGGCATCCAGGAACTCGCGGAGACCGAGGGTATCTTCACGGAAACCGCAGGCGGCGTCACCACCGCAGTCACCGCGCGCCTCTACGCGGACGGCCGCATCGCGCCCGGGGAGACGACCGTAGTCTGCATCACCGGAAACGGGCTGAAGACCACCGACGCCCTCGCCGGCTGCTACGACCACCTCGACGCTCGCGCCATTCGCCCGCGCCTCGCCGACTTCGACGCCCTCCTCCGCTCGCTCGACGGAGAACCCGAACCGGAACTCATCGCCACAGGAGAACGCTAGTGCAAATCAAAGTCGTGCTTCCCACCGCCTTCACGCGCCACACCGATGGCCGCAAGCAGTTCGACTCGGCCGCGCCAAATCTGCCCGCGCTGCTCTCGGAGTTCGACCAGACCTTTCCCGCGCTCTCCACCCAGATCAAGGACGAGAACGGCAAGCTGCGCAAGTTCATCAACATTTACATCAACGA
>CAZAXI010000118.1:0-14484 GCA_964489045.1 uncultured Granulicella sp. | reverse complement strand
GACGGCCACGAGTATGCCATGAAGGATAAGGACTTTGTGGATGCCGGCTTCCCGGGCATGGAAGGCGCCTTCGAATTCGCAGACGAGAGATTTCGCGTAGCGCGAGCACCGGGCAACGATCCAGGCGGCGTTATAGCGTATGAGTACGAGCAGCGCGAGCGGCCTTACCTGACTGAAAAGACGTGGTTTTTTCAAGAGGACATTCCCAGCCTCAGCCAGAGTTTCACCCTCCAGCTTCCGCCCGGATATACATACGGGACAGTCTGGGCCCATCATCCGCCGACTGAAGCTGCGAACCTGGAAGGCCGTGGCTGGCGCTGGGAGATGAGGGACGTTCCGGGCATTGATCTCGAGCGGGTTCCCCTGTCGCCTGGTCTTGGGTCGCTGGCCGCGCGCATGACGGTGCACTACGCGGGGCCGGGTCTGCCCGCCGCCACCGACGGGACGTGGAGGAGCGTCGGGGAATGGTATTACTCGCTGTTCCGCGATCGCCTGGCGGCCACGCCGGAGCTCACGGCAAAGGCGCAAGAGCTGACCGCAGGCAAGACGGATTTTGTTGACAAGACCAATGCCATTGCCGAGTACGTGCAGAAGCAGGTGCGGTATGTCGCCATCGAGGTTGGCATTGGCGGATGGCAACCGCACGCCGCAGGCGACGTCTTCCGCAATCGTTACGGCGACTGCAAGGACAAGGCCACACTGCTCTCGGCCATGCTGTCGGCTGTCGGCGTCCATGCCGCCCCAGTGATCGTTGATTCGGAGCGCGGCGTCGTGAACCCCGATGCTCCTTCCATCGTCAGCGACCATGCGATTGCAGCCATCGAAGTACCCAAGGAGTACAGTTCACCGACGCTCCATAGCGCGGTGACAACCCAATCCGGCCGCCAGTACCTCATTTTCGATCCCACGTCGGAGAAGACTGTGTTCGGTCAGTTAGAGCACCAGTTGCAAGGCAGTTACGGCATTTTAATTGAAGGTGCTGAAAGCCAGCTCATCCAGCTTCCGGTGCTCGATCCGGCGCTGAACACGATTCACCGGATTGCGAGCTTCCAGTTGGACGCCGCCGGCGTGCTGAAGGGAACGGTAACGGAGAAGCGTTTTGGCGACGTCTCCGAATCCCGGCGCGAGGTCTACGCGCAGGGCGACGCCAAGCAGCAGACAGATTTTCTCGACCACATGCTGGGACGTGATTTCACCAGCTTTTCCGCGACCGATGTTAAGGTGGAGAACGTCGATGCGCTGAATAAGGACTTTACACTCACGTACTCGCTAACTGCTGAGCGTTACGCAAAAGCCATGGGCTCGCTGCTGATGGTGCGACCGCGCGTCCTCGGCGACCTCGACATCGATACCGACCGCAAGCCGCGCACCGTGCCCATCAACCTGGACGAGACCATGCAGGTCACCGATGAATACTCAATCGAGATTCCCGATGGCTACTCGGTGGATGAGATTCCCGACCCGGTCAAGCTCGATCTTGGCTTCGCCGCGTACCAGAGCAATGTTCAGGTGACGGGCAACACGCTGCATTACAAGCGCACCTACACCATTCGTCAGATCACGCTACCGGCGGACCGCTACGCTGACGTGCAGAAACTCGCCGGCGTGATCGCAGCCGATGAGGCGAGCAGCGCCGTCTTGAAGAAGAAGTAGGAAAGGCAAAAGAACCCATCGCCGCCGATCAGTTCGAAGGAACGCGAACCATGAACCGCACAATTTGCCGCACTGTTGCACGCTGTCTGCCTCTTGCCTGCCTGATCACCGTCACCTCAGTCGCCTTCATCGCCCGCGCGCAACAATGGACCGCCCCCACCGCTGAGGAGCTGAGCATGACCTCGCAACCCGAGGTTCCCGGGGCGGCGGCGGTCTACCTCTTCAAGGAAGAGATCACCGACGACAAGCTGCACATGTGGAGCAAGTACGCCCGCATCAAGGTGCTGACCGAGGCGGGGAAGGACTACGCCAACGTGGAGTTGGTACAGCATGATTTCAAGGACAGATATGGAGACGATGCGGGTTTTACGGTAAACAGTATTGCAGGCCGGACGATCCATCCTGATGGCACGATCATTCCTTTTGCCGGCAAAGTTCTTGACAAGCTGATCCAGAAGGATCAGGACTCAAAGGAGATTGCCAAGGTATTTACGCTACCGGACGTTGAGGTTGGCAGCATCATCGAGTATCGCTATCAGTTGAGCTACGACGAGAACTTTCTGATCTCGCCTGACTGGTACATTCAGTCGGACCTTTATACGCGGAAGGCACACTATTTGTGGCGGCCGAGCGGCCAGGTCATAGGCATTGCGTGGACGCCGATCCTGCCGAAGGGTTCCACCGTGGTTAAGTCGCAGCTTTCCGGCAATCAGTTTGACGCCGGACAGATGAGTCTGGAATTGAATATCCGAGACGTTTTACCGGCTCCGGATGAGGAGTACATGCCACCGGTCGCGAGCCTGAGTTATCGCGTGCTGTTTTACTACACAGACCTTCACTCCGATCAGGAATTCTGGAAGGTGGAGGGAAAGGCGTGGGCGAAACAGCAAGACAAGTTCATCGGGCCCGACTCCAAAGTAAAGGCCGCGGTCAAGGAGTTGGTGGCTGCTTCCGACACGCAAGAACAGAAGCTGCGGAAGATTTATGCAGCCGTGATGAAGCTGGACAACACGTCGTTCAACCGTGAGCGCTCCGCCGCCGAAGATAAAGCGCAGGGCCTGGGCGCGGTAAAGAACGCTGACGACGTTTGGGAGCGCAGGCGTGGTATTAACCGCGAGATGGCGCAACTCCTTGTCGCCATGGCTCGCGCCGCCGGGATGAAGGCGTATCTGATGGCGGTCACCAGCCGCGATCGCAACCTCTTTCTGCCCGCCTATCTCAGCTTCTCCCAGTTGGACGATGCCATCGCAATCGTCGACGTGGATGGCAAGGAGCAGTTCTTCGACCCGGGCGAGCGCTACTGCCCGTACGGACAGCTTGCCTGGAAACACACACTGGTTCGCGGCATCCGTCAGACGGACGCGGACTCCGCACTGGACGAGACGCCAGTTCAGTCGTACAAGGATTCACGCACCGATCGCGTGGCCGATCTCACCATGGACGAACATGGCGAAGGGGCGGGCACGGTCACGATGATCTATCGCGGGGCTCCCGCGCTGAGTTGGCGCCAGGTCTTCCTGCGCGGCGATGCAACCAGCCTGAATCGTGATCTGGAGGAGGCGGTCGAAAAGCTGATGCCGGCAGGGATGGACGTAAAGGTCAAGTCCGTCGACAAGCTGGAGGATTACGAGGAGCCGCTGACCGTTCAATTTGACGTCAAGGGACAGATTGCCTCCCCCACCGGCAAGCGGTTGCTGGTCCCAAGCGATATCTTTGAGGTCAACACCAAACCCGTATTCCCGCATGAGAATCGTGAATTACCGGTCTACTTCGAGTATGGGAGTTCGGTGATGGATGCAATGCGGGTCACATTTCCACGCAGCCTCAGCGTCGAATCACTTCCGGCCGCGGACCAGGAGCCGTTTGAGCAGTCCGCGTTCTATGCGATCAAGGCGGAGTCAAACCCAATCAGTGTCACGGTACATCGCAACCTTCTGCTTGGCGGCATCACGTTTTCGCTTGACCAATACCCCGCGCTGCGCGCCTTCTACAACAAGTTCGAGAGCAAGGACCAGGAACCGGTCGTTCTGAAGGCCGCTAACCAAGCCGAGGGGTTGGGCAGTGCCGACTTGGACAAACAATAAGAGAAGAGCGCAGGACCCATTACCGCAGCGTAGTTTGAAGGAATGTAAACCATGAAGCGCACCAATTGCCGTAGTTTTGCCCGCTGTTTGCCTCTTGCCTGCCTGATTGCGCTCACTTCAGCCGCCTTGATTGCCCGTGCGGAGCAATGGACCGCGCCCACCGCTGAGGAACTCAGCATGACCTCGCAGCCGGAGGTGCCTGGAGCACCCGCCGTCTACTTGTTCAGAGAGGAGATCACCAACGACAAGCTGCACATGTGGAGCAAGTATGCCCGCATCAAAGTGCTGACCGAGGCCGGCAAGGAGTACGCCAATGTAGAGTTGAAGTCGTTTGACACCAGAGACAATTGGGGGTACACGGTCAACGCGATCGCAGGCAGAACCATCCATCCGGATGGCACCATCGTTCCGTTTACCGGCAAGCCGTTCGATAAGTTGGTCGAAAAGGGCCACGACTATAGGGAGATGGCAAAGGTGTTCACGCTGCCGGACGTCGAGGTTGGCAGCATCATCGAGTACCGGTATGAACTGCGTTACGACGACAACCTTGTGATCGCTCCGTCCTGGTATGTGCAATCCGATCTGTATACCCGCAAGGCGCACTATCTGTGGAGTCCGCTGACATGGACTGGCCCCGACGGCAACCAACCGAGGATCGCCTTCGCCTGGACCCCGATTCTGCCGAAGGGGGACGAGTTGAAGCGGCTCGATTTTCCCGGAAGCGAGGTTTCGCCGGGACAGATCGAGATGGAGTTGAATGTAAAAGACGTTCCGCCTACGCCCAGCGATGAATTCATGCCGCCGATCGACAGTCTGAGCTACCGGGTGCTGTTTTACTACACGGAGTTCCATACGGGGGACGAGTTCTGGAAGAACGAAGGCAAGAACTGGGCAAAGGAGCGAGACAAGTTCATCGGGCCCGATTCCAAGGTGAAAGCCGCTGTCAAGGATCTAGTTGCAGCCACGGATACGCAGGAGCAGAAACTGCGGAAGGTTTATGCCGCCGTCATGAAGCTGGACAATACGTCATACAGCCGCGAGCACTCTGCCGCCGAGGAAAAGTCGCAGGGCCTGAATGAGATCAAGAGCGCTGACGACATCTGGGAGCGCAAACGCGGCAGCGGCAATCAAATTGCCCAGCTCTTCGTCGCCATGGCTCGCGCTGCCGGGATGAAGGCGTATCTGATGGGTGTGGTGGACCGCGATCACAACATGTTCCTGCCCGTCTATCTGAGCCTGTCGCAGTTGGATGACGACATTGCCATTGTCAGTGTCGACGGAAAGGACCAGTACTTCGATCCTGGCCAGCGCTACTGTCCCTACGGGCAGCTCGCCTGGAAGCACACCCAGGTGCAGGGGTTGCGTCAGACGGATGGAGGAGCCGCAATCGGCACGACCCCAGCGCAGGGGTACAAGGATTCCCGCACCGATCGCATTGCCGACCTCGCGATGGATGAGCACGGGCAGGCGACTGGAACCGTGACGATGACCTATCGCGGCTCTCCCGCGCTGAATTGGCGCGAAGAATATCTGCGCGGCGATGCAACCAGCCTGGAGCATGACCTGCAGACTGCCATGGAGAGGCTGCTGCCGGGAGGAATGGACGTAAAGGTCAAGTCGATTGACAAGCTTGAGGATTACGAGGAGCCGCTGGTGGTTAGGTTTGACGTCAAGGGGCAGATCGCTTCCTCCACGGGCAGGCGGTTGCTGGTGCCGAGCGACGTCTTCGAGGTGAACGCAAAACCGACGTTTCCGCATGAGAAGCGCGACCTGCCGGTATACTTTGACTACGCCAGTTCGGTTCTGGATGCAGTACGCGTCACGTTTCCGGCTAGCCTCAGCGTCGAGTCGCTGCCGGCCGCGGACCAAACCCCGTTCCAGAAGGTTGCGGTGTATACGCGCCAGGTGCAGGCGACTCCAACCAGCGTCACGGTGCATCGCGACCTTATGATCGGCGAAATCATTTTCGAACTGAATGTCTTCCCTGACCTGCGCGCCTTCTACAACAAGCTTGAGACGAAGGACCAGGAGCCGGTGGTACTGAAGGCCGCGACCCCGGCGGGCGGGAATTAGCTGGAACCAAGTGAGGACCGAAGTCCAGACAGCGCCGCAGTTCGCGTTGCGGATTGGGCGCGCACGATATGGCTCATCGAGGATGGAGGCCAAAAAGCGCCCCTAAACGGGGCGCCTTGGTCCAATGTGTCCTCAACTGTCCTTTGCGGGTTACGGCAGAACACACGTAAGTGATTGATCTAAATGGTTGCGGGGGCAGGATTTGAACCTGCGACCTTTGGGTTATGAGCCCAACGAGCTACCGGGCTGCTCCACCCCGCATGATCAGTATACTTCCCCAATGGCGGGCGGGTCAAACATATGCACTGGGGGAAGGCTCTCCGCGCACAGGGTGCGGCGGCTTGCCGGCGGGCATCGAATCTCGAGTGGAGTGAATGTTGCGAGAGATGGGACAATTAACGCTGGAAAGCGTAACTTTCCGCTGAAAAATGAGTCTTCATGAGTACAGGCCGCGTGCAAAACTGCCCGGCCTACAGACATTCGGAGGATGGCATGGATCGTCGTACGGGACAGGATGTAAGTAAAGGGGTTGCATTCAGAGTGGTGAAGGGTGGAGTGCTGGCCGTGGCGCTGGGTTGGAGCGCGATTGTGGTGGCGCAGACGGCGGCGCCCGCGGCCAGAACCATCCCGGATGCGCAGGTGGAGGCAAGCGTTCTGAAGGCGCTGGCGGGCGCGCCCGACCTTGCCAATCAACCGATGACAACCACGACGGTATACGGAGTAGTGACGCTGAGCGGGTCGGTGCAGACGGAGGCACAGCGCACCGAGGCTGAGACGATTGTCTCGCGCACCGGTGGCGTGCTGAAGGTGGTCGACGAGATGACGCTGAGCAGCGAGGCCGCGGCGCAACCGGTGCAGGATGCCGGCGCGCCCGCCGGGGATGCCCAGGGGGTTTTGCAGTCGGATGGAACGATGGCGCCGGCGCAACCTGCGCCACAGGGGTCGCCGGACTCGAACAATGCACAGCCGCCGAGTCAGACTCCGAACTCGGCTCCAAGCCAGGCGGGCGGGCCGAGCGCCGGGCCGGGTGCGCCGGAGTATCGTCAGCCTTACTACCCGGGGGGATACGGGCCGCCGCCGAATTATGGGCAGCAGGCACCCGCTAACGGCGCTCCTGCGCAGGCTCCGCAGCAGGGTTATCCGCAGCCACAGGGTTATCCGCAGCCACAGGGCTATCCGCAACAGCAGGGCTATCCCCAACAGGGCTACGCGGCTCCGCCGCCGGGCTACTATGGCGCGCCTGCGTACGCGGGACAGCAAGCAGGTGAGGTGGTAACGATTCCAGCGGGCGCACTGGTGCGGATGCGGATCAACCAGACGCTGGACAGCGCGAGGACCAAGCCGGGCGAGCGTTTCGACGGCATTGTGATCAACGATGTTGCGGCCGGTGGCGCAGTGGCGATTCCCCGCGGCGCGGCAGTCCAGGGGGTTGTGGTGGATGCGAAGAAGTCGGGCGCGCTGGCCGGACGCGGCGAGCTTTCGCTGCAACTGACGCAGGTGACGATGGGCGGGAAGAGCTACCCAATCGTCTCCGACATCTGGGCCCACAATGGCGCTGACAAGACGGTTCAGTCGGTGGACCGCACGGTCGCAGGTGGCGCCGTAGGAGCGCTGATTGGCGCGGCAGCCGGCGGCGGCCAGGGCGCGGCGATAGGGGCCGGCGTGGGCGGATTGCTGGGCCTGGGGTCGTCTGCGGCGTCACATTCGGGGCAGGTCTTCGTTCCGTCGGAAGGGTTGCTGACGTTCCACCTGTCGCAGCCGGCGACCGTCTCTACGGTGTCGCAGGCAGAGATGGATAGACTGGCCCAGGGGGTTCCCGGAAGCGGGCCGCAGCCCCTGCAACGCCGCTACCCACCGGGGTACTATGGACCGGTCTACCGACCTTATCCGTATCCCTACTAAGGCGATCTGATCGTTATTGCTTCAAGGGGCCGCATTTGCGGCCCCTTTTGGCTGCGCCTATGGCGCCGGATGTTGGCGGCGTGGATGGGTCGGAGTGATTTATACTTGTCTCTTGCCCTGCTTGTGGCTGGGCGCGCGGAGTTTGGGTGCGCCAGGACGAGCAAAATCAACGGGCAGATGCGGTGTTTCCTCGCCGAAGGCAACGGGATCTGGGCCTGAGTTTGATGGGCTCCGACCGGTTGAAGTTGCGGGGTTGGAAGCGGCGCGCGAAGTCAAGGTCGGCAGTCAAGCATGATTCGTTTTCTTCAGCAGGACAATAAGTTAACCAAGATTCTTTTCGGCGTGATTATTGGCGCTGCGTGCGTATCCATGGTGGTGTACCTGATCCCGGGCCTGATGGACAATGGGACGTCGAGCGATACGGCGGTTTATGCGATGGTGCATACGCCGGGCGCGTGGGGACGAGTTTTCGGCGAGAGCGACCAGGTGAAGATGGAAGACGTGACCCGGGTGGCGCGGCGGATGTTGCAGCAAAACAAGTATCCCGACATGCTGCTGCCGTACATGATGAACCGGGCGGGGCAAGTGCTGATCCAGCGAACGATCCTGAAGCAGGAGGCGGACAGGCTGCACCTGCAGGTGTCGGACGAAGACCTGGTGAATTTCCTGAAGACCGGGCCGTACGCCGAATATCTGTTTCCCAACGGGAAGTACGTCGGCGACGACGGGTACATCAACTTTATCCAGATGATGGCTGGACAGGACGAGACACGCACCAGCTTCGAGACGGAGGTGAAGGAGGAGCTGGAGCTGCAACGGCTGCAGGGGATGATCACCGGCGGAGTGACGGTGTCGGATGCAGCGGTGCGCGAGGCCTACCTGGTGCAAGGGACGAAGGTGAAGTTCGACTACGCGGTGGTATCGCTGGATGACATCAAGAAGTCGATCAACCCGTCGGACACGGACCTGCAGGCGTTCTTCAAGCAAAATGCGGCGCGGTATGCGAACGCGATTCCGGAGACGCGGAAGATTGAGTATGTGGCATTCGATGCGGCGAAGGTTCCGGGCGGCAAGCCGCAGGTGACTGACGCGGAGGTGCAGGCGTATTACGCGGCGCACCAGGCGGACTACAAGACCGACGAAGAGGTGAAGACCCGGCACATCCTGATCAATGCCAAGGCGGGCGCGGATGCGCAGACGGACGCGGCGGCAAAGGCCAAGGCGCAGGACGTGTTGAATCAACTGAAGGCGGGCGCGAATTTCGCGGACCTGGCGAAGAAGTACTCGGATGATCCGGGAAGCAAGGACCAGGGCGGCGAACTGCCGCTGATGGCCACCGCCCAACTGGATCCGGCATACGCCAAGGCGGCGATGGCGCTGAACCCAGGACAGACGTCGGGACTGGTGCGATCGCAGTTTGGCTACCACATTATCCAGACGGAGCAAAAGCAGGCGGCAGGGGTAAAGCCTCTGGCGGAGGAGAAAGACTCGATTGTGCAACTGCTGCAGCAGCAGAAGGCAGGCGCGGCGGAGCAACAGTTTGCGACACAGCTTGCGGCAGAGGCGAAGAAAAACGGGCTGGATAAGGCTGCGGCGGCGCACGGGCTGAAAGTAGTGACGACTGACTATATGGCCAAAGACGGCACCATCGGTGGGCTGTCGGATTCGGCAGCGCTGCTGGGGCAGGCGTTTACGACGGACAAGGGTTCGGCCCCGGCGACGGCTTCGACCGGCGACGGCTATGCGGTGTTCGTGGTGCTGGACACTAAGCCGGCGCACGCTCCGAGTTTTGCGGAGTACAAGGCGCATATCCTGGACGACTATCGCGCCGATAAAGCGCCTGGGATGATGGAAGAAGAGACGAAGAAACTGGACGACCGCGCCAAGCTGCTGAACGACCTGAAGAAGGCCGCGGCGGAGATGAAGGTTCCGGTGAAATCGAGCGACTTGGTGGGTCAGGATGGGCAGGTTACGGACCTGGGCTCGATGAGCGGGCCGGGAGCACCGGCGTTCACGCTGGCAAAGGGGCAGATATCCGGGCCGATCAACGCGGGACAGACGGGCGTGGTGCTGACGGTGACCGACAAGCAGGAGCCGACAGCGGACGACATTGCGAAGAACTTGGCCCAGACGCGCGACCAGTTGCTGGATGCGCAGCGGGAGGAGATCTACCGTGTGTATGCCGGGACGGTTTTGCAGAAGTACCAGGACAACGGTGGGATACGGCTGACGAAACAGGCGGCGGCCCCAGGAGGGCTTCCGGGCAGCTAGTGCGGTTTCGGATGAGGGCCTGTTCCCTGCCTTGCGTAGATTTGACGCTGGGTCTGGGGCAGGCCCTTTTCCAGTTGTTAGATGTTGGTTGCTAGTTGTTAGTTGGGGCGGTTCGCAGGACGCTTGGCGACCGGCAGCTTTCAACTGACAACCAACAACTGGCAACTAGCAACTTTCTTTCAAGGGTGAGGGATGAGTCAGAATCGGTTGTCGGGGGTCCTGCTACATGTGACTTCGCTTCCGTCGTATGGCGGCGTGGGCGACTTTGGGCCGGCCGCGTATGAGTTTGTCGACTTTCTGGCGGCGGCGAAGCAACGGCTGTGGCAGGTGCTGCCGCTGAGCCCAACCGGATATGGAAGCTCGCCTTACTCGGCGCTATCGGCGTTCGCGGGAAACCCAGTGCTGATCAGCCTGGAGCGGCTGGTCGAGGATGGGTGGATTGGAGCGGAACGGATCGAGCGACTGCCGGGACATAATGGGCCGGCGGACTTTCGCGCGGCGGCGACCAGAAAAGTTCCGCTGATCGAAGAGGCAGCAGCGAATTTTCTGGACCGGGCCGGCGATGAGACGCGGGCACGGTTCCAGAGCTTTTGTCAGAACAATGTAAGCTGGCTGCCGGACTATGCGATGTTCAACGTGCTGCGGCGGCAGTTCGGCTATATGAGCTGGATCGACTGGCCGGAGGAGTATGCGCAACGCAGGCACGACGCGCTGACGGCGGCACTGACGGAACATGGGCGCGAGCTCGCAATCGAGCAGGCGATCCAGTTCTTCTTCGACGAGCAGTGGGGCGCGCTGCGGGCGTATTGCAGGGAACGCGACGTTCACATCCTGGGCGATGTGGCAATCTTCGTGAACTACGACAGCGCCGATGTGTGGACGCATCCAGAGCTGTTTGAATTGGATGAGGAGCGGAGGATGATCCGGGTGTCGGGTGTGCCGCCGGATTATTTTTCGGCGACGGGCCAACGATGGGGCAACCCGCTGTACCGATGGGGTGAGCTGCGCGAGCGCGGATTCGACTGGTGGGTAGCGCGGGTTCGCCGTTCGCTGGTGCTGTACGACGTGGTCCGGCTGGACCACTTCCGCGGGTTCGAGGCGTACTGGTCGATTGCGGCGGAGGAGGAGACCGCGGTCAACGGGCAGTGGGTGAAGGCACCCGGGCATGAGCTGTTTCAGCGGCTGAAGGAGGTGTTCGGGGAGCTGCCGTTTATTGCGGAGGATCTGGGGCTGATTACGCCGGAGGTGGATGAGTTGCGCGAGCATTTTGGAATGCCGGGAATGCGAATTCTGCAGTTCGGGTTCTCGGACCGGGGGGCGCATCTGTACCTGCCGCACGAATATGTGCCGAATTCTGTGGCTTATACGGGAACACACGACAACAACACCACGCTGGGTTGGTGGAAGGAAGGCGCGACCGCGGAGGAGCGGGCGAACTTGCAGACTTACCTGCAACCGATCGAGCACGACGGCGACGTGGTTTGGGCGATGATCCGGGCGGCCGCGCGGTCGGTGGCGAATGTCTGTATCTTTCCGATGCAGGACATTCTGCACCTGGGCAGCGAGGCGAGGATGAATACGCCTGCGGAGGGCTCGGGCAACTGGACGTGGAGATACCTGAGGAATGCGCTCGATCCCGACTTTGCGACGAAGTTGGCGGCGCTGATGGAGATGACGGACCGGGATGGATATTTGGCTACAGAGGATGAGGCGCCGGCGGTAGTGCCGGCGGGATAAAGTACAGACAACGGCAAGAGCCAATACGGGGGTTCTTCGCCAGGCTCAGAATGACAACGCTTTGAAGCGGTAGACTGGTGGGAGAGATCTCACAACGACAGGAGCAACAATGCCTCTTTCCGGCGAAGCAATTCGGACGATGAACTACGTGGACGATATCTCGGTGACACTGCGGCGGATTCTGACGGTACTGCCCTCGCTGACGGAGGACGAACGGAAGCGGGTGGCGGATCACATTAAGGCTGCCGATCCGAGCTATGAGAGTGTGATCCAGGCGGTGCAGGGCAAGAAGTAGCGGGTAGTGGTGGGACGCTATTTGTGGCCCATGCCGGCCAGGACTCCGCGCATGTAGGCGAAGCTCTCGACGACTCCGGGCATGGGGTTGTCGGCGTGAATCTCGTATTCGAGGTCGACGTTGCCAGGATAGTGAATCTCCATGAGCGCCTGGAAGATGGCGCGGACCGGCATGACGCCTTCTCCGACGGCAACCTGCGATTCTTTGGCGGTAGCGTCGGCGAGGTCCTTGATGTGGATGTCGTAGAGGCGGGGGCCGGCGGCGTAGATGGCGGCGACAACATCGGCTCCGGCGCGCATGGCATGGCCGAGATCGATGCAGAGGCCGATGCGGGGATCCATATTCTTGACGGCTGCGAGGACGTCGAAGGGTGATGGAAAGTTTTTGTCCTCCGGGCCGTGGTTGTGGATGGCCAGCTTGATGTCGTATTCCTTGACGAACTTCTCCAGGCGCGGCAGGTTCTGGTGGGTGGGAGCGCAGACGGCGATTGGGATGCCGGCGGCCTTGAGGTACTCGAACTTGGGACGGATGTCCTCGTCTGTGTCCAGGGCGAAGGTGATGTTGCCGGCGGCAGTGAGGACAAATCCAGCGGTACGATAGGCGGCGGCCTGGGCGGCGACCAGATCGAGTGGGATCATGATGGGGTGGGCGGCTTGAACCAGCTGGGCCTTGGGCGGCGTGACCACCATGTCCTGCGAGGTCATGGGCAGATGAACGGATTTGAGGTTGAGCAGCGGCGTGTTGAGCTGCTTCATGAAATCGATGAGGAGGTGTTGTGAATCGAAGTTGCGGAAGGTGTAGCTGGCGATGCCGAGGCGGACGGGCAGATCGGCGTCGGGGGTGGGCGGTTTTAGGGTGGCGGGCGCGTAAGTTTGCTGGAGCGAAGCTTCGCGGCCAAATACCGCGGTCGTGGCGTTCTGGGCCTGGGAATCGGCGGGGATGAGTGAGGCGGCGGCGGCGAGCGCGCTGGTGCGCAGTAGGGTGCGGCGAGTGAGAATGTTATCGGAGTTTGTCATCGAACGCAATGGTAGCGCGGGACATGCGCGAGCGTCTATCGGCGCATCTGCGACAGGAATGTTCCCAGGGAATTAGACTTGCCTGCGACTGTTTACGCGACTGTTCACTGAATCGAGTTGAGGTGAATGCCATGAAGATCAACCGCAGACGATTGATGGGATGGATGGGTGTGGCGGGCGGGGCGGCGTTGGGAGTTCCGTGGTTAGGCGCGGCGGAGATTGCGGTGGGCGAGCCGGCGGCACAGGAAATCGCGGGGTCGGCTGCAAGCCGTGCGGCTGGGCTAACGCGGTGGGCGCTGAGTGCGCAGAAGAAACGCGAGCAGACCAGAGGCGTGGTGTGGACGACGCACGAGCCGATCGATTTTCTGTTGCGGAGGGGCGAGCACGAGGCGGATATTGAGGAGCACTACGCGACCATGCTGTCTCCGGCAAATATTCAAAAGATGGCAGACGCAGGCGTGAAGTGGGGGCGGCTGTTCTTCTACAAGGGGTTCGGGATCGAGTACGAGCGGCCTGCAATGGAGCAGTCGAAGCGCGCGGCCGACCAGATGCATAAGCTGGGAATGAAGGTGAGCCTGTACATGGGCGGGACGATGTTTACAGAGACGTTGTACCGCGAATTGCCGGAGGCGAAGGGGTGGGAGCAAAGGGATCAATGGGACCGGCCGGTGCCGTATGGCGCGCAGACGTACCGGCACTACGCGTGCCCGAATGAGCCAAAGTATCGAGACTACTTGAAGCGCGTGATCAAGATCGGCGTGGAAGAGTTCAAGGTGGATGAGTTCGCATTCGACAACATCATGCTGCAGGCGGAGCCGCACTCGTGCCACTGTTCGCGATGCGTGGCAGCGTTCCACGCAATGCTGAAGCGGCGGTATCCGACCAAGGAGGCGGCGCTGCGGCGGTTCGGGCTGCCGGATACCGATTGGCTGGCGCTGCACGATTGGGGTTCGGAGACGGAGCCGGACAGCGTGACCGCGCTCAACGATCCGGTGTTGCAGGAGTGGGTGCGGTTTCGATGCGAATCGCTGGCGCGGTACGCCAATGATTTGAATGACGCGGTGAAGGCGCTTGATCCGAAGGTTGCGGTGCTGTTCAACATCAAGGGCGTGTATAGCTTCAATCGCTACTGGACGAATGCGGTGTACCAGCCGCTGTATGCGGGCAAGATCGATTTGATGGCGTTCGATACGGGTGGATATGACGAGCACATCGATGCGCAGACTGGTGCGGTGATTTCGCAAATCCGGTCGTACAAGATGGCGCGGCGGCTGGAGACGGGCTGCGAGGATGCGTTCGCAAACGATGTGCGCGCGGCGGTGCATATGGCGTTTGGATATCAGAAGCCGGTGGCGGGTCTGGCACCGGCTCCGTTGGGATCAGGCGCGTTCAATACATTTACGCCGATGATGGAGTTCTTCCGCGAGTACAACGATCGCTACTACACGGGCGT
>CAZAXI010000117.1:0-14657 GCA_964489045.1 uncultured Granulicella sp. | reverse complement strand
GCCAGCCAGATCCGCAACGACATCGCCGAGTTCAAGACCAAAACCGACCGCCAGGTGCTTATCTGGACCGGCTCAACCGAGATATTCCTTGAGCCTTCCGCCGTCCATCAGTCCCTCGCAGCCTTCGAGAAGGGTCTGGACAACGACGATCCCGGCATCGCTCCCTCGCAACTCTACGCGTGGGCCGCGCTCAAGGAAGGCATCCCGTTCATCAACGGCGCGCCCAACCTCACGGTCGACATTCCAGCCATGAATGAGCTCTCCCGCAAGATGAACGCACCCATCTGCGGCAAGGACTTCAAGACCGGTCAGACCATGATGAAGAGCGTCCTGGCGCCGGCTTTCAAGACCCGCCTGCTGGGCGTCTCCGGCTGGTACTCCACAAATATCTTGGGCAACCGCGACGGCGAGGTCCTCGACGATCCCGAGTCCTTCAAGACCAAGGAAGAATCCAAGCTTGGCCTGCTGGATATCATCCTGCAGCCGGAGCTTTACCCCGATCTCTACAAGGATATTTTCCACAAGGTTCGCATTAACTATTACCCACCACGCGGTGATAATAAAGAAGGTTGGGACAACATCGATATCTTTGGCTGGCTCGGCTATCCGATGCAGCTCAAGGTCGATTTCCTCTGCCGCGACTCCATCCTCGCCGCGCCGCTCGCGCTCGACCTCTGCCTTTTCATGGACCTCGCCGCACGCACGCCTTCGCTTCGGGGTCTAGGAATCCAGGAGTGGCTCAGCTTCTACTTTAAGGCACCCGATAGCGCCAAGGGCGTCTATCCCGAGCACGACCTCTTTATCCAGTCGATGAAGCTCAAAAACACACTCCGCCACATCATGGGCCAGGACCTGATCACCCACCTCGGCCTCGACTACTACGGCGAGTAGGCAGGCGGAGCAACGATGACTGAACGCGCGGAGGACGCCCAATTAGCGACGCTCCGCGCGTTCACATTTTTGTCGTCGCTACGGCCAGACTGGGGCGGAACGCTGATCATCATTTCCGGCTTGAGCGCTGGCGGCGAGCAACTCTCGATTGCCTCCAATATCGCCGGAGCAGGATTTATCGCCGTCGAATCAAGCCCCGAAGTCTGCCGCGCCGCGATGCGCTCCGGTGCCTGCGACTTCGTCGTGAACACCGTCGACGAGGCGCTGCGGATACTCAAGAACGAGATCCGCAAGCGCAAGCCGGTCAGTGTTGCGCTCTCAATGGACGAAGGGTCCGCCCTGCACGAGTTGCTGGAACGAGGAGTTCAGCCCGAGATGTTTGCTGCGTTCGGAGAAGGCGCAAGCACCGTTGCCGCCGCCGCCCAGCGTTTCAGCGCGCTCGGTGCCGTGATCGCGGAATTCAACAGCAAGTCAGGCCTCGGCCTCGACGCCGACGCCAAGCTTGAGGAGTTCACCCTGCAGCACGGACTCAGCTCGGTTGCACTCCTCTGCTTGAGCGGTGAGCAGCTTCGAGACCGCGACGCGCAACTGCGTCAACTCGTCCCCCCCGACGATCCGCGCCGCCGCTGGTTCGCGTCCGCCCCACGATTCTTTCATCGCGAGGGTCTGTATCGGCGCCTGGCGTACCTGACTTCGGAAGAGCGCGACAGGTTTGGAATGTACTCCGCTAATTCGCACCCCAGCGGCGCTATTCCAGAACAGCCATGATCCGCGCCCAAAGCGCCTTGACGCCCGCTTCGCCCTTGTTCGCGGAAACGGGAAGCACCTCGTCCACCTCATGCTCCCGCTTCAGCGCCGCCAGCGACTTCGCCAGCGCGTTACCGCCGAGCCGATCCGACTTCGTCCCCACTACCAGATACGGCCGCTGCATCTGCTTGAAGTAATCAATCAGTTGCTTGTCGCTGGCCTGTGGAGAAATGTTGGTGTCCACCAGGCAGACCGCCAGCGCCAGCGCCTCCCGTTCGGCCAGGTACGGCTCGATGAACTTCGGCCACTCCGCCGAGATCGACTTCGAGATCTTGGCATAGCCGTAGCCCGGCAGGTCGGCGAAGATCAGCGTCGGCCGCACCTTTTTCTTCTCGCCAACGCCCTCGTGCAGCGCGAAGAAGTTGATCGCGCGCGTTCGCCCCGGCGTCGACGACGTATGCGCCACCTTCTCCCCCAGCAGCGCGTTGATCAGCGACGACTTGCCCACATTCGACCGCCCCAGAAACGCAATCTCCGGCGCGCCGAACGTCTTCGCCTCGGCAGGGAAGTGCGCCACATCCGTAGCCGACAGCAGAAACACCGGGGTCAGTCGCATGCTTCGAGTCTAGTTCATTCAATGTGCAATCATCAGTATCAGGAGTGAGTACGCCAATGTCGCCCCAGTCTCCATCGCGCAACTTCCCTCACCACATGTTGCGCGAGATTTACGAGCAGCCCGCGGCCATCGCCCGCACGCTCGAGTATTACCTCGATCTTTCCGGCTCCGTGCCCGCCTTCCGCGAGCAGCCCCTGCGCGCCGTTGCCGCGCTGTTCCGCCAACATCCCGACCTCATCATCGCGGCCAGCGGATCGAGCCGCCACGCCGGCCTCGCCGCAGAAATCCTGCTCGAAGACCTGGCCGGCCTGGTAGTCGACGTGGAGTACGCCAGCGAGTACGCCTGCCGTTCCACTACGCTGCGCCGCCATCCCGACAATCCCAGCCCGGTGATGGTGCTCTCGCAATCGGGCGAGACCGCCGACACGCTCGCCGCCCTCCGCGAAGCGGCCCGGCGCGGTCATCCCACCATCGCCGTCACCAATGTCCATGGTTCGACCATGGCACGCGAGGCGACCCTGGACCTGGCCACTCTTGCCGGCGTTGAGCTCGCCATTCCTGCTACCAAGAGCTTCACTTCGCAGCTTGCATTGATTGTGGTGCTGGCGTTGCTGGCTGCCCGTGAGCGCCACGCGCTTCCGCCCGCGGAGATCGAGGCCCGCCTAGCCGTCCTGGTAGACGTTCCCGCATCGATTGCCGCGCAACTCCCCGCTTGGGAGCGCACCATTGCCGCGCTCGCGCCCCTGTATTCCGATGCGCGCACCTTCCTGTATCTCGGTCGCGGCGTGCACTATGCGATTGCCCGCGAGGGCGCACTCAAGCTAAAGGAGTCTTCCTACCTGCACGCCGAGGGCTATCCCAGCGGCGAGCTCAAGCATGGCCCGAACGCCCTGGTGTCGCCCCAGGTCCCGCTGGTGGTGCTCGCCACGGTCGACTCCGACGACCCCGAGTCGCTCCTCCGCTACGAGAAGACCGTCTCGCTGCTTTACGACATGCGCGAGCAGGGCGCCCGCGTGCTGGCGCTCTCCAACGCCGGAGACGCGACCATTCCGGCGCTGGTCTCCAACTGCATCCCCATCGAGCCGGCGGCCGAGTCGCTGCTGCCGATCGCAGAGGTCATTCCGCTCCAGCTCTTTGCCTACTTCATGGCCGTCAGCCACGGAGTCGACGTCGACCGCCCGCGCAACCTCACCAAGGCCGTCACCACCGAATAGCTGCTCTATCTCGGCGCAGCGCCGTTTATCAATTCGGGTTGATACCACCTGTGCAGTCAATGTGATACGCTGCCTGAACTTGGATCGATAGGCCAACGGCCCCCTGGATTCGCTTGGGTTCCCCACCATAAAACTTGAGGAGGTTTGTCATGCAACCCGACATGAACAACGCAGCTCCGCTAAATCCCGGCCTGGTGTTCGACATGGTGAATGCACATCAGCGCTCGGCGGCCCTCAAAGCCGCCATCGAACTGGACATCTTCCGCGCTGTGGGCGAAGGGCCGGGCGATACAGCCTCCATTGCGCGCCACTGTGCGGCGTCGGAAAGGGGTACGCGCATCCTTTGCGATTTTCTGGTGATCAATGGCGTCCTGACCAAGGTGAATGGGCACTACAAGCACACTCCCAGCAGCGCAGCGTTTCTCGATCCGCGCTCGCCCGCGTGCATGGCCTCCGTCGCCCAGTTCCTCAGCAATCCGCAGGTAAACGAGTCGTACAGCAACCTAGCCAAGGTCGTGCGCGATGGCCGAACGCTTTTGCCTGGCACCGGTACCGTCGAGCCGGAGAATCCCGTCTGGGTCGAGTTCGCCGAGAAGATGGCGCCGATGATGGGCCCTATGGCCGGTCCGCTCGGCGCGGTGGTTCTGGAGGGTCGCACCGGCCCGATGCGCGTGCTGGATATCGCGGCAGGCCACGGCCTGTTCGGAATCGAGATCGCCAAGCAGAACTCGCAGGCCCACGTCACCGGTCTCGATTGGGCCCCGGTGCTCCGCGTCGCTCTGGAGAATGCCCGCAAAGCCGGCGTTCAGGACCGCTACGACATGCTCCCGGGCAGCGCCTTCGAGGTCGACTTCAAGGGACCGTATGACGCTGTATTGCTAACCAACTTCCTGCACCACTTCGATAAACCGACCTGCGTCGGCCTGTTGAAAAAGGTCCACGCCTCGCTCAAACCCGGTGGCCGCGTCGCAACCCTGGAGTTCGTGCCCAACGAAGACCGCGTCTCTCCGCCCATGCCGGCGGCGTTCAGCCTGATCATGCTGGCCACCACGGCCGCGGGAGACGCATACACGCTCAGCGAACTCACAGCCATGTACCACCAGGCCGGCTTCAAGGATGTCAGTGGAATTCCCATCCCGATGAGTCCGCATACGGTCGTCATGGGGCACGCCTGAGCCATTCCACGTGACGGCGGGCACTGCGCCGGTGTTCTTTCCGGACCTAGTCTGTTGAGTTCCCGCAGAAGGTCCGGGAAGGCATGGCCACAGCCGTACAGATTCCCGTTGATTCCGCAGCCGCGCAGGTTGCGCCGGACGTTCAGGCCGTAACCCCGGCAGCGAATCCCTGGGTTGTCGCCATCTCGGTAATGCTGGCGACGTTCATGGAGGTGCTCGATACGGCGATCGCGTCGGTGGCGCTGCCGTATATCGCTGGCTCTCTGGCCGCGTCCAACTCTGAAGCGACGTGGGTGCTGACCAGCTACCTCATCGCCAACGCGGTCATCCTCCCTGCGAGCAACTGGTTTGGGCTGCGCTTCGGCCGCAAACGGTTCCTGCTGTCGTGTGTGGTGTTGTTCACCATCGCGTCGTTCTTCTGCGGCGCTGCGCCAACGCTGGCTTTGCTGCTGGTCGCCCGCGTGCTGCAAGGTGCAGGCGGAGGCGCGCTGCAGCCACTCTCCCAGGCGATTCTGCTGGAGAGCTTTCCGCCTGCCAAGCGCGGCGCGGCCATGGCCCTGTTCGGCTTTGGCGTCGTCGTTGCGCCGGTTCTCGGTCCGACGCTGGGCGGATGGCTGACCGACACCTATAGCTGGCGGTACGCGTTCTACATCAACATCCCCGTCGGCGCGCTGGCGGTGTACATGATCAGCCGCTATGTCAAAGATCCGCCGTATGTGCGCAACGCCAGGCCCGGCGCGTTCGACAACCTCGGCTTTGGCCTGTTGATCCTGTGGACCGGCTGCCTGCAGGTGATTCTCGACAAAGGCCAGGAGGACGACTGGTTCGGGGCTGTGTGGATTCGCTGGGCGGTGATGGTCCTGGGCATCTCGCTGTTCTGGTTTGTCCGCCACTGCTGGAAAGCGCGCAGTCCTCTGGTGAACCTGCATGTACTGCGCAATCGCAACTTTGCGGTGGGCTGCCTGCTTATCTTCCTGTTGGGGTTTTCGATCTACATTACCATTGCGATCCTGCCGCTGTTCTACCAGGAGGTGCTGGGTTACACGGCACTGACTGCCGGCATTGTGGTTTTTCCGCGCGGCATTGGTTCCATGGCCGGACTGCCGGTGATCGGCCTGATCAGCAACCGCGTGGACAACCGCCTTCTGATGTGTGCGGGGTTCACCGCGTTTGGCATTTGCACGGTCTACTTCTCCTTCGTCGATCTCAGCATCAGTCCGCTGACGCTGCTGGTGCCGATCATCCTTACCGGGTTCTCGCTGAGTTTTGTGTTCGTGCCCGTCTCCACCATGGCGATCACCACCCTCAGCAACGAGAACATGGGCAATGCCACGTGCGTCTTCAATCTGCTGCGCAATATCGGCGGCTCCATAGGCATCGCAATGGCGCAGACTGCGCTCATCCGCCGCACCAACTTCCACGAAGCCATGCTGGCGGCGGACCTGCCAGCGAGTAGCCACCGGATGCAGGAGCAGTTGCATGCGTCCGGCGCATACGTGGGACATCATCTGGGAGCAGCGGCCGGACAGCCCGGCGCGCTGGGGCTGATGTACCGGCAGTTAGAGCAGCAGGCGATGCTGCTATCGTTCATCGACGTCTTCCGCTGGACGGCATTGGTGGCGTTTACCTGCGCCATTTTGGGTTGGCTGTTCCACAAGGTGACCCACCGCGACGACGGTTCGGTGAAGGTCCATTCCGGCCACTAAGGCAGCGAGAATCCCGACCGCTATTGTCTTTCTGCTTTAGCCTTCATGCCGTCCTTACGTCGATTTCAGTAGACATGGATTGAGGGATACAACGCGCTTGTTGTTTCGGGCCCGGATGCGTCCCGGCACCTGACAGGAGTTTCACCGTGACACGCGCCAATGGCAGCGTTTTCACTTGCAAGTCAGCCTTCTTTTCCAACCTTTCACAAACCAACCAATTCAGATTAGCCCGCGTGGCAATCGTGCTGCTCGTCCTCGCGACCGGCGCACTCCACGCGCAAATCCAAACCGCAACCGCACCGGCAGAAGCTCCGAGCACGAGCACCGACCTGTTTGTAATGGGTGGGTCGGACTTCGACCGGCCTGGTTTACTTCCCCGGGCGAACTACAACATCGGCATCGGCCACACCTTCGCGTTCCTGAAGAAGGATCCGTTCGGGGATGAGCTCACCTTCGGCTATACCTACGAGAACGCGGGAACCCACGGCTTTCTCCACACTAGCTACGGAGAACATACTGAGAGCCTGGGCATCATGAAGAACCTCTCGATTCCGAAAACGACGGTGTGGACCTGGTACACCTGGATTCAGTCGGGGATCACCAGCTATACCGGCAACGCCAATGTCCGAAACCGGCTCGACAGCGGCGTCTCGATCGGCGCCATCGCCCACTGCAGTTTTCACAGCTCCATCTGGATTCAGGAAAGCTACAGCAAGGTGGTCACGGTGCCGTGGTATACGACCTCGAGCATCGGATACACGTACAGTTGGTGACTTGCGGCTTTTAGAACGGGGGCCATTCCAGAGGCGCGCCCTCGAACAGGTGCGCGCAGTTCTCCACGCGGTAGGCGCCGTCGTGGACAGCGAAGACGCGCGGCTTGCCCGTCGGACTGGTGCTCCACAGCGAGCAGCCGGCGTACGCGCCGTCTTTGCGCACGATGTAGTACTCCATATCGAGCAGCCGGATCTTGCTCATATCTCCGCCGTAGTTGCGGACGATGCGGCGCAGCGTCTCCATGCCGGCGTCGTGGGGGCTCGCGCCCTGACGCATCAGCTCGACGATGGTGTGGGCGCCTGCGACCTTGATGTTCTCCTCGCCCGAGCCGGTGGCGCCGGCTGAGCCGACGTCCTGATCGGTGTAGCAGCCCGCGCCCAGGATCGGTGAGTCGCCGAGTCTTCCCGGCAGCTTCCATGCCAGGCCGGAGGTGGTGGTCGCGCCCGACATTTCGCCTTTGGCATTCACCGCAGAGACGTGGATGGTTCCGGTGGAGGGCCAGAGTACCTGCTCGACGGCGAACTGGCGGTTGGCGGGCGGGATATCGAGGTCGGCGGCCATGCGGGCCAGCGTGAGCGCACGCTCACGGATAGTTTCAGACCATTCCGGTGTCGGATGGCGCGGAATGGCTCCGGGCTGTAGCCGCGATAGCGGGCCGTGGATGTCCATGGTCGGCTTGGGTGCGGGGCGATCGGCGTAGGGGTCTTTCCAGCCGGGGTTGGTCATGCCCGGGCCCCACCAATCCATCTGCGAGTTGCTCTCCTTCCACAGCATCCAGATCTTGCGGGCCTCTTCAGTCAGCAGATTCTCGGTAGGGAAGCCAAGGTCGACGGCGAAGCGTTCCGCGCCTTTGCCGACGAGCATCACGTGCGAGGTGTGCTCATAGACCTTGCGCGCAACCAGGCAGACGTTCTTGATATTCTCGACGCCACCCACCGAGCCGGCCGAGCGGGTAGGGCCGTGCATGCAGCAGGAGTCGAGCTCGACCACGCCCTCCTCGTTGGGCAGGCCGCCCAGCCCGACGCTGTGGTCGTTGGGGTCATTCTCGCGGCCCAGGCACACGTGGTGGATAGCGTCGAGCGTGTCGGCCCCATCCAGCAGCATCGTGTGCGCTTCCTGGATGGTGGTGTCGCCGGTAACGCGGGTGATGATGACGGGCTTGGCAGGCGGCTTCATCTGCTTCACTGCGTCCGCGGTCTGGCCGGCGGTTTGGCCAGAGGCGTCCGGGCCGGCCACCATGCCGGCAGCGGTCAGGGCTCCTAGAGAGAGGAAATTACGGCGTGTAGCCATGGGAGGGATATTACAGGAATGAGCGGTGCGCGGCGATGGATCGGGTGCCCCGCACATCGGCTAACATGATGGTGAACCCTCCCGGCGCACGTATGAATCCTTCTGGTCCGTTGATCGCGCCTCCACCCGCATCCACGCCGTCAGCCGCCGCCATGCGACTGCTGCCGTGGCTGGTGGCCGTCGCATTCTTCATGGAGTCGCTGGATACGACGATTCTCAACACCGCGGTTCCCACTGTTTCGGCGGCCCTGGGCGTTACTCCCCTCAGCATGAAAGCGGTGCTGGCCAGTTACACGCTCAGCCTTGCGGTCTTCATTCCGATCAGCGGCTGGATGGCGGACCGGTTTGGAACCCGGCGCGTCTTCGCATCCGCAATCGGCCTGTTCACGCTGGGCTCCTTTCTCTGCGGAGTGTCGGGCAACATTCATCTGCTGGTTGCGTGCCGCATCCTGCAAGGTTGCGGCGGGGCGATGATGGTCCCCGTTGGCCGGCTGACCCTGGTGCGGACGTTTGCCAAGTCGGAGTTGCTGCGCGCCATGAGCTTCGTTTCCATCCCGGCGCTGGTGGCTCCCATGCTTGGACCCATCGCCGGGGGTCTGATCGTTGGCTATCTTCATTGGCGTTTCATCTTCTTCCTCAACATTCCTATTGGCCTGGCAGGTTTGGTCCTCGTCTATCTGCATTTGCCCGACTACCGCGAAGAGAATACTCCCCCGCTGGATGTGGTCGGTCTTATTCTCTTCGGTTCCGGCATTGGATTGCTGTCCTACGTGCTGGAGATCTTCGGCGAACATACGCTGAGCGCAGGGGAGATGTCCGGGCTGCTGGTGACCTCGCTGGTGCTGCTCGCGGGCTACGGAATTCACGCCAAGAGTCTCGAATTCCCGCTGTTGCAGCTCCGCTTGTTCAGCATTCGCACCTTCCGGGCCGCGGCGGGCGGCGGGTTCTTCACCCGGCTGGGCATTGGCGGCGTTCCATTTCTGCTGCCGCTGCTCTACCAGGTGGGACTGGGATTCACCCCGATCCAATCCGGCCTGCTGTTGATGCCTCAGGCGCTCGCCGCCATGTGCATCAAGCCGTTCATGCCGGAGCTGCTGCGCCGCATCGGCTATCGCGGCGTCCTCATCTCCAACACGGCGATTCTCGGAGTTCTGCTGATGGTATTTGCAACCATAGGCCTGCGCACGCCGGTGTGGGCGATCGTTCTCCTGGCATTCCTTTATGGAGCGTTCACGTCGCTGCAATACACCAGCATGAACACGCTGGTCTATGCCGACATCACGGACCCGGACGCCAGCAGCGCCAGCTCCATCGCCAGCACCATGCAGCAGATGGCGATCAGTTTCGGTGTCGCTATTGCGGGGCTGGCCACCGCGTTTTTCATCCCCAGCTCTTACTCTGATCCGGCTGAGATGATTCGCGGGTTACACAAGGCTCTGTTTGCGCTTGGAATACTGACGATTGCGTCCACCATTGTCTTCCGGAGTTTGAAGAGCGGCGACGGCAACGACGTGAGTCGGCAAAAGTCCCTTCATCCCGGTGGATGACCAACCTTCACATGCCAGCTACGCCGCGGCGAGCCAGCAGAAGGCCATTCTGATTTGTCTCGTTAAGGGCACGGCTTCAGCCGTGCCGTAGGTAACTCATTTGTTGAAACGGGCTTCAGCCCCTGGGGTCAAGTTTCTTCAAACTAACCCACTACCGGCGAGCGAGCGGATTGAATGGGAGATTGGTTCTCGGTTAGCATCGAGAGGTGGGACAGGAGGGTGTAACCATGAGTTTGGCGAGTGAGCGGGAGTCCTGGCTGGACCGGTGGTGGCCGCTGTTGGTAATCCTGTTTGGGGTGATCTTTGTGGCCTGTCTGGTGACGTTCAACCCGAAGATCTGACGAGAAAGGCGGGTTACCGCCAAACGGACCCGCCGCGGTGGTTGAGGCCAATCGAGTTGTGTCAGGATCACGAGGCCTCCAAATCCAGCAGTTTTCCATCCTATTGCGTATCGCAATTACCGATTTCGAATCGCGATTCGGAGAATTGTGTTTCGGAGAGATGTGCAGGTGCGCTAGACTCTGCAAGGTGACCACGATGAAAATGACATTTGTACTGGCGATGGGATTGGTGGGCGTCATTGCCGTGGCTCCCGCACGCGCTGCCCAGGCCGTCCCTGCATCTGCATCTGTGTATGTGGATGAGAACCAGACCGATCCAGCTCCGCTAAAGCTGAGCGGCGTGGAAGGAAGAGTGCGCGGCCTCGGCGGGGATGCCATGTCGCAAGCGTCAGTCTCCTTGTTTACGGAAGACAGGCATGAATTGGTAGCAACCGTGACGAGCGATAAGGACGGCAAATTCAAGTTCGACAAGGTCGGGAAGGGCTTGTACCGCGTAGTGGCGCGGGTTGCGGGACTTTGCGCGGCCAACATTCCGATCCTGGTGGGGTCATCGATGATGGCACACCACAGGCTGGAGATCACCATGCAGCCGAAGGACGTGGACAAGTGCAGCTACGGGATGGCGAAGTAGCGTTACTGCTTCGCGAGGTCGAAGACCTTCTCCATGGGTGCCCAGCGGCGCACCGGATTGGCCCCTTTCGGGACGGCTTGGAAATTGCCCATCAGGGCCTCCCACTCCAACACCTTGGGGTTGGCAGAGTCCATGGCCGCCTTCTTTTCAAATGAGAAATCGTCGCCCACGTCCATGATCATGAACATGCGCGTGCCGAGAAGGTAAATCTCCATCTCGGTCACGCCCGCGGCGAAAAGGCTGTCGCGAATCTCCGGCCAGATCTTTTCGTGGTAGCGCTTGTATTCGGCGATCTTCTTGGGGTCGTTCTGCAGGTCCAGCGTAAGACAGTGCCTTGGCATAGCCCTCCGTTTAGGCTTGGTGGTGTCGACCGGCAGTTTCGCTCGGCTCCAATTCGTCTGGTCGCGGAGCATGCCGCGACGTCCTCCTCAGCAGCCTACCATCGCAGTTAGCTGCTCGCAAAGGCGGCGCCGGTGCTACCCTGTTAGACGCACCGGAATCGCTCCAAACACGCCGAGTCAACGCAAGCAATGGGGACGCAGAGCACGACCACCCCGATCCACCTGCCAGCACATCCCTTTCAGGCGATATGCGAACGCATCGTGCGTTATGGCGCGGCAATCGGTCTAGCGTTTGTGTTTGGCGCTCCAGCGCTGGCGCAGACCCAGGCTACAGCGTTGCCCCTGGTGCTTCCTTCTGCAATCGTCTTCGACGCGCAGGGCAGCCTCTTCTTCGCCGAGACCGGCAACCATGTCGTTCGCAAGCTCTCTGCAGCCGGGGTCATCACCACGGTTGCGGGCAGCGGAGTGCAGGGTTTCTCCGGAGACAACGGACCAGCCATCGCCGCCAACCTTGACTCGCCTGCCGGGCTGGCCCTGGACGCGGCGGGCAATCTCTATATCGCTGACAGCCACAACCACCGCATCCGCAAAGTGAGTGCCGCCGCGGGGACGATCTCGACCATAGCAGGGACCGGCACGGCAGGCTTTTCCGGCGATAGTGGCCCAGCCACGATGGCCCAGCTTGACCTGCCCACCGCGCTCACGCTCGACTCCGCCGGAAATATCTACGTGGCAGACACCAACAATCATCGTGTACGACGGGTCGACGCTGCCACCGGAGTCATCACCACGGTCGCGGGCGACGGTGACGAGGCCTTCGCCGGAGACAACGGCCAGGCGACGTCGGCATCCATCGACTCGCCCAACGGCCTTGCGCTGGATGCCGCGGGAAACCTGTACGTCGCCGACACCCACAACGGACGCGTGCGCAAAGTCAGCGCGGCAACGGGAGTGATCTCCACGGTTGCGGGTGCGGGCTTTGCCGGCGGCAACGTGCTTGCCTTCAACGGCGATGGCGGCGCTGCGACCGCAGCGGGGATGGCCCTGCCGCGCGGCCTGACCATGGACGCGGCGGGCAACCTCTACGTGGCGGACAGCGCGAACCACCGCATCCGCCGCATCTCGGCCACTGGGACGATTACCACCGTTGCGGGGCAGGGAACCGAAGCATTCGCCGGCGATGGCGCGCCCGCGGTCACGGCGAGCCTCGATACGCCGCATTCGGTCGCGATCTCGCCGGCCGGACTGCTCACGCTCGCCGACACGGACAACCAGCGCATCCGCCAACTCGACACGTTGCCCGCGCCCGGACCGGACATCCACACCATCGCGGGGCTCGGGACTTCTGCACCGGGAACGTTGTCGCTCAACGGGCCCTCGGTGGTCGCGTACGGCAGCGGCGCAGTGACCGCAACATTGAGCGGGACGGGAAGTGCAACTGGAAGCGTCACATTTCTGGACTCGAGTAGCGGAACCATGGTCACACTCGGCACCGCCAGCCTCGGCGCCGGTGCGGCGACCTTTAGCACCGGTGGGCTTGCCGCCGGCGTCCATAGCATCGTGGCGACCTACGCAGGCGATGCGACCCACCCCGCTGCGCAGTCCTCGGCACTGGCGTTGACGGTGACACCGCTGGGCGCGACTGTGGTGGCAAGCCCAGTGTCGATTCTCTATGGTCAAACCATCCCCGTATGCACCGGCGTGCTCAGCGGCGTGCTGCCGCAGGACGCCGGGAAGGTCGCTGCTGCATTTTCCACCAGCGCAGTCCTGCTGTCACCAGTTGGAACTTATCCGATTGCCGCCGCGCTTACCGGCAGTGCGGCAGAAAACTACACGGTGGCGCTCACGCCCGCCAACCTCAGCATCACGCAGGCGCCCACGTTGACGGCCCTGTCGGCTACGATCAGCAGCCCAAGCCTGGGTCTTCCGGTTACGGTGACCATGCAGGCGGTCAGCACCACCAGCGGCGTTCCAACGGGCAGCGTCACCTTGCTTGACGGGGCAGCCGCGCTTTCGGTGATACCGCTCGCGGCTGGCAGCGCAGCGTTTACCACCAGCACACTCGCCCTCGGAACCCACACCCTCACCGCGGCATACTCCGGCGATTCGAACTTTCTTCCCAGCACCTCCGCAGGCGCGAACGTCGTCGTCGGCGCGGCATCCGACTTCGCTCTGGCGGCCACGGGCTCGATCACGCAGACGGTGCCCGCGGGAAGCGCGGCGACGTATAACTTCTCGGTCGCCACCACGGGCGCAGCCCTGTCGAGTCCAATCGCGCTCGCCGTGCAGGGTGTGCCGTCGGGTGCGACAGCATCGCTGAACCCGTCGAGCCTGCCGCCCGGCGGCACGGTCACCAGCTTCACGCTGACCATCCAGACGCCGCTGGCAAGACTGGACCGCCCAGCGCGCCCGGGTCCCGAAGTTCCCCCATCCGGCCTGCTGGCGATTCTGCTGCTTCCCACTATCTGTTGCGCGCGGCGATTCTCACTCAAGGGTACTGCGAGGATCCGTTCAATGCTGATTTTCGCGCTGGCCGCAACATCCTGCATTCTGCTCGCAACCCTGGCCACTGGCTGCGGAGATCGCGTCAACACTGCGCCCGAGAACGTCAATGAACAAACCTATACGCTGACCGTCACCGGGACCGCGACCAGCCTCGCCGGGACCATATTGCAGCACTCCGTCAATGTCACCCTCGAAGTACTGTAACGGAGCCTACCCCGGCCCCAGCATCCGCAGCAGGAAGAACAGCACCACACCGGCGAAGAAGACCAGCGCCATGCGCACGCCCGGCTCGCGGTTCACTTCGGGGACAAGATCGGTTGCCGCGACATAAATGGTGACGCCTGCCGACAGTGGCAGCCCGGCTTTGACCCACCCCGGCTCCAGGTTGATGGCAAGCACGCCAAGCACCGTGGTCGCGCCCAGGAACAGCGCCGAGTTCAGCGCGGCGTGACGGCCCTGTCCGCCCGCGAGCATCACGCTGGCCACGGTGAAGCCCTCGGGAATCTTGTGCAGAAATACGGCGATGAAAAGCACCCATCCCAGCCATGCCGACACCACAAACCCCGAACCGATGGCGATGCCGTCGAAAAAAGTGTGCGTGGCCAGGCCCAGCATCACGGAGTAGCTGCTCTTGGCGGAGAGGAACTCGTGCGCGTGGGTCTCCTCGCCAAAGTGGAAGTGCGGCACCAGCGTGTGTTCCAGCAGATGCACGCCGCAGTAGCCGGCGAGAATCAGGGGCGCGGCCCAGCGCACGTTCAGGCTGAATGCTTCAGGCAGCATCTCCAGCAGCGCCGCCGCCAGCATAAAGCCTGCGCCCAGCGCCACGAAGTAACGCAGCGCGCGCGCCGAGGGCGAGCGCAGGACCAGCAGGAAGCCGCC
>CAZAXI010000116.1:0-14669 GCA_964489045.1 uncultured Granulicella sp. | reverse complement strand
TGGACAGGCATGGCGACTACTATCTGATCCAGTTTGGCCATAACGACCAGAAGCCCGCGGCGAATCTGCCGGTGCCGGCCTTTGAAGTGTACCTGCAGCGATATATCGACGATGTCAGAGCGATTGGCGCGGTGCCCGTGCTGGTGACCTCGCTCTCGCGGCGAACGTTCAAGGACGGCAAGGTGGTCGAGGACCTGACTGACTATGTGAATGCGACGAGAGAGGTGGGAGCCAGGAACTACATCACGGTCATCGAGCTGAATGCGCTTTCAACGGCCCTCTTAAATCGAGGGACACAGGAGCAGGCCGACAAATTCGACAAAGGCAACGACCCCGACACGGGCAAGCCGGTGGCCGTCGCAGCGGACACGACCGCAACCGGAGTCGACGCGCCTGCGCCCGCTGCGCTGGATCGCACCCACCTGAATCCCTATGGACAGAAGGTCTTCGGGCGTTTGGTTGCAGACGCGATCGTCAAAACCCAGGTGGAGCTTGGGCCGGATCTGATCGGCGTGCCGGGAGGGCCAACCACGGTGCAGCCGGGCGGGCCTCCGGGATCGCGCCCGGTTCCGGTGCCGGCACAGCCGGTCCCGCGACCCAGCGCAAACTAGCCGAGGCGGCGCAAATCAATCCGCGACCATCGATTCGCCGGGGACGATGGGGCGTGTGCGCGGCAGGGCTCCACGATAGGCCGCACGCGCCACCAGCAGCAGCGTACCAACGAAGACCGCGAGCTTGATGGCGGCGGTGGTGCGCGTCGGGGGCAGCGTCTTTCAGACGGCCAGCAGCAGCGTCTGTGCGATGACGACCGCCCAAACCGAGCCATAGAAGTAACGGCGCTCGGTGCCTTCGCCCTTGGTGGAGCGTCCGACGCGGGGAAGCAGGCCCGCCGCGCCAAGGATCAGGATGGTCGCGCACAGCGGTGCGTAGGCGTAGGTGTAGATCTGCTTCATGTACCAGGTCCCGGTGGCTACGGCGATGAAGATGCCGGCCAGGTTGAGCAGCGCGAAGCTGAGCACGGCGTTCCACGCGAAGGTGTAACACACGCGCCGGTACATGGGGTTGGGCTTGTCCTCGTCGAAGCGCAGGATATAGGGCGCTGGCTCCGCACCGGGCAGGCTGCCGCGCAACGCCGCAATGCCCGTGCCGAGCAACACCAGCCCCAGCCAGATGGAGTTGCCGCGGCTGAAGCCGTGCGCGAACAGCGAGAAGGTGAGCGGGCCGGGCGCGAGGAAGAACACCCAGATCCAGATGGGCCAGTGGGCAAGCCGGTAAAGGCGGGTGTTGCGTTCGCGCATCTTGCGCGCCTGTGCATATTCCAGCTTGCCGCGATACTGCATACGCTGAGAAGTCTCGCAGAGCCATTGCGGCGAGTCAATTCGTTGCCGCGCCGTCCGCGCCCGGCAACGCCTCCCGGATGCTACAGTGAGAAATCGGTTTGCCAAATCCCTGACGGAGCCATCGCTTGAACAACAGCGTCGAAGAACTGGCAGCGGAGTCTGAATCAGCTTCCGGGCGGCCCTCGAGCCATGCGCTCCGGCGCTCGCTGGGCCTGCGCGACCTGGTGCCGATGCAGATCCTGCTGGTGATCGGGATCACCTGGGCGGGGACTGCGGCAAAACAAGGCGCAACGCACGTCGCGTTCTGGGTGACGGCGATCCTGTTTCTGTTTATTCCGCAGGCTGCCGTGGTGGGATGGTGTGCGCAGGTCTGGCCACTGGAAGGCGGCGTGTATCAGTGGGCGAAGTTTGCGCTGGGACCGTTCGCGGGGTTTATGTGCGCGTGGAACTTCGGCATGTGGGCGCTGCTGGCGGTATCGAACGTCGGCATCATGACGGCGACCAGCCTGACCTATGCTCTGGGTCCGCGCGCAGCGTGGATGCAAGAGAGCCACACGCTGATCGCGGCGCTGACCGTCGCCATATTCTTAGCCATCCTGTTCGTGAATGTGCCGGGGCTCGGGATCGGCCGCTGGGTGGCGCACTTCGGCACGGCGGTTACCGTAACGGTGACGGTGTTGCTGATGACGCTGCTGTTTATCCATCCGCACGCCAGCGCGACCCATCCGCATGTAAATCCGCAGGCCCGGTTCAGTCTTGCGATGCCTGCCCTGACGTTGTTCAGCGTCAACATCTTCACCAAGATTGCATTCGGTGCACTCACCGGTCTGGAGCAGGTCGCGGTGTTTGCCGGCGAGACGCGAGACGCGGGCAGGACGATCATGCGCTCAGCGTGGATTGCCGCGCCGATCGTAGCGGTGATTTATATGCTGATGACGGGTTCCGTTCTCACCTATATCCCGGCTGCGAAGGTGGACCTGACCGGGCCGGTGCCGCAGGTGCTGGCAGCCGCGTTCTCCGGCGGCGGCGGGCACGGCGCCATCAATTGGGGACTGATGCTTGGCCGCGCGGCCATCCTCACTTTGGCAATGGCCACCATGGCCGTCTACACGGTGATCGTGGCGGAGACCAGCCGCCTGCCGATGGTGGCGGGCTGGGACAAGATGATTCCTGCGTGGTTTACGCGACTCGATCCGCGCTGGAGAACACCGACGCGATCGATTGGCGTCATCGTGGCGTTGTCGATCATCATGGGCCTTCTCGCAACATATGGCACGGGCGCGCAGGAGGCCTACCAACTGCTCAGTTCGACGAACAACATTTTCTACGGCGTCTACTACCTGATCATGTTCGCGGTCCCGCTGGTGGCAGGCGACCGGTTTGGCGCGCGTGCCGGTTTCTGGCTGAAGGTCGCGTCGGTCAGTGGGCTGGCGATGACGCTGTTGGCGATGGGATTCAACCTGCTGCCCATTGTCGATGTCACCAGCCGGTGGATGTTTGCGGCGAAGGTGATAGTGACTTCGCTGCTGTTCAACGCAGTTGGAGTGGGCATCTACTGGAACCGTACGCGGCGGCGGGACTGAGCGCTACCTGGCGGCGGCCTGGATGTCCTTCATGTACTGGTCCAGGTTGTGGGTTGGACCCATGACGTGGGCCATGACGAACCGGTAGACCGGCGGCTTGATGAAGCCAGTCTCCGTGATGCGCAGCGTGGTGGTGGCGGAATCCGGACCGGGCGAGAGCTCGTACGTCCAGGTACCACCGTAGGAAGCATTCGGATCATCGAGTCGAACATCGCGCCGGACTGGCGGCTCGGTGCGGGTGGCGAGAAAGGTCATGAACTGGCCGTAGTTGAGATGCTCGACCCAGTGGTCGCGCCCCTGGTCGGGTTGCAGCACGGTGACGAACTTGACGTTGGGACGCCAGTCGGAGCCTTTGGCGACGTTGGTGATGAGGGCGAACACCTTGTCCGGCGGGGCTGCGACTGTCCCGGTGACCGAAACCGAGTGGTTGTATGGCAGGCGTGCGCCATCGACATAAACGGCGGCGCCGCCGAGCACAAGGATGAGCAGGATGATGCTGAAGACCTTCATGAATGCTCCAGGAATCGGGTAATGCAGCCGGAGTTAGGGGAGAAAAACAAGGGTAACTCAGGGTACGGTCATAAGGAAGCGAATTCGCCCCGTTTGCGATCGGAGGTCTAGAATACCGCTCTATGAAGAGACGTAGTGTGTTGACCGGGATGGGTGCGGCAACGTTGATGTCTGCGTTAGCCGGGGTTCAGGGCGTAGCTCAGCAGGATGGCACGGTCTTTGAACTGCGCGAGTACCACGCGTATGAGGGCAAGCTCGATGACCTGCTCGCGCGCTTTCGCGACCACACCATTGCGATCTTCAAACGGCATGGGATGGAGAGCGTCGCCTACTGGACGCCGACCGATGACCCGTTGAAGGGGAGGACCCTGTTCTACATCCTGAAGCACCCCAGCCGTGAGGCGGCCACTGCCAACTGGGCCGCGTTCCACGATGACCCGGAGTGGAAGAGCGTGAGCGCAGCCAGCGAGGTGAACGGCAAGCTGGTCGAAAAGGTCGAATCGACATTCCTGAAGCTGACCGACTTCTCCCCAAAGCTGTAGCAGCCTAGACTCGGAAGGCTAGCTTTGTTGTTTGTGGGAGAGAAACGCGTCGATAAACGGCCGGGACAAAATAAACCCCACGCGCCGGCAACTTAGTGGCATCCTGTCTAGTCCAATGGTTGGACCAATTTCACTGGGCCGCACTCGGGCCGCCCAGCGCAAGCGGTAAAAGAGGCTATGCCCCGCGGAGGGCTGCCATGCGCGTCAATGATTGCTGCCTTACCCTGCCGATTCTGGTTCTTTCCGGATTACTCACCGCATATCAACCTGCAACAGCTCAACTTGGAACAGCCGCTACCGCTGCCATCCTTCCACCGCGGCCCGCGTCTGCCAAGGCTCCTGCCACCTATCCACAGATTGTTCGCCTCAGCTACGTCCAGGGCGACGTCCGCATCTCACGCGGCAAGCTCGCCGACAAGCAACTGCACCAGGAGGGAGACGGTTCCACGGGCTGGGAGCAGGCCGTGGTCAACTTGCCGCTTGGGTCGGGCTATAGTCTCGTCACCGGCACTGGGCGCGCGGAGATTGAGTTCGAGGATGCCTCCACTGTCTACCTCGCGGACAACTCCGTCCTCACCTTCAACCAGCTCAGCACTACGGATGGCGTGCCCTTTACCGATATCGCCCTGCTCTCCGGCACTGCGACCCTGAACGTGCAGCCCATGGTGTGGCACGAGTACTTCGACCTGAGCACTCCCACCGACCATATTTCGATCACCTATCCGCAAAAGACGTATGTGCGCGTCGACAGCTACCTGGATGCGATCTCCATCACGCCGCTGCAGGACCTCACCTTCCGCATGCCCGGGTTGAATACACCCCGCGCACAGTCAGTCGGGCAGACGATGACCTTCAGCCACGATATCCGGATATTGGCGCCGGCCGCCGCAAATGCATCCGCATCGTCCGAGTGGGACGAATGGGTCGCGCAGCGGGTGGCCGCGCGCAACACAGCCATGTCTACGGCAATGAAGGCCGCAGGCCTTACCGCGCCCGTTCCCGGACTGGATGCCTTGAATGGCCAGGGCCGCTTCTTTGCTTGCGACCCCTACGGAATGTGTTGGGAGCCAACCAATGGCTGGGCCCCGCAGGCGACGGAAGTTGCGCTTACCAAGCCACAGAAGACAACCGCTGCTGGAGCGCAGGCGGTAGCCTCTGGAGCGCAGACGATGCAGCCCACCGCCGCAGATGAGGAATTGCTCGCGAGTGCCAAGTCGTCGCGCGTGGCGAAGGCCAAGGCCGCCGCGCCATCGACGGCCGATGTCTACCTGGCAAGCCATCCGGGCGCAACTGTCTATACCGAGGACTACACGTTTCCGTGTTCTGCGGCTGCGGTTCGCGACTTGATTGCGATCGACCCGGTAACCGGCAAGGAACAGATCATCGGGAGTGAGTTTGTCCCGTATGGTTTTCCATTCTTCGCCGCTGGATATCTCTATCCCGCGGCATTTCCGCACCGTGGTTTCAGCCCGTTCTGGGCCTTCGATGCCTTCGGCGGCTACTACCCGTGGGACTGGGCGGTCTGCCACGCCGGGGGCTGGATCCGCTGGCAGCACCACTATGTGTGGGTGGCCGGCGGCAAGAGGCACCACCATCGGCCCGTTCGCTGGGTCAGGACCGGGCACACGGTGGGCTTTGTCCCGATTCATCCTCGTGACATTGCGGGCAGACGGCCGATCAATTTGAAGGACGGAATATTCCGGGTGACGGGAAAGAGCGGGGCGCCTATCGAGCGGGTGAGCTTCAAAGAAGACGAGCCGATGAAGTTGCTGGCTGAGGCGCCGAAGGAGTTTCGCAACCCCGTCCTGGAGCCGCTGAAGAGCGCGGAGACGCCGAATGCCATGGCCCATTCGGTGTTCGCGGCGGCGGTCGCGTCCAGAACCGCAACTCCGTTCAAGGGAGCCCCGATCGCCAAGCCCACGGCAGAGAGGGGATTTGTGGCGCGAGACACCGGGACGCCCATTAACTTCGACCGCAAATCGCAGACCTTCTCGGTGGAGAGGCAGATGTCCCAGGGCGGCCGGCAAACCACGGTGGTGCAATCGATCGGCGGCGGTGGTGGTAACGTCAGGTCGGGCAACGAAGGCTCGTCCATGGCCAGAGGCTCCAGCTCCGGCAGCTACTCGAACAGCGGCGGCGGAAACAGTGGAGGCGGAAGCTCGCGGGCTTCGGCGCCGTCCTCGAGCGGCGGTGGAGGCGGCGGGTCGTCCCACGGCGGTGGCGGCGGTAGCGCGCCCAGCGGTGGTGGGGGTGGTGGCGGCGGCGGCGGCGGCGGCGGCGGCGGTGGTGGTGGTGCGTCGAGCGGGGGGGCGCACAAATAGGAGCAGATGGGCGGTCGCAGAACTGACGTACTTGCCGCAGGGAACGGACCGGTCGCGTCCGTCCGGAAGATAGCGCGTCCACAGGGCGCGCATTCTCCGATATTCGCTACAATCATTGGAATTGGAATTGGAAATCGGAATCTGAACTGCAGCCTAACCCCCAGACGGAGACTTGCCATGACTGATTCTTCCCCCGTTTTCTTTCATGCTCTCGAAGCTCGCCTTGAGAACTACGACCTGCTGAATCATCCCTTCTACGTGGCGTGGTCGAAAGGCGAGCTGACGCGCGAGGACCTGCGCGAATATGCGTCGGAGTACTGGCACCACGTGTCGGCCTTCCCGGCGTATCTCAGCGCGCTGCACTCGCGCCTGCCCGATGGCAAGCTGCGCCGCGTGGTGCTGGAGAACCTCGCCGATGAAGAGGGTCTGGACAACGGCACCCCGCACAGCGACCTGTGGATGGACTTTGCCCGCGGCATGGGCGCGGAGGAGACAGCCGTGCGCGAGCGCAGGATCGGCCCCCAGACACGTGCGCTGCTCGAGTACTTCCGCGCCACCATGCGGTGCTCACCCGCGGCGGCGCTGGCGGCCCTGTTCGCGTACGAGTCGCGCGTGCCTGCGATTGCCCGGACCAAAGACGACGGCCTGACCCACCACTATGGCGCGGACGCGGCCACGCGGCGCTACTTCACCGTGCACACCACCGCGGACGTGCATCACGCGCGGGTGTGGCGCAATGCCCTGGCTGCCGAGCTTGCCGCCCACCCGGAAGAGATCGAGGCTGCTCTGGCGTCGGGCGAAGATGCGGCCCGCGCATTGTGGGCTACGCTCGACGGCATCGAGAACGCACGCCAGGCACGCGTGGCGGCCGCGGCATGAACGTGCGGACGCCGGGCTGTTCGTACACGGACAGGCTGCAATGGGCCGGAGCAGTCTGCCTGATGCTGGCTGCAGGTGCGCTGTGTGTTCGACCTGCGGTGGCCCAGCAGGAGATCTGGCGGTTCGATCAGACGGTGTCACTGGGTGGCCATCCCACCAAGGTGCTTGGCGCGCCCAAGGTGATCGACGCGGAGATCGGTAAGGCCGTCGCGTTCAACGGTGTGGACGACGCGCTGTTTGTCGGCGTGCATCCTCTGGCGGGCGCCGCAACCTGGACCTGGGAGATGATCTTCAAGCCCGACGCTGACGGCAAGCCCGAGCAGCGCATCTTCCATCTGCAATCGGTTGATCCCGCCACCGGGGCTGACTATCCCAACGAGCGTATGCTGTTCGAGATTCGCATCGTCGCCGGGGCAGACGGAAAGCCAGCGCAGTGGTGCCTGGACAGCTTCGCCACCGCCGGCGGCCAGTCGCGCACGCTGCTGAACTGCCAGAAGCTGCACGCGTTCGGCCCGTGGTATCGCGTCACCGCGGTCTACGACGGCAAGATGCTGCACAACTACGTCGGCGACGAGTTGCAGGGCGAAGGTGAATTGAACCTCCCGCAAGAGCGGCCCGGCCGCGCCTCGGTCGGCACCCGCATCGACCTGCGCGACTACTACAAAGGCGCGATGTACGAGGCCCGCTTCACCCGCAAAGCCCTCGACGTCGCCGACTTCCTCAAGCTACCCGCCGCGAAGTGACGCGGTCGTTTGATCAGGCGATGGCTGCGGTGACCAGTGCCTGTGCCTCCGTCTGTATCTGCTTCAGGTGCTCCGCGCCGTTGAAGCTCTCCGCGTAAATCTTGTAGACATCTTCCGTGCCACTTGGCCGCGCGGCGAACCAGCCATTCTCCGTCGTCACCTTCAGCCCGCCAATCGGCGCATGGTTCCCCGGAGCCTCGGTCAGGATCGCCGTAATCGGCTCGCCCGCCAGCGTCTTCGCCTTCACCTGCGACGGCGACAGTCGGCCGAGTTTAGCCTTCTGCTCCTTGGTCGCCGCGGCGTCGATGCGCTGGTATACCGGCGACCCGTACTTCGCCGTCAGCTCGCCGTAAAGTTGTCCCGGATCCTTGCCCGTCACCGCCGTCATCTCCGCCGCCAGCAAACCCATAATGAGGCCGTCTTTGTCGGTCGTCCACACGGTGCCGTTGCGGCGCAGGAAGCTCGCGCCCGCCGACTCCTCGCCCACGAACCCAAGGCTCCCATCGATCAGCCCATCGACGAACCACTTGAAGCCCACCGGCACTTCCAGCATCGGCCGTCCCAACCCCTTTGCTACGCGGTCGATGATTGACGATGACACCAGCGTCTTCCCAATCCCCACCTTCGCCGACCACTCCGGCCGGTGCGTGAACAGATACTGAATCGCGACGGCGAGATAGTGGTTGGGATTCAGCAGCCCTGTCGTGCGCGTCACGATGCCATGACGGTCATGGTCCGTATCGCACGCCCACGCGACGTCGAATTTGTCTTTGTTCTTGATCATGCTTGCCATGGCATACGGGCTGGAACAATCCATGCGAATGCGCCCGTCCCAGTCCAGCGTCATGAAGCGGAACGTGGGATCGACGTAGGGGTTGAGAATTTGTAACTGTGGCAGGTACTTTTCCGCAATGCGCGGCCAGTAGTACACGCCCGCCCCGCCCAGCGGATCGACGGCAAGCTTCAGCTTCGTGCCCGCCAGCGGCGCAAAGTCGATGACATTTGCCAAGTCATCGACGTACGCGGTGATGTAGTCGTGCCGATGGGTCGTATCGGCGCCGAGTGCGAGCGAGTAGTTGAATCTCTTCACCTCCGTCAGCCTTCCGGCAATCAGCGCATTCGCGCGGTTCTCGATCCACTTGGTCGCGGTAGTGTCGGCCGGGCCGCCGCTGGGTGGGTTGTACTTGAAGCCGCCGTCTTCCGGCGGATTATGCGATGGCGTAATCACGATGCCGTCGCTCTGCCGCTTGCCCCCGTCTTTCGTATTTCCGACCGCCGCGTTGTACGTCAGGATGGCATGCGAGAGCGCCGGCGTTGGCGTATATGCAAGCTGGTCGTCGACCATCACGTCGACGCCGTTGGCTGCCAACACCTCGAGCGCCGTCGCGAATGCCGGCTCCGACAGTGCATGCGTATCCTGCGCCAGAAACAGCGGCCCGCCGATGCCCTGGCCGCGACGATACTCCACAATCGCCTGCGTGATGGCGGCGATGTGATCGTCGTTGAACGAGCCGTTGAACGCGCTGCCGCGATGGCCCGACGTCCCAAACGCCACGCGCTGGGCCGCATTCTCCGGGTCGGGGCGCAGCGCATAGTACGCCGTGATCAGGCGCGGCACGTTGACGAGCGTGTCGGGGGAGGGAAGCGTGCCGGGTAGATTGGCGGCTGCGGCGGGCGTTGCTTGAGTCATAAGTCGGTGACCTCGATGCAGGTTGCCTTTGCAGTCTATGGGATGCGGCGTCCGCTCGTGAAATTAATCTCCAGGCGCGCACCATCGGTTTCAGTCCCGGCCGGTCGCGATGATTTGCCTTGCTATTCCCCGCGCATAGGCCTAGAAGGGAACTGCTCCCAAGTCTGTGTTTCGCCATGTGCTGTGGAATTCGCACTCTCGGGTCAGCGTGCATTGTTGAGCAGGAATCGTTGATCGAGGTACGGATCGGAACGGCCAGCCTCAGTTATTCGCCGGGATGAATCCCTGCTTCGAACTGGGGACGAGTGAATGGGACGGGGAGTTGGGCGTGCGCTGAGATTGCGGCCATGGCTTAGGCTATGTGCCGGCGCGGTTGCGTTGCTCGGCGTGGGCGCGTTTTCCGCCGTCCAGCCCGCCTGGGCTGCGCAGGCGACTCTGGTGGCAGACACGCATGTGAACAGCGCCATGCCGGCGGTCAACAGCGGGGCAATCTCCAACCTGGATGTGGGCGGCGGATACACCACGCTGCTGCAGTTCGATCTTTCGCTGCTGCCGGCCGGCACCACGGCGGCCCAGGTCTCGCGCGCGGTGCTGCGGCTGTATGTCAACCGCGTCACCACGCCAGGCCTGGTGAGCTACGCACCCATCACCGGAGCGTGGGGTGAGTACAGCGTGACCTACGCAACCGAGCCCTCCATCGGCAGTCCCGCCGGGGTGTTTTCGGTCAACCAGGCCAGCGCGTTCATCGCCGTGGACGTAACCTCTCTGGTGCAGGGCTGGATCGCCAATCCATCCACGAACAATGGGCTCGCGCTGTCGGCCGGAACCGCGATGGTCCAGTTCGACAGCAAGGAAAATGATCAGACCTCGCACGCCGCCACGCTCGATGTGGACCTGGCGAGCGCCGGGCCGGCAGGCGCAACCGGGCCGACGGGGCCGGCAGGGCCTCAAGGGTCTGCCGGGGCCACGGGTGTCACGGGCACCACGGGCGCAACTGGGCTGCCGGGCCCGATCGGTCCTGCCGGACCAGCGGGCGCGGCTGGCGCGCCGGGAACTTCTGGCCCAACCGGTCCAATGGGGCCTCCGGGACTGACCGGAGCAGCCGGCCCCGCCGGCCCCGCCGGGCCGCAGGGGCCTGCCGGAGCCTCCGGCACACAGGGCGAGACGGGGCTGGTCTACCAGGGCAACTACAGTTCGACCGAGAACTACGCACTCGGCGACGTGGTCGAGTGGCAGGGGTCGAGCTACACATCTCTCATCGCTGGGAACGCCGGCAACACTCCCAGCCTCAGCCCGGAACAATGGGGAGTGCTTTCGGCGCAGGGTCCGGTGGGATTGACCGGCGCCACGGGAGCAACCGGCCTGCAAGGGCCGCAAGGGCTTCCCGGAAGCGTCGGGCCAAACGGTCCATCCGGGCCGCAAGGTCCCCAGGGAATCCCCGGGCAAGCTGGCGCGCAGGGCCTTCCCGGCACGACCGGCGCCACCGGGCCAGGCGGACCGATGGGGCCGCAAGGAGTTCCCGGGCCAGTGGGCATCACGTTCCAGGGCACGTACTCGTCGACGACGAATTACGCGCTCGCAGACGGCGTCTCATTCAACGGCGCCGGCTACGTGTCGCTGGTTGCGAACAACCACGGCAACGCGCCCGATCAGAGTCCGCAGCAATGGGCACTCTTCGCAGCAGCCGGCGCATCCGGTGCGACCGGCCCTGCCGGAGCAATCGGAGCCACAGGCGTGGCCGGCTCCGTGGGGCCGCAGGGCCCGTCTGGACCGACGGGCGCAACCGGAGCCACCGGACCGCAAGGCCCGCCAGTGGCGAACTACCTCGGCAACTACCAGTCGTCGGTCAATTATGCGCTGGACGATGCGGTGAGCTGGCAGGGATCAACCTATGTTTCGATGATCGCGGGCAACCATGGCAACACGCCGTCGCTGAGTGCGTCGCAGTGGGCGGTGCTCGCCGCGCAGGGGGCAACAGGTGCGGCTGGCGCGGCTGGCCCAACCGGACTAACCGGCGCGACTGGCCCCACCGGCACAACCGGCGCGGCCGGACCGCAAGGCCCGCCGATCGCGTTTCAAGGCGAATGGCTGATCGGCACGCCCTACGCAGTGGGTGACGCGGTCGCCTACGGCGGCTCCAGTTACATTGCGCTGCTGGCCAACGCCGGCCACGAGCCGGATGTGAGCCCGCTCCACTGGGGACTGCTCGCGGCTGCGGGAACCACTGGACCCGCAGGCGCGACCGGTGCAACCGGCCTGCAGGGGCCGACCGGCTACGCGGGGCCAGCAGGGCCGGCGGGGCCGCAGGGACCGGCTGGGCCGGCGGGACTGGTAGGAGCAACCGGAGCGCCGGGAGCTGCCGGGTCGGCCGGGCAGGCTGGCGCAACCGGGGCCACCGGTGCGGCTGGCACAGCGGGATTACCCGGAACCAATGGCACCAACGGGACTAATGGAGCACCGGGGCCGCCGGGGATAACATTCAAGGGCGCATGGGTCGCGGGCTATGGATACGCGGCGAACGATGCGGTCGCCTACGGCACTCCTGCCTCGACCTACATTGCCCTGGCGGGGAGTTCCTCGTCCGAGCCGGACCTCTATCCGCAGGTATGGGCTGTGCTCGCGCAGGCGGGCGCCACAGGTCCCACAGGTCCCTCCGGCGCGGCGGCGGCTGTAACCATTGGCACGGTCACCACGGGTGCGGCGGGCACTCAGGCCGCAGTCACCAACGGGGGCACCAGCTCCGGAGCTGTCCTGAATTTCACCATCCCGCAGGGCGCTACCGGGCCTGCCGGCAGCGGCGGCAGTGGAGGCGGCAGTGGAACCAGCGGCATTCCGTTCGCATCCATGTATCACGCAGTCTCGGACGCCAACGTGTACTACTCCGTGAACAGCTCCAACGCCAGTGCGACCGAGATTGGGGCAGCGGCCACACCTGCATCGGCTCTCACCTGGGTTCCATCGGGATGCACGGCGACCACGCTCAACGTCTTCTCGCAGCAGACCAATACCATCACCGTGACGTTGCGCACGGGCACTCCAGGCAGCATGGCCGACACTGCCCTTGTCTGCACGGCATCGCCCGGCGTGGCTTGCACCATCTCGGGCAGCGTCACGGTCGCCGCAGGCAGCTTCGTCGACCTCAGCATCACCAGCGCCAGCGGCACCGCGGCCGGCGTCTGGACCGCGCTCGCCTGCAATTGATTTCCCTTGAGCCGTTTCACCCAGCGGCGCACACTTGCCTCTAAGCGTAAGATTTCGCTATGCCCGCGCCGCCAACCCTCGTAACCAGTCGTGCCAACCCGCGCGTCAAGCAGCTTCGCGCAGCCTTCGCGGGACATGCCCGGCTTAGCGGCGGCCTGGTTGCGATCGAAGGTGAACACCTGCTCCAGGAAGCGCTGCGCAGTGGTCTCCCCATCAAGGCCGTCTTCCTCAGCGAGCGCATCGACCCTCCCGCATGGCTCCCCCGAGGCGTCGAGCAGCTTTACCTCGCCGACGAGGTCTTTGCCAGCGCGGTTGACACGCAACACCCGCAAGGCATTGCCGCGCTACTCGTCCCGCCCACCTGGGACATCGAATCCGCGTTCCCTGCGAAACGTCCCGGCCGCACTGCCCCACTCCTGCTGATCGCCGCCGCGCTGCAAGACCCTGGCAACCTGGGCACGCTCATCCGCTCGGCCGAGGCGTTTGGCGCCACTGCCGTCCTGACTACCGCCGGCACCGCTAGCGAGTGGAACCAGAAAGCCCTGCGCGCCTCAGCGGGCTCCGTCTTCCGCGTTCCCGTCATCGCCGTAACGCCCGCCGACATTCTCGCCCTGAAATCCCGCGGCTTGTGCCTTTTCGCCGCAGTTGCCGATTCCGACGCCCCCCAAGGTCCCGACGCCCTGCCTGTCGCCGCAGCCGACCTCGCCCAACCCTGCGCCATGATGATCGGCAACGAAGGCTCCGGGCTGACCTCGGAACTCCTCCAAATTTCAGACGCGCGCATCACCATTCCCATGCCGGGTCCGGTCGAAAGCCTCAACGCCGCGGTCGCCGGTTCGCTGCTGCTCTACGAGGCATCCCGCCAGCGCCAGCATTCCTCGAACCTCGAACCTCGAACCTCGAATCTGCACGCATGAGCCTCTTCGACACCTCACCGATCGCCGCCGCCGCCGCCAGCCTGCGCGGCGCTCCGCTGGCCGAGCGCATGCGTCCGCACACACTCGAAGAGTTCGTCGGCCAACAACATCTGCTCGGTCCCGGCAAGCCGCTCCGTCTCGCCATCGCCCACGACGATCCCACCTCCATGATCTTCTGGGGCCCGCCCGGCACCGGCAAAACCACGCTCGCCAAGATCATCGCCACCCTCACCCACGCCACCTTCATCGAGTTCTCCGCCGTCATGTCCGGCATCAAGGAGATCAAGCAGGTGATGGTTCAGGCCGAAAAGGCCGCCGGCCTGGGTTCCCGCACCATCCTCTTCATCGACGAGATCCACCGCTTCAACAAAGCCCAGCAGGACGCCTTCCTGCCTTACGTCGAGCGCGGCTCCATCCGCCTGATCGGCGCCACCACTGAGAACCCCTCCTTCGAGTTGATCGCCGCGCTGCTCTCCCGTTGCCGCGTCTACGTGCTGGAGCCGCTCACCGAAGCGCAGATCGTCGCTCTCCTCAATCGCGCGCTCTCCGACGCGCGGCGCGGCCTCGGCGCATCCGGGGTGCAAGCCGACGAAGAAGCGCTCGCCACGATCGCTTCCTACTCCAGCGGCGACGCGCGCAATGCCCTCAACGCGCTCGACGTCGCCGCCAACCTCGCCGCCGCGCATCCGGAAAAACGCATCACCAAAGAGATCGCCGCCGAGGCACTCCAGCGCCGCGTCCTGCTCTACGACAAGCAGGGCGAGCAGCACTACGACATCATCTCCGCCCTGCACAAGTCCGTCCGCAACTCCGACGCTGACGCCGCGCTCTACTGGCTCGGCCGCATGTTGAAAGCCGGCGAAGACCCCATGTACGTTGCCCGCCGCATCGTCCGCATGGCCGTCGAAGACATCGGCCTGGCCGCGCCCGAAGCCCTCAACCT
>CAZAXI010000115.1:0-14681 GCA_964489045.1 uncultured Granulicella sp. | reverse complement strand
TGTCCGCTGGAATCGGTGTACGGTCGAGCCAACCCCCATTGGCGAAGCGAAAGAAATCGTCTCCGGGTTTCACCGAGCGGTCTTCACCCGTCGCGTCGAAGCCCCAAGCACCGTAATGCAGGGCCGTCTGTTCCACCGCCAAGGCGCTTATGCATAGCAGCGCTGCAGCGGAAGTAGCGATCCAAAACTTTCTCATGGTGTTGTCCCGACGCCAGCCACCGCTCGGCAACATTGGGGCGAAACCCCAGTTCCTGGGGGCAAGGCTTCTCTTGAAGCATCGACTGCGTGGCCCTGGCGATCCCACGAAATCGCCGCTGCAACCAGCCCGAATAGCCCGTGTAGATGAAGGCTAGCACGGGCAGCGCCGATAACAAAGCAATGCCTCGTCTGCCTCGATTAGGCTCAGAGCCATGAATTCTCTACTGAAAAAGGCGCTTGCAATTTGTGACCTCGGCCTCTGCAATCCTTAATTTAAGGAAGATCGCGATTTGCTCGAACTTTGCCGATAACGCCTCCCTTGAAAGTCGGACTTGATACTGATTTGCCGGGCCTGGGAGGTCTGTTGGCTCGCCAGAACTCCCAACCCCCTGAAGTCGGGATTTTGAGCAACTGAGAATTGCGCCCTTATAGCTGGCTGGCGGGATTGATCTGTAACAATGGCGGGATAACTGTGCATCGTTAACGCTGCCAGGTGGCGTCGTCATCCCGCCGCAGCCCTTCCCAAGTCGTCATTCTGGCGCAGCCAGAATCTCCCTAAGTTGCGTCTCCTTTTCGAGCCGTCATTTCCCCGCAGCCAGAATCTCCGTATTTGCCCTTCGCCTTTCCCCCCCCGAAGTCGTCGTTTCCCCGCAGCCAGAATCTCACTAAGTTGCCTCTCCTCCGAGCCGTCACTCTGGCCATTCCTTTCCGAGCCGCCACTCTAGCCATTCCTCTTAGAGCCGTCATTCTGGCGCAGCCAGAATCTCCGTATTTGCCCTTCGCCTTTCCCCCCGACGAGCCGTCGTTCCCCCGCAACCAGAATCTCACTAACTTGCCTCTCCTTTCCGAGCCGTCACTCTGGCCATTCCTTTCCGAGCCGTCACTCTGGCCATTCCTTTTCGAGCCGTCATTCTGGCGCAGCCAGAATCTCAGTATTTGCCCTTCGCTGGCTGCAATCGATCCTGCCACCTACCCCAAAGTTATGCCGCCACCCGATACAACGTTATGCAGCCACCAGTTGGGCAGGTCAAATATCATCCCCGCCGAAGGCGTGTCCTCAGTTGCTCAAAACCCCGTATTTCGGGAGTTGACTCCTACGCGTGTAGATCTTGAACGAATGATGATACTTCGGCGTCAAGGTTCAGGAGTCGCCCGATGCGTCCGGGCGTCTTTACCGCCAACCCCGTTTTCTGTGCATAATAAACTGCGCAAGATCTCGACCAGCAAGGAAACTCCGGAGGACACTTTGACTAAGCGGGGACTAATGGTTTCGGGCGCGGGGCTTCTCTTAGGAATAGCCCCAACCGTCGCGCAGACACGGGCGACTCCAGCACCAGTGCCGATGTCAACCTTCCAAGATACTGAAACCGGCGTGCGTTTCCAGTATCCGCTGGCGTGGAAGCAAGTTTCGCCGACTGACGAGTACGCATCTCCAGCCATTTGGAGTTCCGGCGAGACTCCGAAGATCATGGTCGCGTTCTCACCGAAGGGGACTGTTTACGAGAAGACGAGCCTCGACCTTCTGAGCTTCATTTTCCTCGTGCCGGTCGTGCATTCAGAGCCCGAGTGCCTGGATCGCGTTCTGAAAAATGACGCGATGAAGAGCTTCGACAAGCAGACGATTCATGACGTGCTCTACCAGCACGGGTCCGGCGCTGGGGCCGGGATGTGTCACGGACAGAATTATGACGTCTATGCAACGTATCGAGGTGGGCGTTGCTTTGTCTTCGAAAAGGACTTCAATACGCACTGCACATCCTCCGACGATGGAACTCGCGAACTCACTTCGACTGAGGAGAAGGCGTTGCACCATCATCTTGACGACATCATGCAAAGCATCACATTCCCAAAGCAAATAGACTGATGCAGCAAGTGCGGTTGACCTGCGCGCACGTCCGGGGTTGCGCTCGAAAATCGGCATTTTGGGCAACTGGGAATAGGATATGCAGATGGAGCGTAAAAGCATCGCGGTGACGAAGGTTCAGAAACGGCGAGAAGCTGGATTGTGTGGTGCTTGTGGCAAGGCTCCTTGCGAATGCAAGCGAGGCGCACGAAAACAGAAGTACGCTAAGGTCCAGACCCCAGACCTGAACCGCAAGCGTTGACCCCTCGAAGGTCGGATTACGCCTGCGAATCGGCGTTTTGAGCAACTGAGAATTGCGCCCTTATAGCTGGCTGGCGGGATTGATCTGTAACAATGGCGGGGTAACTGTGCATCGCTAACGCTGCCAGGTGGCGTCATCATCCCGCCGCAGCCCTTCCCGAGTCGTCATTCTGGCGCAGCCAGAATCTCCGTATTTGTCCTTCGCCTTCCCCGTTTTTTGTCATTCTGAGCGCGCAGGGAATGTTTGTCATTCCGAGCGCCGCGAAGCCGCAGCCAGAATCTCAGCATCTGTCTTTTCGAGGATGCTGAAAGGTCGTTCCCGATTAGCTCCGGCGTTCTAACCCCACGAATATCCCGCTCCGAATCCAACCTGGGCTTTAGCCCCGGGCCTTCTTCCTGCGCCGCCACCAGCCTTCTTCAGCACCCCGCTTTCGCCCTTCTCTCCGTCATTTGTTTTCCAAGCCGTGATTCTGCCGCAGCCAGGGCTCCGTGTTTGCTGCACGCCTTTCCTTTCCGCCGAGTCGTCACCCTGGCACCTTCCTTCGAGCCGTCATTCCGCCGCAGCCAGAATCTCAGCATCTGTCTTTTCGAGGATGCTGAAAGGTCCTTCCGGATTAGCGCGGGGTTCTAACCCCACGAATATCCCGCTCTGAATCCAACCTGGGCTTTAGCCCCGGGCCTTCTTCCTGCGCCGCCACCAGCCTTCTTCAGCACCCCGCTTTCGCCCTTCTCTCCGTCATTTGTTTTCCAAGCCGTGATTCTCCCGCAGCCAGGACTCCGTGTTTGCCGCCCGCCTTTCTTTTCTGCCGAGTCGGCACCCTGGCACCTTCCTTCGAGCCGTCATTCCGCCGCAGCCAGAATCTTGGCCGTTCACCCTCACCTGTCATTCTGAGCGCAGCCCTCCTCGAGTTGTCATTCTGAGCGCAGCGAAGAATCCCCGCATTTGCCCTTCGCTCTTCCCTGCAACCTGCAACCCGCAATCTGCAATCCGTAATCCGCAATCCGCAATCCGCGATCTTTCCTCTTGACACATACCAGATGGTATGTAACCATACCACCTAATCGGTATGGAGGCAGGTCAATCTTGAATACACCGCAAGAAATCTTGGCCACGCGCCAAACACCGCATGAATCGCGGCTCAAACTGCTCAACGCGGCCGTCCACAGCGTCCGCGCCAAAGGCTACGCCGCCACCACCGTCGACGATATCTGCCACCAAGCCGGCGTCACCAAGGGCAGCTTCTTTCACCACTTCAAGACCAAGGACGACCTTGCCCTTGCCGCCGTCCGCCACTGGGAACGGAGCACCGGAGCCTTCTTTGCCTCCGCACCCTACCACCAACCGCAGGACCCTCTCGATCGCCTGCTCGGCTACCTCGACTTCCGCGCCGCCATCCTCACCGGCAAGTTGCCCGATTACACCTGCCTGCTCGGCACCCTCGTCCAGGAGACCTACGGGACCCACCCGCACCTTCGCGCCGCCTGCGAGCATGCCCTCGCATCTCATATCGATGCCCTCACCCGCGACCTCCAGGCCGCCAAAGACATCTATGCGCCCGACGCACCCTGGTCCGCCCAGAGTGTCGGCTGTTTTATCCAGACCGTGCTCCAGGGTTCCTTCATCTTCGCCAAGGCCACCCAGGGCCCTGAGGTCGCGCGCGAATCCATCGGCCACCTGCGCCACTACATCACCCAACTCTTCCGCACGGATCGCAACTTCGGCGAGAACTCCTCGCGCGACCAAACCCACTTCACCGATTGAGGCTGCTGTCACAACGATAATCGTGCCAACACAATAATTCCTATCTATCCAAGGAGGACCAAAATGAGCGCTCTCGATAACCATTCCCGCATCACGCCGTTTCTCTGGTTCGACAAAAATGCAGAGGAGGCGGTCGACTTCTATCTCTCCATCTTCAAAAACTCCCGCCGCCTTTCCGAACTCCGCAACAACAGTATCGACGACCCACGCATGGTGCCCAAAGGCGGCGTCCTCACCATCTCGTTTGAACTCGATGGATTGAAATTCACCGCGCTGAACGGCGGCCCGGACCATCCCTTTACCGACGCGGTCTCTTTCTTCGTCCGCTGCGATACGCAGGATGAGGTCGATTATTACTGGTCGAAACTCACAGCGGGCGGAACGGAGGTCGCGTGTGGTTGGCTTAAGGACAAATTCGGCGTGTCGTGGCAGATCGTGCCGGCACGGATTATGGAGCTGATTAAGCATCCGAAGGCGATGCTGGCGATGATGGGGATGAAGAAGCTGGACATTGCGGAATTGGAGCGAGCGGCGACGTCCTGAATTGTTTCACGTGAAACAATTGCCGATTTCAAATTGTGTCACGTGAAACAATTTTACGGGAATCATGTAGATAGAAGCGGATTGCGATTTCTATTGGCGATCGACGTGCGCATTGGCCACACGTGTGCGGCCAATGTTCACGCGGCGAGAGCGGTGCGGGCAGCGGCGAGGATGCGGTCGATCTCCATTTGTCCGTGGGCGGTGCTCACAAATGCGGCTTCGAACTGGCTGGGCGGGAGCCATACGCCGGACTCGAGCATGCTGCGGTGGAAGCGGCCGAACGCGGTGGTGTCGGACGCACTCGCCGAGGCGTAGTCCGTTACCGGGCCGGCGGTGAAGAACCAGGTGAACATGGAGCCAACGCGGTTGGTGGTGAGCGGGACTTTGGAATCGGAATCGGAATCGCGCGCCAGTTCGGCGACTCCGTCCGCAATCAATTTCGTTACGCGATCAAGCTGCGGATAGATTGTGTTCTCGTGCTCGATGAGGTGGGCGATGGTGGCGATGCCGGCAGCCATCGCGAGCGGGTTGCCACTGAGAGTGCCGGCCTGGTAGACCGGCCCGAGCGGGGCGAGGAAGTCCATCACGTCGGCGCGTCCGCCGAAGGCACCGCAGGGAAGTCCGCCGCCGAGGATCTTGCCGAGCGTGGTGAGGTCGGGGGTGATGCCGTAGAGTTGCTGCGCGCCGCCGAGCGAGAGACGGAAACCGGTCATGACCTCGTCGACGATTAGGAGCGCGCCGTGTTCGGTACAGAGACGGCGCAGACCCGCGAGGAATCCGGGCGCGGGGGGAATGGTTCCGGCGTTGCCGACTACCGGCTCGACGATGATGCAGGCGATTTCGTTGGGACGGGCGGCGAATGCAGCCTCCACGGCGGCGAGATTGTTGTAGGGCAGGGCGAGCGTGAATTGCGCGGTTTCGGCAGGGACTCCGGCCGAACCGGGAATGCCCAGCGTGGCGACGCCGGAGCCGGCCTTGACCAGCAGCGGGTCGGCGTGGCCGTGATAGCAGCCCTCGAATTTGATGATGAAGTTGCGGCCGGTGAAGCCGCGCGCCAGGCGGATGGCGGCCATGCAGGCTTCGGTTCCGGAGCTGACGAAGCGCATTTTTTCAACTGCGGGGAAGCAGCGCCGGACCAACTCTGCGAGGTTGGCCTCGCCGGCGTGGGATGCGCCGAAGCTGGCGCCGCGGCCGGCGGCTTCGCGGATAGCTTCGACCACGGGCGGAAAGGCGTGGCCGAGGATCATCGGGCCCCACGAGCCGAAGAGGTCGACGTAGCGGTTGCCGTCCGCGTCGTAGAGGTACGCGCCTTCGGCGCGGACGACGAAGGGAGGGTGGCCGCCGACGGCGCGGAATGCGCGGACGGGGGAGTTCACTCCGCCGGGGAAATAGTGCTCGGCGCGGCGCTCGAGGTCGAGGGAGTTCACGAAGGGCTTTGTTTCGGCTTGCATGGGTTAAGTATAGGAGCAGGTGAGGGCGGGTCTGAAAGCAGAGGCCTGAATCCAGCCGCCTATGCGTGGCGAGACTGCGCACAAATAGGGCTGCGTGCGGCGTTAGTATTAGGTGGAGAACCAGTCGCGGCCTACGCCGCTGAGAGTGGACTCGGGAGCCATAAGATGGGATTGAGAGCAACCGAGGTGTTTACGCCGGGAGCCTTTCCGCTTCACACCTATATAGAACGTGCGCAAGAGGGTTTCGAAACCGCGTTGTCGGATGGCCTGGGTACGCCGGGGCAGGTTATCTCGGTTTCAGGACCGTCGAAGTCGGGGAAAACTGTGCTGGTCGAGAAGGTTGTCGGCCGGGATTTGCTGATACCTGTTTCGGGCGTTTCGATCCGTCATCCTGATGACGTCTGGCGCAAGGTGTTGGACTGGATGGACGTCCCGTCGAGTTCGACGACGAGTAAGACCTTCGAGGTATCTGGCGAGGCGGAAGTCAGTGCAAAGGGTTCCGCGGGTGTTCCATTTGTTGCGAAGGGCGAGGTTGGTACAAGGGGGCAAGTAGGCGGTTCACTTGGGCGGACCGCGGAACAGGTCCGAGATCGGCGCGGTCTCCCCCAGGTGGTGAAGGAGATTGCGAACAGCGACTTCGTTGTATTGATTGATGATTTTCACTATATGCCGCGCGAGGTTCAGACTGAGGTGGCCAAGTCGCTCAAGGAGGCCGTTCGCTTAGGTGTCAGGATCGTGTCCGCGACGGTGACGCATCGCGGTGATGACCTCCTCCGGGCGAACAGCGAACTGAGAGGGCGCGTTCGGGCGATTGATCTGGATTACTAGAGCCCAGATCAGCTGACGCGGATAGCTGAAGTGGGGTTCGCGGCTCTCAACGCTGAACTTGGCCAGGCGGTCGTTAAGCGCTTTGTCACTGAGTCTGCGGGATCACCTCAGCTTATGCAGTTACTTTGCTTGAATGCGTGCTTTGTAATGAATCTGCGCGAGAAGTACGAAGGCATGTTTCCTGCCGTTCTGAACGTCGGCGCGGCCGAACTGCAACGCATTTTGGAGCAAACAAGCTCCAACACCGACTTCAGGTCCTTGGCAGATGTGCTGGATGCTGGTCCCCGTACGCGAGGAACCGAGCGCAAAACCTACCAATTTCACGACCGCCCGAGCGGCGACGTATACAGCGTGGTGCTGCGCGCCTTGGCTCTCGACCCTCCTAAACTCTCTTTTACTTACGACGAGTTGCTAGCGCGGACGGCGGCGGCATGTAGCGGTGAATCGCCAGTGGGGTCGAGTGTGACTGGCACCTGCTTGCATATGTCTAAGCTTGCTGAGGAGAAGTTTCCCTCGGAACGGGCTGGTGATTGGGATGAGAGCAAGCAGGTTTTCGACGTGCCGGATCCGTACTTCATGTTCTATCTTCGCTGGTCGGGTCGACTGCATGAGTCGTGAGTGGCAGGATTTGCTGACGCCCCAGAGCGGAGGCCGCCAACGGTATCGCGGATTACGACGGCGGGAGGCGATGGCTGCCTTGGCTCCTCTGGTGCGAGGGTGTGTCCCGGGGGCTAAAGCCCATGGTTTTCCTAGCCGGTTGTGCCCGGACTGAAGTCCGGGCCTATCTCAGAAGCGAGGGCAGGGCAGTCGATTGGCTCCAGAGTCCGGGCCTATCTAAGGAGCAAAGGCAGAACCGGCGCGGACGGAGGTTCTGAGAGTGTGGGTCTGGGAATTGACGTGCGCGGTGCGGGTGCATGTCCCAGGGGCTGAAGCCCCTTGTTTTAGGTGCCCGGTGATGCCCGGACTAAAGTCCGGGCCTATCTCAGAAGCAAGAACAGGGCAGGCGATTGGGCTCCAGAGTCCGGGCCTATCTCAGAAACAAAAGCATACCACCCGATTGCCCTCGGTCGCGCAGCGTCCTTCGCTCAGGATGACGGGGTTGTGGGGGGTGAACAGGCAAATGCGGGGGTCTCTCCGCTCCGCGCTGAAGCGCTTCGGTCGAGATGACGGTGGTTGGGGGGGTGCAAGAGCGAATGCAGGCCGGCTCAGGGTGACAACCCTTGGGGACTATCGGGCTTCGGTCTGCCCGGTTTCCTTTGCTACCGTAAGCGGAATGTCCATTGTCCCCGCCTTCTTCGAGGCGTCGTCCAGAATCCCCACCCGCACCATAGTCTCGCCCAGCGGCAGGTCCAGCTTCTGGTAGAAGTGAAACGGCGTCTTGACGAACTCCTCATACTCTTCAGCCGAGAGGGGTAGTCTTACCTTCTCGCTGATCACATCCGCCAGCACCCCGTTCGAGCTATATGCGGCAACATCGAAATTCAGCGACCCCATCCGCATTCCGTCTGCTCCCTGCGTAAACGTAATCTCGCTCGCCGGCACGGAAAAGAGAAATCCGTACTTCACCGCGGGCTTTCCGCCTTTGGGCAGGAGTCGCCGGCCCGAACTTGCCGGCGCCTCTTCCGCGCCCGCATCCGCCGCCGCAATCGGCTCCACCTTCACATCGAACTCCATCTCCGCGATCGTCATGGCGTGCCCCGCCGCCACCGCCTGCTTCAGCCCCGGTCCCGGAGCGACCGCGTGCGCAGACAGTGGATCCTCCGAGTCGTAGCCCTTGCGATACACCAGTTGAACTCCCGGCCGATCCACGCCCACCCAGATATGATGGAACCGGTTATCGTCCTTGCTTCCCGGCGGAATATAAGAAAGCGTGTAGTACTCCGATCCAGTTGCAATCGCCTTGCCCACTGCCGCGGCCAGATCGTTGGTGTTGTAATACGCGGTACCGCCGCTCTCCGCTGCTACCTGTTCCGCCAGCATAGTATTCATGCCCATTCGCGGCCCCACTCCACGCGGATCAACCGGGCAAATCGCAACCTGTGCCCGCGTCAGCAACTCGTAGGCGTCCATCAGCCGATGCACCAGCCCCATGTCTGGCGGCCCGCCCGACCAACCATATCCCCCATCCCGAACCAACTGCACCGGCATGCCTGGCGTAATCCAGATCAGGTTCTTCCGTCCCTTAATTCCCGAAACGTATACCGCAATCTCATCCATCGCGTCCACGGTCAACCACATCCCCGTCCACCTTTCCACCGGTCCGCGACCTCCCAGGGGACGGCTCACCGCTCCAATCAACAGCTTTCGGTCCGTCGTAAATCCCTGCATCAGGTGCAATCCGCCCGACGATAGCCCGAAGACCGCGACCTCGGTCCCCTCCGGCATGGTCCCCAGATACTTCACCATCTCCCGCCGTACCCGCATCACCGTCCCCGGCGGTGCATTCAGCGCGTCGATCAGCAGAATGTTGATCGGTCCGCTCACCGGCGCCGTCCGGTAGTTCGAATGGACTTCCGGCTGCGACGCTGACGACTGCGGTGGCGTCGGGGCTGCCTTCAGGGTGTCCGCATCGAACTCCTTGAAGCTGTTGATCGCCTGTTCCTTCCCGTTCTCCTTCACCGTAAAATCCGCCTGCGTCAACCCATGCACCGGCTTGCCGTCTTTGTCCGTCACGATGACGTCCACTACCGTCTCCCGCGAGTACACCTGGATCGTCGGCGGGACCAGCGGCGCATTCTGCTGCATCGCCGTTGTCGTCGTGCGGTCGGCTGCTTGCACGGTGTGTTCGCGCCCCACCCATCCCGCCAGTGCCGCGCCAATGCTCAGACCTGTCAGAACCGTTCTGCCGAGTCGGGTCATTTTGGTCCTCCGCGCAGCGTGCTATGTGTCTGTAACGCTACTTGGCCGGGATGGGATGTGGCAAGAAGGGCCGCCGTTAATTTGGGTGGATGTCGTATTTGGCGATGTAGGCGTGGAGGAGGTCGCGGTGGGTGGCGCGGAAGGCGACGTAGTCCTGGGCGATGCCCTGATCGGGGTGGTCGAGGAGAATCCAGCATTCGAGCATTCCGTCTTTGTCGAGAGCGACCAGGGATTTCAGGGTGGCGTCCAGCTTCTTGTCAGGGATCTTTTGCTCCCTCACGACCTCAAGCACGCCTTGGATTGCAGCCACCTCCTCCGCCAGCGAATGGCGATACTGTTTCTCGTCCGGATAGTGCTTCTTGAACTCCGACTCCTGCCAGACGGTGGAGGTCATGGAATACATGAGCCAACCGGAGGACGCAGGGTTCCCCAAAGTCGATGCGTCGATGGTGATGTTCGTATTCCCTTTGGCGTCGGTCGTGGGCCGCGCCGGAAGCGTGATTGGCGGGGCTGCCAGGAGGGCGTGGCTGCTGCTTGCCCACTGCTGCAGACTGAGCCGAGGTGCGCGGGTGTAGGGCTGGGCCAAGATCGCATCGATGTACTTGCTCTCTGCCTCAGTCTGATTCCCCAGGTGCATCAGCGAGTCGCCCCAGTAGCGATACGCAGTGTCTCGGTCGGGATCGATCGCAACCGCGCGCGCATACCATTCATCCGCCTGCGCGTAGTGTTCCTGCTTGAACTCGGCGTCCCCGGCGAACAGCGGCGCCTCGTACAGTTTCGGGTTGGCTGCGGCAGCCTCCTGGTAGAGCTTCAGGGCGCCCGCAAAATCGCCCGTCGAGAAGGCCTTTTCCCCCTGTTCCAACACGTCCCAGCCCACGGGGGGCTGGGCAGTGGTCGCAGGGGCGGCGGCGATCTGGTCCAGCTTCTCCAGCAACACCTGCAGCAGATTGCTATTATCGCCCCCGGCTTTCGCCTCGAGCAGCAGCTTGCGCGCGCGCTCATCCATCGCCGCGCGCTCGGCGGGCGGTTGCCGGCTCGCATTTCCCAACAGACACATGGCCAACCGCTCGTTCCATACATAGCTTTGCGGCTGGCGCTGGTGCAGATCTTCATACAGCGGCAGCGCCGCCACCATGTTCATTGCTTTGTAGAATGAGTCCGCCTGTGCCGCTTCCTTGTTCAGGTCCGCGTCCGACATTACGCTGGGCGCCTGGGCCCGCAACATTATTGTTCCAACCAAACCAACGCCGAAAACCGCGATGACTACCCTGGCCCAGAACATCTCCTGCTCCGATCTTCAGAACGCAGCCATCGTCGCACACGCAGCGATGCATGCAACAAATAATTTCGTGAACTTATGGGTTGGACTTGCGATGGCCGTTCGCTCCCGCTCCCGCATTTCCTCACGCGCGGCTGGTAGACTGGGGTTTCGCGGATGGTCTGACGCGGCGAGGATTTTGCGACGGCAGGCTTCAGGCGGACGTTCGCCGCTGGGCTGGTTCGGCTGGCTGAGAGCACGATGGTTGGTTCGGGGCAATAGTTCAAACGAGATTTGAAAATGTCAGAAGAATCTTCCAATTCGTCTGGGTCGGCCGGCACTCGTGACGGTGGGACGGTCACGAACGGGACAGCCGCGGTTCACGGTGCAACCGCAGGGGCCAAGCCGGCACGCACGAAGATTCCGGCCACTTACTCCTCGGCCGGCGTCGACATCAGCTCGGGTGAGCGCGCCAAGCAGCGGATCAAGATGCTGGCGAGGAAGACCTTCAACAAGCATGTGCTGTCGGAGATTGGCGGATTTGGCGGGCTGTTTGCGCTGGACCTGGAGAAGTTCCCGCAGCCGGTTCTGGTGTCGAGCACGGACGGTGTGGGGACGAAGCTGAAGGTCGCGTTTGAGCTGGGGATTCATCACACCGTGGGCGCGGACCTGGTGAACCATTGTGTGAACGACATTGCGGTGCAGGGGGCGACACCGCTGTTCTTCCTGGATTACCTGGCGACGGGCAAGCTGCGGGAGCAGGACTCGGAGACGGTGGAGACGGTGGTGCGCGGGCTGTCGGAGGCGTGCCGCGCGAACGGCTGCGCGCTGATCGGCGGCGAGACGGCGCAGATGCCGGGCTTTTATGCCGAGGGCGAGTACGAGCTGGCGGGGACGATTGTGGGCTGCGTAAACCGGCCGGACATTATTACCGGCGAAGGGATCCAGATTGGCGATGTGCTGATCGGGCTGCCTTCGAATGGGCTGCACACGAATGGCTACTCGCTGGCGCGGAAGCTGCTGTTTGAGGTGGCGCATTACGGGCCGGAGCAGTATGTGAACGAGCTAAAGGACAAGACCGGCGCAGCCCTGATGCGGACGCACAAGAGCTACTTGAGCGTGATCAAGAAGCTGACCGCGGCCGAAGGGCTGGTGCGCGGCATGGCGCACATCACCGGCGGCGGGATTACGGAGAACCTGCCGCGGATTCTGCCGCGCGGGACGGGCGCGGTGGTGGACCTGGCGGGCTGGACGGTGCCACCGCTGTTTGAACACCTGCAGCGGCTGGGGGACGTGGAACAGGACGAGATGCTGCGCACGTTCAACATGGGCATTGGGCTGATCGTGGTGATCCCGGCGGAGCAGGTGAAGAAGGCCAAGGCCATTCTGAACCGGGCGAACGAACGGCACCACATGATTGGGCGCATCGTGCGCGGCGAGCGCAGAGTTACCTACAACTAGGCGGGCGCCTATTGTCCCTTGAAGAGGAAGCCGAGGGTGGTGGTGACCTGGGCCGGAGTGCCATTGACCAGATATGGCTTGAAGCGCCACGCCTGCACCGCCTGGACGGTGGCAGGCCGCATTTCGACGGGCCCGCTTACGACCCGAATCTCGGTCACGTAGCCATCCTGCGAGATGGCGATCTGGACGACAACCGTGCCGCTGATGCCCCGGGGCTGATCCTTGGGATAGCTGGGCTGGGGCGCGGACAGAGCGTAGGCAATCATGGTGGTGGACGGCACGTAGAGCGGCGGGGCCGGCGGCTGAGCGCGACGAGCGTTCGGTGCGGAGGAAGTAGAGGGCGGAGCGACGGCGTCGCGGATGGTCGCCTGATTGGTGTACGGCCACACCGCTACGGGAGGGGGTTGCGGGGCTTGCGCGCGAGGCTTCGCTGGGGTGCTCTGCCTGGAGTGTGAGCTTGGAGGCGAGTACGGGGCCATGGACGGATCGCCCGGCGCGGCGAGGATTACCTGAGCTCGGGATGCAGCATCGCCCGGCGCCGAGGACCCCGGGCTGGAGTTGTCGGACTGTGCGGGCGGCTTGAGATCAGGGTAATCGTTGATGGTCTTGGGGTGCAAGGACGGATAGATGAAGAGCCCAGCCAGCCCGCTGATGACGACGATAAGCGCAGCGAACGTGATGAAGGTGCCAGTGGCCATGCGAGGGGTGACCCGGAGACGTCCCATGGCGAGACTGGCCGGTTCTTCCCATGGGACATAGGGCGGGGGATCGGGCCGGGTGGGGGCGGGTACGGCGGCGGCGGGTACGGCGGCGGGCGGTGCTGCGGGGACTGGGTGGGCGGCCTGGCTCAGTTCGGATGGCACGGGCATGGCAGCTACAGCGGGCGAGGGGACGACAGCGACCGTAGCGGCCGGCGTTACCGCGAGCAGCGGCGCAATGGAAGTTGGCAGTCGCGGTGCGGCGAGGGGCGCGACCGCCGGAGCAGAGACGACCCCGGTGGCATGGGAGTCCTGCACGGCGCGGCCAGTGGGCGCGAGATAGGCGTGGCGAGCGAGGAAGGCAGCCTCGTTGATTCGGGACGGACGCGACGCGCGGTGGGTGGCTTGCCCAGGAGCGGCGTCAGCGGCGAGCGGGGGCGCGGCGGCATCGATGGGCGGAACTGCCGGTGGAGTTTCGATTCCGGCTGCGGGGACGACCGCGTCGAGTGGAGCGGCCGCGTCGATTTCGTGGATGGCCGCGCGCCGCGCGAATGCGTCGGCCGGCGAATGGGTGGCAGAGGTCAGATCGTGGAGATGGGGCTGAAGCCGTTTCACACGGTTCTCAATCTCTTCCAGCAGGGCCTTGAGTTCGCTCAGCGTAAGCCCCTCGGTGCTCGTGCTCGCATCGGGGTGGGATGAGGGCTGCGCAGCCAGGTCAGCCAAAGTGCGTTCCCGGGCAATGTCGAGAGCTTCCTGAACGGTGCGGGCGCCGGGGAAGGCGGGCCGGGATGCTGCGGGCTCCGCGTCAGCGGGTTGCGGGGTTGGCAGAGGCTCTTCGCTGTGCTCCGGCTGCTTCGGAGTAGGCCAGGGCAGAGGTTCCTTTGGCTCAAAGGTGCGGTTGGTCCAGGCGTCGTAGCCGGTGAGAAATGCGGAGCGCATGTCGTCGGGGACTTCGACCGCTCCGCCGCGCTTGGGAAGGCCGGGGCCACCCAGAGCGCGGGCTACGAGGTCGAGAAGCTGCTCGCCGGAAAGGTCTTCGGCGGCCAAATGGCTGATGGCGGTGCAGAGGGTGAAGAGCTGGCTGCGGAAGGCGTCGTTGGAGGCGAGGGTGGAGGCGAAATTCTCGAGACTTATGGAGTCGCCAGTCTTGATCTTGCGGCGCTCAAAGAGGTTCATGAGGTCGCCGATGAACTGATTATCGGAGACCTTTCTGGGGACCGAGGCCGAGAGAAAAGACATGGATGACTCCCTCCGGAAGACGGGGGCCCAATTGACTGTGAGTCACTAAGGTAACCTAGTTTGCCAACATTTTCCACCCAATGTGGGGATGAAATTGCTATAAAATGGCGCGCCCCGGGGGGTCGCCTGCCCGGGATACTACACTGATGTCGACTACCGCACCGGCTTCAGCCGATTCGGTAGGCACTTGCGTTGCATGTGGATGCGGGGTGGTTCAGGGGTGGTGCATGCCGCGGTCCATGGCCTGGTTGGCGAGGCGGTCGGCGTCCTTGTTCTTGTG
>CAZAXI010000114.1:0-14712 GCA_964489045.1 uncultured Granulicella sp. | reverse complement strand
GCCTGGAGGCCATGCGCGCGATCATGACCAAGTCGCCGCGGGTGAAGATTGTGCTACTGACCAGCACCATTACGTCGCAGCAGATTATCGAAGCGCTGCAGATCGGCGCGCGCGGCATCGTGCTGAAGGACGCAGTGGTCGGCGACCTGGGCAACGCGCTGCGCACGGTGCTGGGCGGTGACTACTGGATCGGCGGCGAGCGCGTCGCCAACCTGGTGAAGGCGCTGCAGGAGCTGATGGCAAAGGCAGCGGCCGTGCCCGAGCGCAAGACCTATGGGCTGACGCCCCGCGAGCTCGAAGTCGTGACTTGCATTGTGGAAGGATGCAGCAACCGCGATATCGCCAAGCAGTTCTCGATCAGCGAGGAGACGGTAAAGCGCCATCTGTCGAATGTCTTCGACAAGACCGGCGTGTCGACGCGGCTGGAACTGGCGCTGTTTTCGATTGCGCATAAGCTGGTCGATCTTTAGATCGAAGAGCCAACCGCTCGATGCACGGAAGGCCCGACCTTGGAGTGTTTGTGTCTGCGGCTTCAGTAGAATCGAGCCATGGGTAACCCCACGCAATCTGAACGACCTATCTATGACCTGCTGGTCATCGGCGCTGGGCCGACCGGGATGGCGTGTGCGATTGAGGCACAACGAGCAGGATTCTCCGCGGTGCTCGTCGACAAGGGCTGCTTGTGCAACTCGCTGTTCCACTACCCCGCGCACATGACGTTTTTCACCACGCCGGAGCTGCTGGAGATTGGCGACATGCCGTTCTCCAGCCCGAACCAGAAGCCTACGCGCTCGGAGGCGCTCGAATACTACCGCAAGGTCGCCGAGCACTATGCGCTGGACGTGCATCAGTACGAGACGGTGGAGCGAGTGGCGGGTGCGGACGGAGACTTCACCGTCCATACCATCGACCGTTTCGATCGCAGCTTGCAACATCGCGCGCGCAAGCTGGTAATTGCGACGGGATACTACGACCTGCCGAACTATCTCGATATTCCCGGCGAGAATCTGAGCAAGGTGAAGCACTACTACCACCAGCCACATCCTTACTTCGGGCTGGATGTGGTGGTGATCGGCGGGAAGAATTCGGCGGCGATTGCGGCGCTGGACCTGTGGCGGCATGGGGCGCGGGTGACGCTGGTGCATCGTGGGGCTGAGATGCATCGCCATGTGAAGTACTGGATCGCGCCGGACATCAACAACCGGATCAAGAACGGCGAGATCAAGGCGTATTTTTCTTCGACGGTTACAAATATCGGCGAAGACGAGGTGACGCTGGCGACGCCAGCGGGGCCGGTGACGCTGCCCAACCACTTCGTTTTCGCGCTGACGGGGTATCATCCGGACTTCGACTTCATCGAGCGGCTGGGAGTGAAGCTGGACGATAGCAACGCGCGCTGCCCGGTGTGCGACCCGGCGACGCTGGAGTCGAATGTGCCGGGGATTTATCTGGGCGGGGTGATCGTGGCGGGTGAGCGGACGAACGAGATATTTATTGAGAACGGGCGGTTCCACGGGAAGCTGATTGCGGCGGACCTTAAGCGCAAACTCAAAAGGTAGGGGTGGGGCAGTTGTCCGTTCTACGTTGTCCGTTGTTCGTTCGGAAGGCAAATACGGAGATTCTGACTCTTCGGAGGGATGACTCCGAGGCAGAACTCAGACGGACGACCCACAACGTGGCACGTACAATGCCGTCCTACTTTTGGGTTGAGAAGGCGAAGACTGTTTCCGAGTGCATGGTTTCGCCGGGCTTGAGCAGCGTGGTGGGAAAGGCGGGCTGGTTGGGTGAGTCCGGGTAGTGCTGCGTCTCCAGGCAGAGGCCGGAGTTCTTGGTGTAGGCGACGCCCGACACGCCTTTGTACGCGCCGTTGAGGAAGTTGCCGGAGTAGAACTGCACGCCGGGCTGGGTGGTGGTGACGGTGAGCACGCGGCCGGTCTTGGGGTCGTAGAGTTTGGCGGCCAGCTTCATGGTGCCGTCGGGACCCTTGAGGACCCAATTGTGATCGTAGCCGCCCGCAATTTTCAACTGCTCATTCGGCTCGTCGATACGAAGGCCGATCACGGTCGGCTTGCGGAAGTCAAAGGGCGTCCCGGCGACCGTCTTAACTCCGCCTACGGGAATCAGGCCGGCGTCAACGGGGGTGTAGCCGTCGGCGTTGATTTCGAGCACTTCGTTAAGGACGGTTCCGGAGCCTTCGCCGGAGAGGTTGAAGTAGGCGTGGTTGGTAATGTTGGTCACGGTGGGCTTGTCGGTGGTCGCCGAGTAGTTGATGTGCAGCGCGGAGCCTACGAGCGTGTAGCGGACGTGGACGGTGAGCGTGCCGGGAAAGCCCATGTCGCCGTCGTTCGACACCAGCGACATTTCGACTCCGTCGGGGATCTGCTTGCCGGTCCAAAGCTGGTCGTCGAAGCCGTGCGGGCCGCCGTGGAGCGCGTTGCCGTTGTTGTTCTGGGGAACCTGGTAGGCGTGGCCGTCGACAGTGAACTTGCCACCGCGAATGCGGTTGCCGTAGCGCCCGACGATAGCGCCGAAGTACGTCTTCGCCGTGCCCTCGGCCACGTATCCATCGACCGAGTTGTAGCCGAGGACCACGTCGGCGACCTTGCCGTCGCGGTCTTTGGTCTTGAGCGAGACGATGCGCGCGCCGTAAGTGGTAATGCCGACCTCGAGATCGGCGTTCTTCAGCGTATAAACGTCCGCGGCCCTGCCGTCGGGCAGTTTGCCGAAACCAGCCTTCGCAACCGTAACCGCCGCTGCCGCACCCTGCACTCCCAATGTCGTTATCGTCATCATGGATAGCACCATCATCCTCGCAAATCTCATTGTCGTCATTCCCTCTTCGTGTTGTCCGTTCTACGTTGTCCGTTGTCCGTTCCGTTATTACGGAAAATGGAGACCGTACAACGGTCAACGCACCTCGTCCGCACCGCCCACTATACGTGAAAGGCGCCCGCGCTCGCCAAGGCCGCGTGCCCGCGTGACAGCACAACCAGCGTAATATGGTGCCGCTGCACTTTCCTCCGAGGTTGACTGAATCCCGTGATGACATCCATGCGCCGCAACATCCCGCCAGGGCTGCTGGTCCTGCTCGCTTTCACCGCAAACACCGTCGCCTCGCACGCAGCGCCGAAGCCGCCCGATCACTGGGTGGGCACCTGGGCGACGGCACCGTATGCCGCCAATAACGGGCCCGCTTCTGGCAGACTCGTTGCCCCGCCCACAGGCGCGACGATGAGTTCAGCCGGTCCTGCGCCGACTTCCACGCAGGCACTTGCTTCCGCTCCGAGCGCCGCGCCAGCCGCCGCGCCCGAGCAGCCCGCGGTTCCAGCCGCTGCGAGACCGCCGCGGCCGCCGCAGATTATCTATGGCACGGCTGACACCACCCTGCGCGAGATCGTGCATATTTCTATCGGCGGGCCTGTGGTGCGCGTGGTGTTTACCAATGAGTTCGGCACCGATCCGCTCACGATTGGTGCAGCCCACATCGCGGTGAGCCAGGGTGACAGCACCATCAATCTTGTCTCGGCCGCCGGCCTCACCTTCGGCGGCCGCACCATGGTCACCATCCCGCCCGGCGCGTTGATGGTCAGCGATCCGGCGGAGCTCAAGGTGCCCGCAGGCTCGGACCTGGCCATCAGCCTCTTCCTGCCGACGCAGACCATCACCCACGTCTCGGAGCATGGCGATGCAGACCAGACGAGCTACGCTGCGCCCGGCAACGTGGTTGGAGCCAAGACGCTGGATAGCCCGAAGGAGATCCGGACGTGGCCGTTTGTGAAGGGGGTTGACGTCAAGGTCCCCGCCCAGGATGCTGCGGTCGTCGCATTTGGGGACAGCATCACCGATGGCGCATTCGCTGCCGTCAACCAGAACGCGCGCTGGCCCGACGAACTGGCACGGCGCCTGCTCGCCAATCCGAAGACCGCAGACATCGGCGTGCTGAACGAGGGCATTGGCGGCAACCGCATCCTGCATGACAACACCGGGCCCAGCGCGCTGGCCCGCTTCGATCGCGACGTGATTGCGCAGGCGGGCGTGAAGTACGTCATCATCCTCGAGGCCATCAACGACATTGGGCACGCCTACGACACCGGTGACCGCGCCTACGACGTTGTCTCGGCTGACGACCTGATTACCGGCTACGTGCAGATGGCGGAGCGCGCGCACATGCACGGCATCAAGGTCTACATGGCCACGCTGACTCCGTACATGGGATCCAAGTATGAGTCGCCCGCGGGCGAGGAGGTGCGGCAGGCTCTGAACAAGTGGATCCGCACTACGGACAAGATCGACGGCGTCATCGACTTTGACAGAGCCACGGCGGACCCGGCCCACCCCGATACGTTCCTGCCCGCCTACGACCACAGCGACCACCTGCACCCCAGCGACCCCGGATATAAGGCGATGGGCGACGCGATCGATTTGGGGCTATTTACGAAGTAGTTCTCAGTTCTCAGTTCTCAGTTCTCAAAAGAAAGTGAGCCAGAATGGCGCAGTCGTTTCGAGATTTGAAGGTTTGGCAGAAGGCTATTGACCTTTCTGTATCGGTGTATGTCTTCACTGGTGATTTTCCAAGATCAGAGATCTACGGTTTGTCGTCGCAGATGCGCCGAGCGTGTGTCTCAGTGGCAAGCAACGTCGCTGAAGGCTCTGCTCGTGGCACAAACCGGGATTTTCGCCAGTTTGTGAAACTCGCTCGCGGAAGCAACTGTGAACTGCAGACCCAGCTTGTCATTGCCCGTCAGCTTGAATTCGGCGATCAAATGAAGTGCGAGAAGCTAGAGGCTCTGTCCCAGGAAATCGGGAAGATGCTAAGTGCGCTAAGCAAATACCTGACTAATGAGATCAGGCTCAGCCTAGTCAAATCAGGCCCCCGGTAACTGAGAACTGACAACTGACGACTGAGAACTTCTTTCCCAGGGCTGGAGGATTTTTACGCTGGCCATTCCGGCGGCGGTGGCGGCCTGGACGCCCATGTCGGTGTCCTCAAAGACGAGGCAGTCGGCGGGAGCGACGTTGAGGCGAGCGGCGGCGACCAGAAATGGTTCCGGGTCGGGCTTGCTGCGGGTGTAGTCGCCGGCGCAGACCAGGGTTGAGAATTTGTCCAGCAAACCGAGCAGTTCGAGCGATTTCGTTACCGAGTCGCGCGTGCTGCCGGAGACAACGGCCATCGGGATGCGGGTCCCTTGCCGATACCAGTTGAGGTCGATCTGTTCCATCACCTCGGGCACGGCCTGAAGCTGCGGCAGGAGCTCGTAGTAGAGAAGCTCCTTGCGATGCGCGACTTCCTGAGCGGGTATGGCCAGGCCCTGTTGGGCGGCGAGCGTGGCGACGATCTCCGCTGCGGGCATTCCACCCCACGCGTAAAACACTTCCTCGGGAAAGTCGCAGCTCCACTCGGCGAGCGCCTGCTTCCATGCCACGTAGTGCAGCGGCATGGAGTCGGCGATGGTTCCGTCGCAGTCAAACAGGTAGGCCTTGAAGGGGCCGGCGGGGAGTTGCAGAGTCATCGATAGAGTTGTCAGTTGTCAGTTGTCAGTTCTCAGTTCTCAGTTCTCAGTGCTGACGGCTTATTTCAGCTCGATCCCGGCGAAGAAGTAGCTGATTTCGAAGGCTGCGGTTTCTTCGGCGTCGGAGCCGTGGATGGCGTTCTCGCCGATGGAGGCTGCATACTTCTTGCGGATGGTGCCCTCTTCGGCCTGCGCGGGATTGGTGGCGCCCATCAACTTGCGCAGGTCGGCGATGGCGTTGTCTTTTTCGAGGACCATGGGGAAGATGGGCCCTGAACTCATGAAGGTGGTGAGTTCCGGAAAGAACGGGCGCCCCGCGTGCACGTAATAGAACCCCTCGGCCTGGGCCTTCGAGATCGACATCCGCTTGATGGCGACGATCTTGAACCCGGCCTTTTCAATCTCCGCCAGGATGGCCCCGGTATATCCGTTGCGGACCGCGTCCGGCTTGATGATGCTGAATGTGCGTTGTGACAAAATCACTCTCCTGGGCGCGAAAGGCGCGCTATCTCTAGTGTACTAGCTCTAAACCGTCTGACATCTTCACCCCGCGGCGACCCCTTCGCAGAGCTACAATCCTGTTGGCGCAACAACGGAGGCACGGTTGGATCTGGTTTGGCTCAAATATGTCAGTTACGCCTGTGTGGCCGGTGCGGTGTACTTCTATGCCGCTATTAGACTCAATCGGCCGGCTATTTCCCGGACAGGCAACCTCATTGGCTACGCCGCGTGTATCGTTCTGGCCTGCCTGGCGTGGCACCTGCAGGAAAGCAATACCGACCAGCACTCCCCGCGCCGGTTGGTGGTGGGCACGGTCACGACAGTCAGCGCAAGCGCTCACAGGAGTGGAAGCATCGACGATGACTTCCAATTGAGGATTGAAGACGGCTCGCTCTCGCCGAAGTTCTCCACCGATACTGTGGCAGGAAGCATGGCGCAGCAGCCGATTCATATAGGCGACACCCTGGGTGTCCTGTATCGGACGTGGGACAACGTGCCGGTTACGATCGATGAGCTTGAGGGGCAACGCACGGGCTGGCACTATCGCCGCTATCGCGTTCTCGATCCCTACGTTTGGGCGGTTGGCATTCCAGGATTCCTCGGATTTGTGGGCGCTTTCGCCTTTAGCCGCAGGCGACGGGCACAATTGGGCGTCCCGGAGACCACTCTCGAGCCGAGTGGCAGCCAATAGCTGCTCTCTGCCGTCCAACACAAAGCGATGCGAAAGACAGCGTGGATCTGGTTTGTCGGATGTGCCGTGTGGTTTGCGGATGGGATGGTCCAAATGCATTTCCATGCGCGGGCGCACGCCCAGCTCGCCTTCATGCTGTCACTGTTGTTCCTGGCGGCTGGACTCTTCTATCGCAACCAGACGTAATCGTGTCTCAGTACTTCCAACTCATGTCAGCGCCCGGCGGAGCCGTCTTTGCGATGCGATCGACGATCTTCGGCAGGTACATGGTGTTGTAGTGCAGGCGGGAGTAGGCGTTCGGCAACGACGGATCGCCGTTCCAGCAGTGTTCGGCGCGCGGGCCGTACTGCACCTCACCCTGGTAGGGGACGCCGTGGCCCGGGGTGCCCGTGGTCTTCAGGAAGTCCTCCATCAGGTAGACGGCGTCGTTCAGCATGTAAGTGTCGTCCGAGCCCACGTAGATGTGCAGTTTGCCCTGCAGCTTCGGACCAAGCGTGGCCCAGTCGCGCTCGAGGATCGCATTCAGGTCGTAGTGGTCGTGCCAGTAGGCCGCGGTCTGGTGGTCGATTACGCCGGTGGTCTTGTTGAAGATCTCCTTGGGATAGCCGTCCGGCCCGACTGGCGAGAAGACCGCCTGCCAGATGTCGAACTGCTCGCCGGAGCGGCCGTGATCGCCCAGCGCGGCCTCGTAGGCGATGTTGTCGCGCATGCTTATAAGCGTGTGGCCGAGGTAGTCGCGCATGGCCGGCTGCTCCACCTGCTTGTTCGCTCCGGGCAGGTAGAACATGTTGCCCTGGGCGTAGAGATCGACTGTCTGGTAGGCATGAAAGTCGACGGGATCGGGGCAGGCGATAAAGGCCCCGTTGTAGTGGTCGGGATAGAACATCTGCACCGCGATGGCCTCCCAGCCACCGGTCGAGCCGCCATAGAGAAAGCGAGCCCAGCCTTGCCCGATGCCGCGAAACTGCTTCTCTACCGCGGGGATCAACTCGGTCTCGATGGCGTCGCCGTAGGGGCCGACGTTGGCGGAGTTGACCGCGTAGCTGTCGTCGTAAAAGGGGTTCGCATGCTGGATTTGAACGACGAGGATACGGGGAAATCCGGGCGAGGTCCACAGCTTGTACTCGTTGTAAGCCTCCTGCTGCTGAATGCGGTTGTATCCCGCGAGATGGAAGCGCTCGGAGTAGTCCGGCTTCAGGTCCGGGTTGGGCGGCGTGGTGCGAAAGTCGTCGAAGCCGGTGGGGAAGTGGCCGTGGAAGACCGCCAGCGGGTAGTGCGCGTTAGGATGCTCATCGAAGCCTTCCGGCAGCAGCACAATTGCCGACAGAAACACTGGACGACCCCAGAACTTGGTCAGCAGCGCGCTCTGGATCTTCAGGTGACGCACATATTTTGAATCGGGCTCCGGCGGGATGGGCGGAATCACCCGATCGAGCGAAACGGCGATGGGGGCGGCACCAGGCCCGATGTGCACCTTGCGGGGCGTGCTGAAAAGATTGCCCGGCGCAAGGTTCCAGTGCTTGCCCTCGCCACGGTCGGGCGACAGCTTGATGGTGCGGCCATCTCCCATGTGGAAGGTCTCGTAGACGTCGAGCACAGCCTGCACGGTGTAGTCGCCGGGAGGCACGAGGGACAGCTTGCGGATGGGGTAGCCGCTGGCCTGGTCGTCGATGGTTACGGGCTCGCCCGGTTTGAGGCCGTCGACGGTGACGCCGAAGACAATCTGCGAGCGCGGCGAGTCGTCGATCTGCATCCGCGGCTCGGCGCCCGGATTATTCGAGAGCAGGAACAGCACACGACCGTCCAGCGGCCTGGCCGATTGCGCGGCGGGAAAGCTGACCGTAACTGTCTGCGCAGAGGTGGACAGAGCAACCAGAAGAGCGGGGACAAGAAGAAGGCGGCGCATACCGAAGTATAGGCCGCCTCCTTGGACTGTTTCGGCGAACTACGCCTTGCCCAGCACCTTTGCCATCATCTCGCCCATTTCGGCTGGCGACTTGACCACGTGAATGCCCGCGGCGGACATTGCCGCCATCTTGCTGGCGGCCGTGCCCTCGCCACCGGAGATGATGGCGCCGGCGTGGCCCATGCGCCGTCCTGGAGGCGCCGTTTGACCGGCGATAAAGCCGACTACGGGCTTCTTCACGTTGGCCTTGATGTACTCGGCTGCTGCCTCTTCGGCGGAGCCGCCAATCTCGCCGATCATGATGATCGCCTCGGTCTCCGGATCGGCATTCAACAGCTTGAGCGCGTCGATGTGGGTGGTCCCGATGATGGGGTCGCCGCCGATGCCGATGGCCGTCGACTGGCCGATGCCGCGCGTAGTGAGCTGATAGACCGCTTCGTAGGTCAGCGTGCCCGACTTGGAGACGATGCCCACCGAGCCTTCCTTGTGAATGCGGCCCGGCATAATGCCGATCTTGGCCTTGCCTGGCGAGATCACGCCCGGGCAGTTGGGGCCGATGAGCCGCGAGCTCGACCGCTTCACAATCTCCCACGCCTTCACCATGTCGAGCGTCGGGATGCCTTCGGTGATGCAGACGATCAGCGGCACGCCAGCCGCGGCGGCCTCCAGAATTCCGTCGGCGGCAAACGGCGGTGGGACGAAGATGACCGTCGCATTCGCGCCTGTAGCGGAAACGGCTTCTTCCACGGTGTTAAATACGGGCCAGCCTTCGTGGATGGTGCCGCCCTTGCCCGGCGTAACGCCGCCAACGACGAGCTTATTGCCAAATTGCTTCGCGTACTCATCACAGCCCTTCGCGTGAAAGGTCCCCTCACGTCCGGTAATCCCCTGCACGATGAGTCGCGTATTCTTATCAACTAAAACTGACATTTCGTTCTCCGTTGTCCGTTGTCCGTTCTACGTTCAAGACATTACTTTTACGCCGCCCACAGTACGTGGAGTGGCAAGGTATTTTGACAGGCCACTCAGCATCTGGCCCACAACATTTGTAAGTTCCTCCGCCTCGGCAACCTGAGCGGCATGGCCGAATTCCAGACGCTTGGCAAGCTGCAATTGCGTCTGTAGCTCCGAATTACTGCCTCGTGCGATCGCGACAAACTGTTTGAAATCCTTCCGTGTGCCTCGCACCGAGCCCTCCGCGATGTTGCTGGGGATTGAGACCGCTGCTCGACGCATTTGCGACGTAAGCCCATATATCTCGCTCTTCGGAAACTCGGCAGTCACGCAATAAATAAGCGCCGCCAGGTCCATGGCCTTGTTCCAAACCCGCAACTCGCGAAATGATTTAGCCACACGCCTCACCAGGAACAACGCTCAACTTACAACGAGAACGGACAACGAAGAACGAATAACGGTCAACGTGCTGCTGCCACGGCAAGATCCGCGGCTTCCTTCATGGTTGCGCCGACTTCAAATTTCAGGCCGGATTCTTTGAGTATCTTGCGGCCCTCTTCTACGTTGGTTCCTTCGAGACGCAGGATAATCGGAAGCTTCACATCCAGCTTCTTTGCCGCAGCGACGACTGCCGAGGCCAGCACATCCACGCGCAGGATGCCGCCGAAGATGTTGATGAAGATCGCCTTGACGTGCGGATCGCTGAGCAGGATGCCGAACGCATTCTCAATCTGCTCCTGATTGGCGCCGCCGCCTACGTCGAGGAAGTTCGCGGCCGAGCCGCCGGCGTAGTGGATGATGTCCATGGTGGCCATCGCCAGGCCCGCGCCGTTGACCATGCAGGCAATGGAGCCGTCCAGCTTGATGTAGTTCAGGTTGAACTTGGAGGCTTCGACTTCGAGTGGATCTTCCTCGGCCAGGTCGCGCAACTCCTTGAGGTCTTTGTGGCGGAACATGGCGTTGTCGTCGAAGTTGATCTTGCAGTCCAGCGCCAGCAGGTCGCCGTCCTTGGTGGTGATGAACGGGTTGATCTCCATCAGGCTGCAGTCGTTTTCTACGAACGCCTTGTAGAGGCCCATCATGAAAGAGACCGCCGGGTTGATCTGCTTGGGCGCGAGGCCGAGCTTGAACGCCAGCTTGCGGGCCTGGTATGGCTGGAGGCCGATGGCCGGCTCGATGGTCTCCTTGTAGATGAGTTCGGGTGTGTCGTGGGCTACCTGCTCGATCTCCATGCCGCCGGCCTGCGACGCCATGAAGACGATCTTGGCGTTGGCGCGGTCCAGCACCAGCCCCAGGTAGAGCTCGCGGGCAATGGCCGAGCCGGCTTCGATCAGTAGCCGCTGGACTTTTTGTCCGCTGGGGCCGGTCTGGTGAGTGACCAACTGCATGCCGAGGATTGCCTTCGCAGCGGCGTCCGCGTCCTCGATCGTCTTGGTTACCTTGACGCCGCCGCCCTTGCCGCGTCCGCCCGCGTGGATCTGCGCCTTGACCACTACGGCCACGTTGCCCTTGCCGAACAGGGTCTTTGCGGCCTTGTCTGCTTCTTCCAGCGTGGTGGCCATCTCGCCTTCGGGCACGGGTACGCCGTACTTCCGCAGGATGTCTTTTGCCTGATACTCGTGGATCTTCATTGGGTGTTTTTCTCGGGCGCGGAAAGATATTAAAAAGTGCGCGCACAGTTGATACTAGCGGATGGGCGGAGAGACCAGCAATTCGAGCGCATCGATTACCGCGCGTGATTGGCGATAATCGCGGCGCTACGCCCTCGCGAGATTAATGCTACCGCACCGATGATGAGATCTTGCGGCGCGGAGCCGACACTTCGTATTTCTACGACACTGGCGGTTCCTGCGAATACTCGCGCAGCAGGCCGTCGGCGGTGTCGGCGAGCAGCGGAAAGATAATGTGAAACGGCCGCTGCGGCAGCGCCGGCAGGGTCGCCGTGTAGCTGTCACAAAGGATGGCCGTTACCTGCTCCAGCCCGCGACGCCAGCGCGAGGCGCGGGAGTCGCGGAAGATGAGCGACTCTGGGGGCAGGCCGGCGGCAGTCAGCATAGTGCGCGCACCGTCGAGGAACTCCGGCCAGTGCGACGCCACACCCACCAAATGACCTTTGGGCGCGGGCAGCCACGGGCTGAGCCACCCGGTGGGCGAGCGGATGGGCAGCGTGACCAACTCCACGCCCTTGGGCAGCGTCGCACGCACCAGTTTGGCCTTGCTGGGGCGGCAGAGCGGAATCGCCGCTGCCAGGGTCTGGCGGTTCCTGCACGTCTCCGGCGACGCCTCGCGGACCTCCCACCCCGTAATCTGGCGAAGCTCCGTCAGCAGAATGCGCCGTAGGCCGGGGTCGGGATCGATCAGCAGGAAGTGATCGGGCGGAGGTGCGGCGAGCCACTCGAGCACCCGCGCCCGCACCGCCGCTTCGGGAAGGCCCAGTTCGCGCGCCGCCCGGAAGAATCCGGCGATGTGGTGATCGATGCGCTGCTCCGGGGTGGATGGCGGTTCGGCATTCGCGCGGATGTAGATGCCGCTGCCGCGGCGGCGCTCGGTCCAGCCTTCCTTCTCCAACTGGCGATAGCCCGCGCTGACGGTGTTGGGATGCAGCGCGAACCGCCGCGCCAACTCGCGCGTGCTGGGCAGCCGGTCGCCGGGACGCAGATCGCCGGACAGCACCGCAAGAACAATCTGGGTGACCAGTTGGCGGTAGATCGGGACCTCGGAGCTGTGTGCGAACCAGAGACGCATGGGGATTTCTCAGTTCTCAGTTCTCAGTTCTCAGTTCTCAGTTCTCAGTTCTCAGTTCTCAGTTCTCCTGCGAAGCATACATTGGCCGACGCAAACTCCCAACCACCCTGCTACGCTTAATCACAACTAGCAACTTAGCAACTAGCAACTGAGAACTGACAACTGAGAACTGTCTTATGCCGCAGCCTTATCTGAGACACATCCTCGAAGACCGCGTGATCCTCACTCGCGAGGAGGCGCGCGACCTGATGCAGCAGATTCTCAGCGGCCAGTTCACGGATATTGAGCTGGCCGCGCTGCTGGGCGCCATCACTGCACGCGGCGAAACCCCCGAAGAGCTCGCCGGCTTTGTGGAGGCCATGCGCGCTGCCGCGACATCCGTTCCGCTGAATCACGAGGAGCGCAGCCTGCTGGTGGACACCTGCGGCACGGGTGGCGACTCCAGCGGCACCTTCAATATTTCCACCGCCGCCGCGCTGGTGGCCGCCGCCGCCGAGAACTCTGCCGGCGCGCTGCATCTGGTCGCCAAGCACGGCAACCGCGCGGTTACGTCGGAGTGCGGCTCCGCAGACGTCCTGGAAGCGCTGGGCATCCCGGTTGCGCTTTCGCCGGCCGATGCGGCCGCTGCGATCCGTACCCACCGCTTCGCGTTTCTGCACGCGCCTGCGCTGCACCCGGCCATCAAGGCGGTGATGCCGGTGCGCCGAGCGCTTGGGGTTCGCACCGTGTTCAACGTGCTCGGCCCGCTTACCAACCCCGCCGGCGCGCGCGCCCAGGTGATGGGCGTATACGCGGCGCACCTGGTGCCGATCGTCGCGGAGGCGATGCGCCTGCTCGGCGTTCGCCACGCCTTCGTGGTTCACGGCAGCGCGGGCGCGCAGGCCGCACAAGGGCTCGACGAGCTTTCCATCTCCGGCCCCACCCAGTTGGCCGAGGTGTACGGCGGCGCGATCAGCTTCGACACCCTGACGCCGGAGCAGGTGGGCCTGCGCAGCGCACCCCTCGAATCGCTGCGCGGAGGGGATGCCGCCGCCAACGCCGCAATTCTCCGCGCCATCTTCGCCGGCGAGACCGGCCCTCGCCGCGATGTTGTCCTGTTAAACGCCGCGGCCGTGCTGATCACTGCCGGTGCGGTTCCGGCCTCGCCGAACCTTCGCCACGAAGCCTTCCGCGCCGCCATTGAGCTTGCCGCCAGCACCATCGACTCGGGCGCCGTCAGCGCGCTGGTCGGCTCGCTCGCTACCGGCAACTGACAATTTTTCCGGAAATTCCTCAACCCGGCGGGCGTACAATCGCTTGCGAACCAGACAGTTTTCGAAGGAGAACGCATGTCCGGATACACCACTCCACAACCCCCCGTCAACCTCGATTTCTCGATGGTTACCACCGCGCTCGAGCTTCCCGGCTACAAGATCGTCCGCAGCCTGGGCGTCGTGCGCGGCATTATCGTGCGCTCGCGCAATGTTTTCGCCACGCTGGGCGCCGGTTTGCAGACGCTGGTTGGCGGCAACATCACCCTTTACACCGACTTGTGCGAGAAGACCCGGCAGGACGCTTTTGTGATGATGATGGACCACGCCGCCGAACACGGCGCCAACGCCGTCATCATGGCGCGCTACGACGCCAATGAGCTGATGCAGGGCGTGACCGAGGTGCTGGCGTATGGCACCGCGGTGATCGTGGAGAAACTCTAGCCATGGCCCGCGTCACTGGCATCGGCGGCGTCTTCCTGCGGGCCCGCGACCCCAAAGCGCTGGGCGCGTGGTATGCCCAACATCTCGGGATTCAGCTCAGCGAATGGGGCGGCGCGCAGTTCCTGTGGTCGGACGAAGTCCCGGCCACCACTGGCAGTACGGCGTGGTCGCTGTTCCCCGCAGACACCAAGTACTTCGGGAGCGGGCCGCAGTCGTGCATGGTGAACTACCGGGTCGACGACCTGGACGCGCTGCTCACGCAGCTCGCCGCCGCCGGGGTCCCGATCGATCCCAAGCGCGATGACGCCGACTATGGCCGCTTCGCCTGGATCACGGACCCTGAAGGCAATCGGGTCGAGCTCTGGCAACCGCTGGTCCCGGCCGGGTAATGAGCGTTCAACCGCAGATCGCTAAACTCTAGAACTTATCCGCCAGAGCGGACCGCATCGCGCCCGAGTCGTTCCAGGCGAGCCGCAACCCGCTGGACACCGGGGCGGCGCCGAGCGTCCGCACCAGGCCAACCACTGCCGACACAAACGCGGGTGCGCTGCCGCGGCGCCAGAGTTCGGCCAGCGGGCGGATCTTGCCCTCGGCATCCGGGTGGTAGACGCGCTCATCCCAGCGCCGCGAGCCCTCGGGGAAGTCGGGATAGTTGCGGATGGCGGCCAGCGTGGAGTTCAGGATGCGGTGCTTCCACGGCTCGGCGTACTG
>CAZAXI010000113.1:0-14910 GCA_964489045.1 uncultured Granulicella sp. | reverse complement strand
GCCGGCGCCACCAAATCCAGCCGCCCGAACAAATCTTCGATCTGCGCTTTGGGCGCGCCTTTGAACAGCGTGTGCTCGATCACCTTCATCAGCGCATATCCCAGCGCCAGCGTAAGGCCCGTCGCCCAGATCACCCGCACCAGGAACCGCTTGAACGCATCCGCCGACGCGAAGTACGTCTGCATCCACTGCTTCCAGAAGTACGCAATCACCGCGAACATCGTCCCCGTATGCAGCATCACCAGCAGCAGCGTCATCTGCGGCGTCGATGGGTCCAGCCTCATCAGCTTTTCGGCGACAACCACGTGGGCGGAGCTTGAAACCGGCAGCAACTCGGCGAGTCCCTGCACAATGGCCAGAACAATAACCTGATAAATTGGCATCCCCTTATTCTAAGGGCGCTTCATGACCATTTGAAGAAACGAAACCATTGGAAAGCAGGGAAGGGAATCAACCGCATCAGCCCGCATCAGTCTCCGGCTCACACTCCACCGGAAAGTTCACGGACCGCGCAATAAAGCACTTGGCGTGCGCCAAGTGATGCAGCTCGCGCGCCTTCGCCACATCGCTCCCCGCTGCAACCGTCACCTTCGGGTGCAACACGACGCGCACAAACTGCCCCGCCCCATCCGGCGTCTCCGCCATCCAGCCCTCGGCGTGGTCCACATACTCCACCACCACAATCCCCGCATCCACGCACAGATGCAGATAAGCAAGCTGATGGCACCCGGACAGCGCCGCCACCAGCAACTCCTCCGGATTCCAGCGCGTCCGGTCGCCGCGAAACACCGGATCGGACGAAGCCCCAATCGCCGGCTTTCCCTCCGCCGAAATCTCATGCGCCCGTTCGTAGCTGCGATAGCCAGCCGTCCCCGTCCCGGTATTTCCAGTCCACGTTACGGTCACGTTATACCGATGCTCTTTACCCATCCCGTAGAGCCTCGCGCCACCCTCGAACCTCGAACCTAGTCCCTAGTCCCTATCATTCCCATACACGGGAATCTCCTGCTGCACACGATACGCAATGCTCGCCGCCCGCGGGGCAAAACCCGACTCCGGATACCGCTGCTTCAGCTCATTCGCCAACCCCTGCACATTCGCCGCAGCCGCCTCCGACCGCTTCTTCTCCTCCTGGACCACGTACATCTCCACCAGCACCCCCTCGCGGTACGTCGCCTCGTACAGTGCCTCCGCGGCCTTGGGGCTGTCCGGGTAACGGTTCGCGTATTGCTCGTACAGTCCCGCCTCCAGCTCCGGGCACTTGGGCAGTCCCTGCCAGTCGCCGCACAGCTTGTTGTCGATCAGGTCGTACGCGGCCAGCGCGGCAAACTTCGTATTCGGGTACAACTTCATCACCTTCTGCAACTCGCCCTCGTAGATCTGCGGCCGCAGATACGCCTCCTGCTCGTGCGCCGAGGGCAGTGTGCGGATGTCGGCCTTGTCGATCTGCCAGCGCACGTCCGCCGAGCGAAACATCGCCTCCGGCGCCAGCGCCGAGTTAGGGAAGTAATCCACCACCCGCCGGTACAGCAGGTGCGCCTCCTCGGCAGCGTCCTTCGGCGCATGCGGCTCCATCGCCAGCTCTTCATAGTTCGCCGCTGTGCCAAAGAGGACCGCATCGCCGTTCACCGTCGTCGGCGTCACCAGCCCCTTGTCCTTGATCCATCCCGACATCGGGGAAACTTCCTCGTCCGCGCTGAACTCCGGCTTCTGGTCCTCGGCCTGCTCATCGGGAATGTCGGTGTTGGCGAACACCTTCACCCAGGCGCCGTTGTGTTCCGTCACCACCACCTCGTGCCCGGGTTCAACCTCAGTAACGTGCGCCGAGTTGTCCTCTGCCGCCGCGTACACAATCGCCGGATGCACCACCGTCGCCCGTGCCGACCGGTCATAGCCCGACCGGCTGTCCTTCGGCTTCTTCTGCGCGCACGCAGTTCCGCAAACCAGCACTGCTGCCAGCGCCGCCACCACTCGAATCTTGATCCGTTCGCGTCCCATGACCATGCACCCACCACCCATCCATCGACAACTAGCAACTAGCAACTAGCTTTAGACTCCACTTGCACCTATGCGGAAGCAACCGTCGCCGTGCCTGCGTCCAACTCCCGCCGCATCTCCGGATCAATGTTCCCGCCGCTCAACACCGCGACCATCCGGTCGCAGCGCGGAAGTTCCCCATGATGAAACAGCGCCGCTGCCAACGTCACGGCGCCGCTCGGCTCTGCTACCAACCCGGTGGCTGCCAGCATCACCCGCATCGCCGCCAGGATCTCATCCTCGCTTACCGTCACAATCCCATCGACGAACCGCAGGATGTGCTCAAAGTTCAGCACCCCAACCGACTGTGTCCGCAGCCCGTCGCACATCGTCCGGGTCGTCTTCGCCGCCGGCCATTCCACCAGCGTCCTGGTGTCGAACGATTCTTTCGCATCCGCTCCCAGCTCCGGCTCCGCGCCCCACACCTCGACCGCCGCGCCCGGCGCAGCCAGCTTCACCGCCGTCGCAATCCCGCTCAGCAGCCCGCCACCCGACACCGGCGACAGCACCACCGCGCCGCCCGCCGCCGCCCCCGCAATAATTCCGAGCTGCTCCACAATCTCCAGTCCGCACGTCCCCTGCCCGGCAATAATCGCCGGATCGTCGTACGGCGGAATGATGGTGTAGCCATGTGCCGCGGCCAACTCTTCGGCCTTCGCCTTCCGCGCCGAACTGGCCGGCCCCACAAACACCACCTCCGCGCCCAGCGCTCTGGTCGCCTCGATCTTGACCTCAGGTGCGTTCTCCGGCATCACGATCACCGCCTTCGACCCCAGCGCCCGCGCCGCGTATGCCACGCCCTGCGCGTGGTTGCCGCTGGAATACGTAATCACCCCGCGCTTTAGCTCGTCCGGCGCCAGTTGCGCAACCCGGTTGTACGCGCCCCTCAGCTTGAAGCTGCCAATCGGCTGCTCGCTCTCCGCCTTCACGTACAGCTCAAACGGCAGATCGCCAATTCCCGCAGCCCGCAACCGCCCCGGCTCAACCGGATACAACCCCGTCCGCACCGCAACCCCGGAGATGCGGGCGGCGGCAGCTTGAATGTCGGCCAAGGTGATCAGGGAAGGCATAGTCGCTCTCCCATTGTGCGGCGGCGAGCCGAGTTGAGCAAGAAGCCCCCGGCCCAATCCGGGAATTCTTCAGTTACGGTCATACTTGACCATTGCCCGTTTTTCAGTGACAACCGTCGCCGCAGTCCGGTACTGTTAGCCATTGTCAAAGCTGGCGCGGAATGGCTGCGGTCGAGATCGCAACCCTCGATTCGCTTCAGTTCCAAAGGGCCAAACAATTGAAAACCGCACGTGTTCGCCGCTTCGCAGTCGCCGCCTTGGCAGTCTTTTTCGCGTCTCTTCCCAGCTCAACCAATGCCCAACAGAGCTATGTGGGCCGCTACGACGCCTACATCGGGTTCGTGGACATCAATAGCCCGGCCCTCGGCCTGAACGAGAGCGGCATCCACGTGCAGGCCGGCATGAATCCCAAGCGCTGGTACTCCATCGGCGGCGACTACAGTATTGGCTGGGGCTCGGAGATTCTCACCACCAATCTTCTGCCCGCGGCGCTTCAGGCCCAGATCAATGCCGAGGAGCAGGAACTCATCGCAGCCCACGAGTTGCCGGCCGGCTACCAACTCACCGTCCCCACCGACGCCTTCACCGAGACTTTTGCCTTCGGCCCGCAGCTCGCCTACCGGCACTTTTCCCGCTTTACACTGTTTGTCCGGCCGTCCCTCGGCGCCCTGCGCGAACGCGCGACGCCGCATCCGAATCCGCTCGACACTTTCCAGTCGGCTGTCGTGGCCTCCCTTGCGCCCGCGGGCTACAAGCTCGACTATGTCGGCTTCTACGGCGCCGGCGGTGGCGGCGAATTCGCCCTCAGCCAACACGTCAGCATTCGTGGGCAAATGGACGTCGTCTACAACCACCCGTTCAACGACATCCTCGCCAACGGCCGTTGGACCTTCCGCTACTCCGTCGGGCCCAGCTTCCACTTCGGTAAGAACCAGGCGAACTAGAGGCCAAGCCACCCATCCGATCAGACGGGCTCATGAGGTTGTTGAAAAACTCGGTCTTAAGATAGGCCGGGACTTCAGTCCCGACATAACGGGCACAGAATCAATTTGGGCTTTAGCCCCTGGGACATGTTTTCGCTGATTCCGCCCTTTTCATCACCCGCTTACCTCCCGCCCGGCGACTCCGCTGCGCGCATCACCATCCCGAAGAAGCGCACCAGCCGCCACTCCTCCATCATTCCCGGCTCCATCTCCACGTTGACGTGCGACAACACTGGGCTCACCAGCATCGCCTTCAGGTCGTTGCGCGGCAACTCGCTCGCCATCCACAGCGTCTCGGCCGCCGGGATCACATTGTCGGCCTCGCCATGCAGCAGGTACACCGGCGTCGTTAACGTCCCCAGTCCCCGCTCCGGCGACAGCTCAGGAAACTCGTAGGCATGCCCGGCAATCGCCGCGGCGATCTTATCGCGGGTGGCGGGCAGGGAAGCGTTCTCCAGTTCCGTCACCTCTTGCTTCTGGGTGTCATTCAGCAGCCCCATTGCCGCTGCCTCCCCCTTCGGGTCCTCGTACAGATGCGCCCGCAGTACTGCCCGCACCGGCTCCAGGTCTGCCGCAGGCAGAAAACCCTCCAGGTACTCGTACTCGATCACCAGCGGCCCATACTCATGCGCCGGCAGCACCTCAATGGTCCCGTCCGGCCGCACGTCCCGGCCCGTCTGGTAGTACTTTGTCACCCGCGCCATCGAGTCCTGCGATCCCACCGCAACCACGAACTTGAAGTTCGGCTGATACTGCGGGTCCTCCGCCGCCACCAGCGCCAGCCCGCCCGCAAAGCTCAGCCCCATTACGCCCACGGATCCCGCGGTCTTTTTGGCAAACCACCGCACCGACTCGCCGATCATCCGCACTGAGTCCTGGCTTACGTGGTAGTCCTTGATGTCCGGCAGCTCCGGCGTCAGCACCTGGATGCCGCAGCTTGCCATCGCCCTGGCAAAACCCACCAGCCGCGGCTCCTCAATGCCCAGATGATGCACGCCGTGGAAGATCACCAGCGCCGGCGCATCCGGCTTGCCCTGGGGCAGATACAGCCGCGCGCGCACCTGCTGCGGCCCGTCCGGCGTCTCAATTTGGAAGTTAGAATCTCGAGTCTCGACCGGGCCCGTCAGTACCCGTGCGTACCGCGGCACCGGCTCTCCAGCTACCTCGCGCATCACCGCAAACGCCTGTAGATGCGCCCTCGCCAACGGCCATGCCGTCAAGCAGAAGACCACCATCGCCGCACCGAGAACCGCGCCAGACACCTTCCGTCGCACCGCTGCCCCCAGCCGTTCTACCACTAACTGACAACCAACAATTTATCACTGCCCTAAATCTGCGGCCCTTGCGCCTGGTCCTTGGCGTCGCCCAGGGTCACCTTGAAGTCCATCTTTTTCCGCCCGCGAAACACCGTAATCGTTACCGTATCGCCCGCGCGGTGCGCATTCATCGCGCTCAAAAGGTCCGTCGGATTCGCAACCTCCTGCCCGTCAAACACCACGATCAAGTCGCCGCCCAGCATCACCGGAGTGTTGCCTTCGTAGGCCTGCTGAGTGCCTCCGTGCAGGCCGGCCTTTTCCGCCGCGCCGCCCGGCAGCACTTTCTCAATCAGCAATCCATAATCCGCCGCCAGCCCGATCTGCTGAGCAATCTCGGGCCCAATCGGCAGGGTCACAATGTCCAGCGTAGGCCGCCGCACCCGCCCGTACTTCGCAAAGTCGTCGAGCACTGCCTTCGCTGTGTTGATCGGAATTGCGAACCCGATCCCCGACGACTGGTCCGCTCCATTCGACGCGATCATCGTCGTAATCCCAATCACCTCGCCGCGCGAGTTCAGCAGCGGCCCGCCGGAGTTGCCCGGGTTCACCGACGCGTCGGTCTGGATTGCGTCCTCGATAAAATTGTTGTCCGGGCCGCGCACCGACCGGATCGCCGAAATGATTCCGCGCGTCATCGTGCCCGACAGTCCAAACGGATTGCCGATCGCATACACCCGCTGGCCCACCATCAGGCCCGTGCTGGTCTCCGCCAGCGTCACCGGGACCAGGTTCGGCGCATCGATCTTCAGCAGCGCCAGGTCGTGCCCCCGGTCCACGGTCACCACCGCCGCCTTGTACGTGTGCTTGTCGGAGAGCTTCACTTCCACGCTGCCGCCGCGCTGCGAGCCCTCAATCACGTGGTTATTGGTCAGGATCAGCCCTTCCTTGTTCAGGACGAACCCCGAGCCCTGCCCGGTCTGCGGCACCGGCCCATAGAACCAATCGAACCGTACCGCGGTCGACGTAATGTTCACCACGCTCGGCAGCACCTTCTTGTAGACGGCAATATTCTGCTGCTCTTCGTCGTCGAAGGCCGGCGCCGCGTCGGCCACCGTCAGATCGAAGGCGCCATTCGGGCCGCGCACCGATTGAATGCTGCCCGCCGGGTTGCCCGCCGCTCGCGGCGCACCCAGCCACGGAGCCAGCGCGCCCGTCGACGCCAGATGGGTCGTCGCGTAATAGAACCCCGCAAGCAATAGAACTACCAGCAGAACCGGTCGCAATTTCATCGCAAAGCTTCCTCAAGCCCACCCCTCGTGCGGAGCGGGTGCTCATTAATAATCTTATTCGTTTGCATCTGCCACTGGGAACTCAACTCCTTGCCACTACAGGCCCCTCGAGGTCTTCGCCGCCCGCTTCAACTGCGGCCACACTACATCAACCTGCGCCCATAGCGCCTCCAGCGAGCCGTCATTCGTCAATACGTACCGGCACTGCGCCGCGTTCCGTTCCGTTTCCACCTGGTTCACAAGCCTTCGCCGCGCCTCGGTTTCCAGCGCAGCGCGCGCCTCATCGCTCAGCACCTTGCCGCCCGCCATGCGCTCCACAAACCGCACAATCCGCAACTCTTCTGGCGCCTTCACGAAGATCACCGCGTCGAAGCGCTTCTGCCATCCCCCCTCGCCTCCGAACTTGGTTTCAAAGATCAGCGCCGACTCCACCATCGCCACCGCATCCGGATCATGTGCCTCCACCTCTGCAATCAACTGCGCCTGCCGCGCAATCACCGCCGGATGCACGATCGCCTCCAATTCCCCAATCCGCCCTTCCCCAAACGCCGCCCGTGCCAGCGCCGCCCGGTCCAGCACCTCAGCGCCAGCCCCGTCTGCCGTAACCACCCCGGGCCCAAACCGCTCAATGACCTGCGCATACACCGCCTGTCCCGGCTGCATCAACTCCCGCCCAATCTCGTCCGCCGAAAACACCCGTGCGCCCTTCGCCGCGAACATCTGCGCCGCGGTCGATTTGCCGCTGCCCAGTCCGCCGGTGAGGCCCACCCGCAGCATCGCGCTACGCCCCGCCCGCAGCCGCGTGACCGCGCCGCGCCTTCGCCGCCTTCACCGTGTTGTGCATCAGCATCGCGATGGTCAGCGCACCCACGCCTCCGGGTACCGGCGTGTACGCCCCGGCCAGCGCAAACGCCGCCGGATCGATATCGCCCACCAGCGTCGATCCACGCTTGGCAAACTGCGCTGCGCGCTCCAGATCGCCGGGAAAGAACCGCGCCACCTCCGCCGCATCCGTCACCCGGTTGATCCCCACATCGATCAGCGTCGCGCCCGGCTTCACCATCTCCGCCGTTACGAATCCCGGCCTGCCGATCGCCGCCACCAGGATATCGGCGTCGCGCGTATAACGCCCAATGTCCACCGTCTTCGAGTGGCACACTGTCACCGTCGCGTTCGCGTGCAGCAGCAGCATCGCCACCGGCTTGCCCACAATGTCACTCCGTCCCAGCACCACCGCGTGCTGTCCCGCCACCGGCAACCCGCTGCGCCGCAGTATCTCCATGATCCCCTCCGGCGTGCACGGCCTCAGCCCTGGCTGCCCGCTCTCGAGCCGCCCTGCATTGATCGGATGGAAGCCGTCCACGTCCTTCTCCGGATCGACCGCCTCCAGCAGCCGCCGCGTATCCACGTGCTTCGGCAGCGGCAGTTGAATCAGGATCCCATCCACCTCGTCGCGCGCATTCAGGTCCGCGATCAGCGTCAGCATTTCCTCCGTGGTCACGCTCTCCGGCGGCGTCAGCATTTCGCTGCGGATACCCAGTTCCGCCGACGCCTTCACCTTGCTGCGCACATAAATCTCCGACGCAGCCATATGGCCCACCAACACCACCGTCAGTCCCGGCGTCACGCCCGCTATCGTCAGCGCGCGCGCCTCCGCGGCAACCTCCGCCTTGATCTCCGCCGCTATCTCAATCCCACTCAGAATCTTCGCCATGCTCTTCATCCCGCTCCCATGGTACCGCGCCCTTGAACCTCGAACCTCGAACCTGGAACGCCTCTGCCTTTGTTTGCAACCCCGTCCGGTCCACCCCGCCCCAGTCATCCCCCGCACGGAACTTTCCGATAATCAATGTACGTAACCTTCGATGACACGAAAGTGACAGAGTTGTGACGAAAGTGACATAGCGCAATTGCGCACGAATCGACGAGGATGCTAGCAACTTGCCGAAGCAATTCGCGTCTAAGCTTTCAAGGTATTCGCAGGGAGATCGCAGAGCTGGTCCGGCGAACCGAATGACGAGCGATTGAGTCGGAAAGGAGGAGGGCCATGGAATACTACGCAGCAGCAGCCGGCACTACCGAAAAATTCACCCTGACCGATCTCTCCTCTCTGCGCGAGGAACTCATGCAGTCCGGTCTGGATTCCTGGCAGGCAGCGGAGTTGATCAGCTCCTTCCTCAACGTGCGCGGATACGGCGTCTCCAATCACGCCGCGCGCGGCGCAGCCTCCCGCATCGAGCGAGTCCGCTGCTCCCTCCAGTCGATGCAGGAAGAACTCGAAAAACTCGCCCTCGTCATGTAGTAAATTGGCCGGCCCAAACTGGTCGGCCACGCCCGCTGCGTGGTAATGTCTCCGCATAGGAGACATCGCCATGCGCCTTTCCCGCCTGTTGCTCGCCCTTACTGTCTTCAGCACATCCCTCAACCCGGCATTTTGCCCTACGCCGGCCGCAGCACAACAGGCCCCCGCAGCAGCGCCAATTCCGTGCGATGGAAAACTTAACGTCGTCCGCCTCTCCGACATCAAACCCGGCATGATGGACCAGTTCCTCAAGGCCGTCGCCGCGCAGAAGGCCTGGTATGAGGCGGCGGGCACGTCCGACAAGATCGGCGTCATGCGCATCCTGGAGCAGGATCCAACCACCAAGGCCTGGACTACCTCGGAGACCCAGGCCATCACCACCCACATCATGTCGCCCCAGCGCCCGACAGGCCCTCGCCCCGATCAGGCAGGCTGGGATGCCTTCGTCAAGATGTTTGCAGACAGCTCCACCATCAAGACCCAGTACATGACCTGTATGGTTCCTTAGTCACTTTGCCGCACCATCCAGCCGCCATCCCATCCATCGCGTAGCCGCGCAGCAGTGCATGAGATGGCGGCGTTCCTCAGCCTCGCCAGTGCATAATGGCTCTAATGCCATCCCTCTGGTCTCCTCCCAACTGGCCGCAGCGTCTGGCCGAACTTCAAGCGCCCACCGGCGAGCTCAAGGAAGCGCCGCTGCGCCGCGACGTCCGTTCGCTCGGCATGCTGCTGGGCGAGGTCCTGCGCGAGCAGGCGGGCGTGCCCATCTTCGAAGCTGTCGAAGAGCTTCGCCAGACCGCCATTGCCCACCGCGAATCCGATTTCCCCGCTTCCGCCGGCCCAACCGGCGCGGGTGCCCCATCTTCGCGCTCGACCTTGAGCGCCAAGGTGGGGAAAGCGCCCCGCCCCACACCCGCCGCCGACCCACTCCAGCACGCGCTGCGCCGCGTCGAGGCTCTCAGCGAGGCTTCCGCCTACCAGCTCGCCCGCGCCTTCGCCTTCTACTTCGAGCTCATCAATCTGGCCGAGACCAACCACCGCAAACGCCGCCGCCTCTCCAGCCAGCTCGATCCGCAGGCCGAACCTCAGCGCGGGTCGTTACGCGGAGCGCTTCGCCAAATGAAGCTCGCCGGTATCGGCGCCGACCAGGCCCGCGCCCTGCTCGAGCGCATCTGCATCTCGCCCGTATTCACCGCGCACCCTACTGAGGTCGCGCGCCGCTCGGTCATGTTCAAGCGCCGCCGCATCTCCGACCTGCTCGAGCAGCTCGACCGCATCCCCGTCCCCGAAGCCGAACTCGACAGCCTCCAGCAAAACGTCATCGCCGAAATCACCGCCCTCTGGCAGACCGACGAGGTCCGCCAGGCCCGCCCCTCCGTGCGCGACGAGATCCGCATGGCCCTCGACTACTACGAGTCCTCCATCTTCGATACGCTGCCCGAGCTCTACTCCGAAGTCGCCTCCGCGCTTGCCACCGAATACAACATCGAACCCGCCCTCGCCGAACTGCCTCAGCTCATCAGCTTCGGCTCCTGGATCGGCGGCGACCGCGACGGCAATCCCTTCGTCACCCCCGAGGTCACGCGCCAGGCGCTCGCCATCGCCCGCGACCTTCTCTACACCCACTACCGCCGCCGGCTCCAGAACCTCTTCGACCAGCTCGCCAGCTCCACCCGCATCGTCGCCGTCTCGCCCGAGCTCACGCAGTTGACGGAAAGCTACCTCCATCAGCTCCGATCCGCCGGCCAGACCGAACTCGAAAACCGCTTCCCCTACGAGTCTGTCCGCCTGCTCGTCAGTTGCATCATGATCCGGCTTGGCGGCCCTCCGCACATCTCCGTGCCGCTGCCCGCTGAGCCCGCGCTCAAGCCCTACACCCGCGCCGCCGAACTCCTCAGCGACCTCAGCGTCATCCGTTCCAGTCTTATGCGCAACCGGGGCCGCCGCCTCGCCTTCATGCTCATCGATCCGCTGCTGCTCGAGGTCCGAACCTATGGCCTGCACCTGCAGACGCTGGACATCCGCCAGCACGCGCGCGTCCACGCCGCCGCCGTCGCCGAGATCTCTCAGAATGTGGGTGCCCCATCTTCGCACCCGATTTTGGGTGCTAAGGTGGGGGACGACCTCCAGCTCCCGCCCGCCCTCACCCCACAAACCACCGAAGTTCTCGCGACCTTCCGCGCCATAGCCGAGCTGAAGCGCACCTACGTACCTGAATCCCTCCCGCGCTACGTCATCAGTGGCGCCACCTCCGCCGAAGACGTGCTCAACGTCATCTGGCTCGCGCGTCTCGGCGGCGTCCGCGTCGAAGGTAGCTTGAATCCCGCCTCCACCGACCCCAACGACTCCGACCCCGGCCTCCAGCCCGTCCCGCTCTTCGAGTCCATCGAAGACCTGCGCAACGCACCCGCCATCATGCGCCACCTCTGGACCTCAGCCGCCTACAAGCCGCTGCTCGAATCCTGGGGCTTTCAACAAGAGGTCATGCTCGGCTACTCGGACTCCAACAAGGATGGCGGAATGATCACCTCCACATGGGAAATCTGGAAGGCCCACCGTGCTCTCCACCAGGTCGCCCAGGAGTGCGGCGTCACCCTCCGCCTCTTCCACGGTCGCGGCGGCACCGTGGGTCGTGGCGGCGGTCCCACCCACCGCGCCATCTTCGCCCAGCCCATGGACAGCTTCTCCGGCGAACTCCGCATCACCGAGCAGGGCGAAGTCCTCAACTGGAAGTACTCCGATGTCATTCTCGCCGAGCGCAACCTCGAGCTGATGATCGCCGCCTCCCTCGACGCCCTCGCCCGCCCCGACGCCATCCTCCAGCACAAAGAGTTTGAAGAGAAAAATGGCGGCGTCGGGAAGGAAAAGGGAAGCGCAGAGAAGGAAAAAGGAAGCGTCATTCTGGCCCAGAGCGAAGCGGCGGGTCAGAATCTCGGTATTTCGTCCTCTTCGACCGTGCCGCCAAGCTACGTCCCGCATTTGACCGGCGAAATCCTCCCCGAATGGGAATCCGCCCTCGACCAGATCTCCGAAACCTCCTACGCCTTCTACCGCAAACACATCGCCGAAGACCCCGACACCTTCACCTATTTCGAGCAGGCCTCGCCCGTCGCCGAGCTCGAACACGCCCGCATCGGCTCCCGCCCGGCCAGGCGCACCGACGCCAGTGCCGTCCGCAAGCGCAGCATGGAAGACCTCCGCGCCATCCCCTGGGTCTTTGGCTGGATGCAGTCCCGCCACGTCGTCCCCGCCTACTTCGGCGTTGGCCACGCCCTCCAGCACTTCATCCAGACCAACATCCCCGCCAACCGCACTCCCGACGCCGTCATCCTGAGCGCAGCCCGGAGCGCGGAGTCGAAGGATCCCCGCATTCCGTCCGAAGCGCCGCAACCCTCTCACCCTTTTCAGGACATCATCTTCGGCGAAGCGATGCACCCCAGCATTTCACCCTTCCCTCTCGTACCACCGTTTCCAGCGGCCGACACGGAGGAGGAAACCCCGGCTGCCACCCCTTCGCCGGCCACCGAACCTCGAACCTCGAACCTCGAACCCCGAACCCGCGAAGCCGCCAACCTCGCCCAGCTCCAGGCCATGGCCCGGGGCTTCCCTCTTTTCATCGACATCATCCGCAACGTCGAGATGGGTCTCGCCAAGGCCGACTTCTCCGTCGCCCGTCTCTACGCCGACCTGGTCGAAGACAAGGCCCTCCGCGACCGCGTCTTTTCGGTGCTGCTCGCCGAGTTCGAGCTCACCCAGCGCATGGTCCTCGCCGTCCTCGGCCAGTCCACGCTGCTCCAGACCAACACCGTCCTCGAGCACTCCATCCGCCTGCGCAATCCCTACGTCGACCCCATGTCCCTCATCCAGGTCGAACTCCTCCGCCGCAAGCGCGCCGCCAGCAAATCCGGCGCGGAACCCTCCGCCGATCTCGACCGCGCCATCACCGCCACCATCAACGGCATCTCCGCCGGCCTCCGCAACACTGGCTGAAGGTTAGACAAGCGAGAAAAACTGAATGTGAGGAGGTCGCCGTGCGCAGCCGCAAACTGGAAAGAGACCCTAAAGCTGAACTCGTCTTCGCAAAACAATTAGAAGCGATGCACCGCGGCGTCGAGTACGCATGTCTCAGCGGCGAGTATCTTGAGGAACGCAGCAAACTTTTTCGAGTCGTGTCGAGGTACATCGACGAACTCAACAAAGTTAGAAAGTACGCCTGCCCACTCAGCACCAATATGCTCCTTAGCTCGATTATGGAATCGTTGCTGCTCGCACTGGCGTTGCAGCATGGAAGCGCCGCATCAAAGACGAAAATGTGGGCAAAGGTTTTGAGCGATAAGAATCGCCAAGGAGAGCGGATAAATCCCAAGGTGCCATTGTTTCATCTTGCAGAGTTGATACAGCTGATTGACGAACTCAAACTACTCAGGACGTCAGGCGTTCATAAGGATGTCGACAATCTACTATGCGATCTCATCTTTGAAAGGTTGGATCACGAATTCGACCGTAGCCTGATCGAAGATACTTGGGACGCGAAGAGGAACCACGATTTGATGCATAAGCTGCGGAGTTTTCGTAACGCCGTACACCCGCTTCAGATCCTTGCCGAACAAAGAAAGAATGACGGCACGGAATTCACGGTTTCGATCTGGCTTGGCATTAGGTTGCTAAAGTTGCTCAATGTGCTTTCGGGCTTTGAATCGCCGTTGATACAGTAGACATTACAACTTACAATCTAAGCCGTGCACAGAGCCACCCCGTGACCCATCCCATCCACCCTGGCGAGCATCTCGCAGTAGAACTAACCGAACTCAACCTTAGCGCCGCAGCCTTCTCACGCCAGATCGGCGTCCCCACCAACCGCGTCACCCAGATACTCAACGGCCGCCGTTCCATTACCGGAGACACCGCACTGCGCCTCGCCCACTTCTTCGGCATCAGCGCCGAGTTCTGGCTCAACCTGCAGGGCCTCTACGAAATCCGCCTTGCCCAGCAGAAGTCCGGCAAAGCCATCAAATCCCTCCCCACCCTAAAATCCTTCACTCGCAACTCGCCCAAAGCCGCATAGCCCTCCGAAACCCATGGCACAATAGAACCTCCACACCCACTTCAGGCAAACGAGGTGACCCATGGCTCTCTCCCGTCGAGACTTTCTCCTCCGTGTCGGCCAGGCCGGAGGCTTCAGCGCCGCCTTCCTCACCATGCAGTCTCTCGGCCTGCTGCCCGCCGTCGCGCAGGAGAAGTTTTCCCTCGCCGTCCCTCCCAACGCCGGCAATGGCGTCAAAGTCGTCATCCTGGGCGGCGGCATCTCCGGCCTCGTCGCCGCCTATGAACTCAAAGCCCTCGGCTTCGACTGCACCGTGCTCGAAGCGCGCTCCCGGCCCGGCGGCCGCAACTGGACCGTCCGCGGCGGCGACACCATCACCTTCCTCGACGGCAGCACCCAGCACTGCACCTTCGATCCCGGCAACTATCAGAACGTCGGCCCCGCGCGACTGCCTTCCATCCACCGCAACATGCTCGGCTACTGCCGCAAGCTCGGCGTCGAGCTCCAGGTCGAAGTCAACACCAGCCGCTCCTCCCTCCTGCAAAACGATGCCGTCAACGGCGGCAAGCCCATGGTGCAGCGCCAGGTCGTCAACGACACTCGCGGACACGTCAGCGAGCTCCTCGCCAAGTGCATCCGCAACGGTGCGCTCGACCAGGACATCACCGCCGACGATCGCGACCGCATGCTCAGCTTCCTCTCGCTTTACGGCTCGCTGGACAACGCCGGCAAATATCGTGGCAGCGAAGACGCCGGCTACAGCAGGCAGCCCGGCGCCGGCGACGAGACCGGTACGCTTAGCCAGCCCATCGACATGCACACCCTGCTCGACGCCAACTTCTGGGACGGCATCCTCTTCGAAGAGCAGTTCGAGATGCAGGCCACCATGTTCCAGCCCGTCGGCGGCATGGACCGCATCCCCTACGCCT
>CAZAXI010000112.1:0-15000 GCA_964489045.1 uncultured Granulicella sp. | reverse complement strand
GGCCAAAGTGGACAACTTGGTGAAGTCGCGCCGGTTCATACATCCTCCAGGGACAGAGATAGGCTTGATCCAGTCACGATAACCCACGCCGCACGCCAGAGTACAGGGGCCGATTCCAGAAGCCGCGGCTTCGTGGCAGAGACGACTTCATCCTCTCAATTGACAAAGTCAAGTGCGGAGAAAAGAGCAGTTTGCCTCAGCCCACCACAGGGAGTGCGCTCCGAAAGGGGGTGCCTCTTCTCAAGGAGACCTTGTGCCGAACCGTCAGCCTGAGGTGGCGATTTCGACTGTTTCCGAGCCTCCAGTGACCCTCTCTTGGAGGGGATTCCGGGGCCGGATGAAGGAGCAAACCCGGCGAGTGACAGCAGGCTGGGAACTTCCGCCCAGGACTGCTGTGGGCTGCCAGATGATGGGCGGCGGCGGGGGCGAAAACGAGGGGCCGGCGGGGGTAGAAAACGGTCTGAGGATGTAACCGGTAAGGTCACAACATAAGCCAATCGCAAAAGCTGAATCCGGTGCTCGGGATCAATCCACCTATACTACGGGCGGCAGTTTGGGGACGCTTGCGGTCGTTTGTAGGTGCGGCACGGTGCGGAACGTCAGCCACCTGCTCGGGAAATGGCCGTTCGTGAAACAGAAGATGCCTTTCGTAGGTTCTGTTTCATGAATAATCAGCCCGTGCACCAGATCGGCGCTCAGTACTGAATCGTCTACTGCACGATCAGGGTAACAGTGGTTGCATGTGAAAGCATGCCGGAAGTAGCGGTCACGGTGATGTTGTACGTTTGCGGCTGGTTGCCACCACCGCCGCTGCTGCTGCTTCCACCGCCTCCGCCACAACCTGTCAGTGCGGACAAGCCGCCAATGCCAATCACGATCAAGACGATGACGGTAAGCCGCCGCAATCCATTGCCTGACCTCTTGATCCCGGCTACGAAGGGCAGTGCCAGGATCCCGAGCGCCACCAGCGGCAGGCCTTTTCCAGGTTGTCCGCTCTTCTCTAGCATGGCAGTCACAGGAACCTGAATCATCAGCGTGACGTTCGTAGCGGGGCTTCCCGCAGAAAGCGAAGATGGATTGAATGTTGCCGTAAATCCTGCCGGTACACCGGAGGCTGAAAAACTCACCGCCGCAGGAAATGTTGTTCCCCCGGATGGACTCATTGGTAGCGTGTAGTTTGCTGTGCCGCCCGGTTGAACCGTCTGCGAGGAACCACTTCCTCCCGTCGTCAGGGTGAAGTCCTCTACAGTCTCGCTAACGGCAGTGCTGGACACTGAGTTGAAGTTACTGTCGCCTCCATACGCTGCGGTGATGGAGTGCGATCCGGTTGTCAGCATCGCGACGGTCATGGTCGCGACGCCGCCAGTCAGGTTAGCCGTGCCAATCGCCGTGCCGCCGTCGGAGAAGACCACGGAACCAGTCGGCGTACCGGCCGTAGAAGCAATTGTAGCTGTAAGCGTTACAGTATTCTGCACTAGGACCGGGTTCGGCGATGCGGTCAGCCCCGCTGTCGGCGTTGCCTTGTTGACCATGATCGAGTGTGTCACCTCAGCGGCGGCGGCATAGTTGGTGTTGCCTGCTTGATCGGCTGCAACCACAACTGTTCCTGCCCCGGTGACGGTGAGAATGCTGCCATTGGTCGATGCCGGCCCTGAGAGCACGCTGAACATTACGGCAAGGCCGGAACTGGCATTGGCCGAGAGCGAGATAGGCGCAACCCCATAGTTGACGGGGGACGCAGGCGCAGTGAAGATGATGGTCTGAGATCCTGTTGCCACCACAAACGTCGCCGTCTTTGCACCAGATGTGTAGCCACCCGACGCCGCTTGGCTTGCCTGCACCACCACCGTACCAGCACCCGTCAACGTGACCGTCGAGCCGGAAACAGTGGCAGGGCCGCTAACAACGGAGTAGCTAATCACCCCAGATGAATTTGAAGTCGCCGACACCGTGAACGGAGCGTCGCCATAGGTATGGTTGGGTACGGTGAAGGTGATGGTTGGCGCTTGTCCGGCAACGGTGAACGTCGCCGTCTGCGTGCCTGCCGCATAATTGCCCGCCGCAACCTGGCTTGCCTGTAGCACTACGGTCCCTGCGCCGGTCAGGGTCACGGTGGATCCGGAGATGGTTGCCGGCCCGCTGACGACGGAGTATGTGATCGCTCCGGAGGAGTTAGAGGTTGCGGTCACTGTAAATGACGCCGCTCCATAGGTCTGGTTGGCCACGGTAAATACGATGGTCGGAGTTATGGACGAAACGGCATAGATGAGGGTGTTCGAAGTGCTCGTGGCAAAAGTGAGGTCTCCCGCGTAGACGGCCTTCAGGCTGTTCGTCCCCACCGGCAGTGCGGCCACGCTCAGCGCGGCCACGCCATTGCTAAGCGTACCTGTTCCGACGCTTGCAGCCCCGTTGTAGAACGTAACCGTCTCGCCATTGGTGCTGTTACTCAGGTTCGAATATGGGTTCAGAGTCGCGCTGAGCATAACCTGCTGGCCATAACTACTGCTCTGCGGCGTTGCGCCCAGCGTCAACGTCGTTGTCACAGACCCGCCGACTACGGTAACTGCACTCGTTCCCAGCGAGCCGCCATAGACGTAGGAGCCAGCCAAGTCGGGAGCGTAGGCAGCCGTTAGCGTTTCATTGCCAATCGCCAACGATCCGGCCGGAATATTGATCGTTGCGCTGCCGCTGCTAATCGTCACTGCGGAGGAGCTATAAGTGCCGCTGGTCAGCGTCACCGAGCCGGTCGGTGTCGGATTGCCACTTCCACCGCTGACCGTCACCGTAACCGAAAGGCTCTGGGTCGTGGTTATGCTCGATGCCGCAGGAGTGACCGTTACAGTTGGGGTGAGATAGAGGACGCTGATGGTCTGTGCTGTGGCGGGGACGAGTTGCGGTGCTCCGACATTGTTGGTCGCGAGGCTGTAGAACGAGTAAGTATGACCGGCCAGCGCATTGGAGTAGGTGGAGGAGGTCAGCGTAGTTGCGGAGAGCCAGAGCGAGTAGGCGCCGCCGTCCGTGGCCTCGTAGATGTTGTAACTCGCAATACCGGAGCCGCTGGGATCGTTGCCGGACCAGCTTACGTTGATCGCAGTCGATGTGGTGGTCGCAGGCAGAGGATTGATTGCGCTGGTCGGCGAGGACGAGTCGACCGTGTTGGTCACGGAGTTGGTCGCGATGGGAGCGTTGGCGTCGAAGACGATGCTGGCTTGGTTGTTGATGGTCGCGCCATTGGCGAGCGTCTTCTTCGGCATCACGCTGAACGTTACGTAGCCGGAACCGGCGTTGGCTGAATTGTTGGGCGGCAGAAAGCCGGCCAGCGGATTTGCCGGGGCAGAGCCAGTGGTCGCGTCGACGGACTGCATCGTCCACGTGATGACGCCGGTGGATGGGTTCAGCGCGGCCGATACGTTCACCGGATTGGGATCGCTGGACACAGCAGTCTGCGTGGTGTACGTCTGGACACCGGACGGCACGTCGAGCGTGACATTGTTGAAGGCGATCTGGTTGAACTGCACGGTCGACCAGTCAAGATTGCTGTCCAGCGGATCGGTCACCGTGACCTTCTGGGCCGGTGCGGTTGCGGTGGGCTGATTCTCGAAGTAGACCGTGTAGACGATGGCTGAGCCTGCCGGAACATAGCCGGGACTGCCAAAACCCGAGGTGAGCTTGCCGTTGGGATCGATGGCTCCATGGACGGGTGTGTTCTGTCCCGGGCCTTTGTTGAAGATGCAGGATCCGCAGGGATTCGGCGGCGGCGGCGGGCAGCCCGGGCAACTGGTCGAGAGCGGACGATTGGGGTTGGAGATGTCTTGTGGCGAAGTGCCGAAGAGCCAGCCGCCGGTGAAGTTATTCAACCGTGTAAATGCATTCTGTACCCCTGGCGAATAGGTACTGACGGCATAATTAGCGCTGCCACCGTGCCCCCCGGCGCCGATTCCAAATTCAACTGCGGCGTCTCCTGTGCCGTTCCCGGTCACGCCCCCGCCCAGGCCGGCGTAAATGCCCGCGTTGTAGCTGAGCCCGGAGAGAAAGTCGCTGGTCTGTGCGGCCCTGTCAGTTTGGTTCGGGTCTGGAGCCAGATATCCACCGGAAAGGCTGACGCCTCCGCCGGGCGTTGCCCCCACCGAAAAGAAGGTCTCTCCTGTGTGAGCATTCACCTGGACTCCGAGGTTGACGATGAAGCCGATGCTAAAGGAAACGTAGTCGATGCCGCCGCCGCTTGAGCTGGTCGTGCTCTGCGGACTGTTTTGCGCGACCTGATAGGTAGACGGACCACTCGTGAGGCCCGCGGATGGCGGCTGCTGGAAGCCACCGGTGTTGGAGTTGTAGGTGCTTCCATCCACTGAGTAGACATTGGGGGCCAGGTTCTGCGAACCCGACTGGCCGTCGTAGGTGAACTGATTGGGGACGCTGGCGGACTGCGTCGACGTTTCGCCATAAGGCATGTAGGAGTAGCTGTTGGTGACGGTGCCGGTGGAGTTGGTCATCTGCGTCGTGTTGCCCGTTCCGTCATACTGGTAGTAACTGGTGCCAGAGCTCTGTGTGCTGCTGGCCAAGCCGTTGCCATAGGTGTATTGCTGCGCCGCGACTCCACTGGTCGGGTCGAACTGGGCCAGAACTTCCCTGCTCGTGGCGTCATCAAGATAGCCAGTCGTCGTCCCGTTCAGCGAACTGGCGATCGTGTTCCCCAGCCCGTCGTACTGATAGGAAGTTGTTCCCGAGGAGTTAGACACGCTGGTCAGGCGGTCATCGTCGTCGTAGGTGAAGCTGGTGCCGTTGGATGAGGTGAGGTTGCCGTCCTGGTCGTACTGGTTCGTCGAGGTGCCTATGGATGTGATCTCGTCGAGATTGTTGGTATCGAATGGCACAGTACTGTTATTTGTGGTCACGCTGGTGCGGTTGCCGCCTGCGTCGTAGTTGTAAGTAGTAAGTGTGGTGGGGGTGGATACCGAGGTGAGCTGTCCATTCAGGTCGCGGCCATAGGTAGTGGTCCCGTTGGGACCGGTCATGGTGGAGATGTTGTCCTCAGTGTCGTAGGTGTAGTTGTACTGGCTGATAATGGCGCTGGACGGCGCTTTGTTGACGACGCTAAGCACGTTGCCGTTACCGTCGTACGTCATGGCGGCGGTTGCGCCGTTGCCCAGGGTCTTGCCGGTGATTCGGTTGTTGGCGTCGTAGGTGTACGAGACAACATTCGCTCCGGAGCCGTTGGTGACAGCGGAGAGCCTGCCTGCGGAGTCGTACAGGTAGTTGGTTGTTGAGCCGGTCGAGGTGACCAGGCTGGAGCGTTGTCCGTTGGTGTTATAGGAGTACTTAACGAAGCTCCCGTTGGGGTTGGTCATTCTGGTAATGCGATCCGCGGAGTCGTACGTGAGGTTGGTCACGCCGGCCGGCGAAGTGGAGGAAATCAGGTTGTTGTGGTTGTCGTAGGTGTAGGTGTAGTTCGTGCCGTTCTGGTAGGCCTTTGTCGCGATGAGCCCGTTGGAGCCGTAGGTGTAAGTGGTAGTATTGCCGCGGCGGTTGGTCACCGTCAGCGGGCGCCCGTGGGAATCGAAGGTGCGCCTGACGGCAGTGCCGTTCGGAGTGGTTTGTGTGGTTGCGTCGTAATTGCTGTTATAGACATAGCCACTGGTATTGCCGTTGGGATCGGTGATGGACTGCAAGCTCTGGTATGGGCCGTAGCTCACGCTGGTGACATTGCCGGTGGGCGAGGTAAGGCTTGCTATGTTTCCCATGCTGTCGTGGCCGATGGCCGTCGAGTCGCCCTTGGCGCCGATGGCGGTGGTGAGCTTATTCTCAGCGTCGTAACGCATCTGCGCCTGGTTGCCAAGCTGATCGGTGATTTGCAACGGCAGGCCGAGGACGTTGGGGACTGTTTGGGTCGCGTTGCCGAGCGCGTCGCTGGACGTGACGGTGCCATTACTGCCATAGGTGTAGCTGAGGGCCCCGGTTCCGTTGTCATTGCTCTGCCCAATCAGGCGGCCGGCTGCGTCGTACTGGTAGTAGGTGTGGGTGCCGTCGGGGTAGGCGATGCTGGCGAGGCCGATGGGGGCTCCGCAGTAGCTGGTCACGCAACTGTCATCGATGTATCCGATACCCGAACTGCTGCCTTCGTTCCACGTGTAGTTGGTGGTGCCGGTAGCGTCGGTCTTGGTCAAGAGGAATTCGTAGGTAGTGGTGATGGAATTCACAGTTTCAGAAACGGTATCGTAGGTGAAGGTGGTGTGGCGGCCTACGGCATCCGTAAACTGCGTGATGTGGTTGTACGAGTCGTACTGGAAGGAAATGGTGTTGCCGAAGGCGTCCGTGGCCGAGGTCATATTGCCGTTGGTATACGTGAGCGTGGTGCGATTGCCGTCGCGATCCTGAATGTAATCGAGACCGCCGAGGCCGCCGTGGAAGTGATACAGAGTTCCGTCGGGTTCGGTGAGCAGATAGCTGCCGTCAGTTTCCGCAGTAAAGGTGCCATAGTCGCCCGGTGTGCCGAGGAACGTGCCTGGCTGGGTCGGCGACGGGACTGGGAAGACTCGCTGTGATCCGTCCGGGTAGAGGACGAGGAAACCGCCGCCGACATAGGTGGAAGATACGGTTATATCGAACGGGTGACTGGCGCCGAATCCGAAGGCGCCCTGGTGGTAGCGCTGGTTGAACTGGCCCAGGCCGTCCTTCTGGAGTTCGTAGGCGATCAGCTTCTGCACGTCATACTCATAGTCGCCGCCGGCACTCAGGGCGGTGGCGTCGGACGCCAGCAGGTTGTTGAAGTTGGTAAACGGCAAGTACCCAAGAATCATCTGACCGATTCCCCCCAGGGCGCCCGTAAGAGGGTCAAAAGAGACTGGGGTATAGGTGAATCCCATATTGTTCAGCAGCTGCATGCAGGCTCGCGTGGCTCCGTTGGGGTCGGAGCCCGGGGGGACGAGCGAGTTGCAGAAGTCTACGCCGGTACTGTAGGCGCCAAGAAAGACGGGTTGCGGAACACAGCCGTAGGAGCTTGTGCACTGCGTGTTGACGTTCGTGATTTCCACTCTGGTTTCGACAAGGTTCTGGGCGCTACCGGAGACATAGAAGGTTGCCGTCCCCGCCGCAGTGGGCGTGGCAAGGAACTGAATGCTGCCGCTGGCTCCAGCGGGAAGGATGCCCGCCGGGCCGGAGTTGCTGATACCGAGGACCAGGCCGGAGTCGAAAGTGCTGCCGTTCTGCACGCCAAAGGTGCTGCTGCAGTTGGCGCACGGAGCGGGAAGCTCCGTGAGCGTGGCGTTGGTGGCGGAGATGTAGATCATCGGCGCGGCTACGTCATAGCTGGCGGTGTTTTGGTAGTTCAGCGTCACAATCGATGGGAATCCGGTGCGGAATGCCTCGGGCGTCTGCAGCGACACCTGCACATCATTGATTCCGTTGGTGCCGTAGCCGCCGCCAAACTGGTTCGCAGTGACGGTAAGGGCATTGGCGAGCGTTACCGTGCTGCCGTTGATGGCCTCCGCAGCGTAAACGTCAGCTGGGAGGTTGGTCATTGCGAAGGTCACATCGGCGTGGCCGGAATCGGAGAGAAAGGTGCTGATGGGCACGTAGGCCGTTCCGCTGGAACCCACAAGCCTGAAGGTGGTGTTGGCCGTAAATCCGCCGCCGATGAAGGTCAGCGTGGCGTTGCCGTTGGTGATGGCGGTGTTGGGCGTGACGCTGGTAAGAGAGAACGTAATCGCAGATGCCTGGATGTTGAAGCCGGCCGGGCTGACGGGGATGGTCTGCGCGTAGGCCGTGACGTAGTAGATTTGCGTGGAATCGGCAGGAATGACGACGCTGGCGGTTGGTGAGTTGAACTCCACCTGCTGGTAGTCGTAGTGCTGTGGCGTGGGGATGTATCCGCCGCCGACAAAGAGTTGGACGCTGCCGTTGGAGCCGGCGGTGAGTGCCAGCTGCACCCTGGTGGCCAGCGAGGCGTTGGGGATGACCTTGTAGAAGCTGGACTGGCCGGTGCCGGGGAACGATCCAGCGATCGGGCCGGCTCCGGGTACGAGTTGCGTCAGGTCGATGATGACCGGATTGAGCGAGACGCCGGTATTGTTGTTGGTGTTGGCGCCCTCGAATATTTCGCCCAGGACGTTGGTTTTTACCTCCCAACGATGGCTGCCGACAACCGCGCCCGGGACGGTAACGGTCGCGGTGGCGTTGTAACCGGCGCCCGGACCCAGTACGGCTCCTACACCCTCCAACGCGATCCCGGCGTAGGTCTCGACCGGATTGGTGTCGGGGTCGCTGACCAGATACACCGCGTCGTGCCATGGACCGTATACGGTGCCGGAGCCGATGTTGGTGACGGTCCACGAGACTTGCACCTGCGTACCCACAGTCGCGGTGGGTGGACCCTGCACGTTGGCGACAGTGAGGTCGAGGTTCGAGGGGGCGGTCTGGACGAACTCGAGCGCGCCGATATCCGGGTAGTTGCCGTTGGCGTCTGGCGTGCCGGTCTTGGTGGTGACTAGCGGGTCGTTGTAGCGCGCCAGTCCGAAGGCATCGGTCAACGGATAGTTGGGGACGGTACCGTTGGCGGCATCGATGAGCGGCGAGCCGTAGGTGGGGCGGTAGTCGTGCAGTGTGCCGTTCATGTAGACGGGATCGGCGGAGATGTTGCCGTTGGTGCCCGTGGGATTGGACATGCCGGTGTAGTTGGAGGCGCCCGTCACGGTGGTGTAGACGTCGTTGTTTTCCAACGCAGCGAAGCTTCCTCCGCAGCAGAAGGCTATTCCTCCGAACCCGGTGCTGATGCTGTTGCTGATGACCGAGTTCTCGACATCGACTGTGCCTCCGTGGGACATGACGCCGGCGGAGTTGCCGTCGAAGGTGTCGTTGACGACGTGGACGGTCGAGCCCGGATATGCATTGATGGCGCGGTCTTCGTTGCCGTAGAAGGTGCTGTCGGTGACGGTCACCGTATCGCCCCCGCCGTTGGGGTAGGCGGTTTGGATTCCGATGGCGAACGAGTACGCAAGGATGCTGTCGGTGATGGTGACGTTGGCGCTCTCGGTGGTCTCGATCATGCCGGTCTGGGAGCCGGTGGTGACCGGGCCTCCGCCATACTGCACCTGCACGTGTTGCAGCGAGACCGTGGCGCCGTCGAGGATGATGGAATCCCAATCGCCCGGCGCGGGAGCGACCGCTCCGCCATTGCCGGCGGTGTCGCCACCGACAGAGCTGTCGTTGATGGAGGTGAAGTAGATGGGCTGTGCGAGCGTGCCGTTGGCGGTCAGCGTCGCGCCGGGTTGCACATCCATGCCGGCTCCGAGTTCGAACTTGACCACCGCGCCCGGCAGGATGTTCAGCGTGACGCCGGATGGGACCACCAGCGTGCCGATGATGGTGTACACCTGGGTGCTGGTCAGCGTGGTGTTGTTCGCAAGCGTTCCGGAGAGACTGGTCTGCGCATACAGGATGACGGTATTGGTGTTGGATGTAAAGGTGCCGCCGGTGGAGACGCCGATGCCGTTCCACTCGCCCGGGACGGGCAGGCTGACACCCTGATTGAAGTCGGTGTCGCCGCCGATGGTCGAGTCATCGAAAGCGGTGAACGTGACTGCGGCGCCGGCGTTGCCGGTGGCGATCAGGGTGCCACCGCTTTGGACGATGATCTGCGCGCCCGGTAGGGCCTTGACGACGGTTCCAGGAGCGATGGTCAGAGTGACTCCGGCCGGCACAATGACGTCGCCGTCGAGCGCCTGAGTCTGAGGTCCAGACCACGTCTGGCTGCTGCTAAGTGTGCCCGAGTGCCATGCGACGGAGTTGTTCACGACGACGCTCTTATCGACCTGCTGGACGACCTGGTTGGAGCTGTTCAATACCGAGAGCACCAACTGGTATGCGCCATCCGGAACCTGCGTCGTGTCCCACGTGCTGTTCGTGAAGGCTCCGCTTCCAGTCGCGATCGTTTGCGTCTGCGGACCGGCGATGGTAACTGCCGTTGCGCTGCCGTTGTCCGTGAACCACTCGAGCGAAGCCACCCCATGCACCACAGACTCTGTCGGCGCAATCCATTCAGTCACGCTCGAGTTGCTCAGAGTCACCGTTCCCGCCGACCCCGACGGACTGCCCACCCCGCCGTTTGCCGTCGCGTTGGCCAGATTGAATCCGGCGTTGTTGATGTAGTAGACGGCGATGCGTCCGCCTCCACCTCCACCTCCTCCGCCATTGTTATTGAGGTTGCTTCCCCCAGTGACGGTCAGCGTTCCCGTCCCCGCAATCGTGTTGGCCGCAATATCCAGCGATCCACCCGAACCTCCCCCCACATCCAGGGTCACATCGGTGCCATTGGCAGAAATCGTTCCGTTATTCGTCAGCGTGCCAATGACATCCAGTTGGATCGCTCCGCCTCCTGACCCGCCGCCTCCCCCATACGAAATGCCGCCGCCGGACCCAAGATCAATCGGATTGCTCGCCGACCCATAAGTCGTGGGGATGGATTGGCCTCCGCCTTCACCGCCGTAACTGCCTCCCAGGTTGTTCCCGATGGCGTTGGGGACACTCCCAGGGCCCACGGTCGTCAGATACCCCTGTCCATCGGCATTAATCGATGCGCCCGGATCAATCACCGCCGTTCCGGCAATGATCTTCACTCCCTGCCCAACCCACTGGCCGTTCACCTGCCCGGCGTTGTTGATCGACTGCGCCGTCATCGTGCCGGTGACGTGGAGAGTTCCTGTCACCACCACCTGAGACCCGCCACCAACAGTCACCGTCGCACCATTGTTAACGGTGAAGCTGTTGTACTGCACATTGGTGCTGGCCGGGATGACGTAATTCTGGTAAATGCTCACGTTCGAGTTCGGAACCGATGTATCGAAGAACGCGACCGTCCCAACCGACCCTGGTCCTGGTGATGCACCGGCGGGCGTCGTTCCGCCATTCGCCGTCGACGCCGTAAACCCGGTGAAGTTCGCCGCGCTTGCCGAGTACACTGCGACCCGCCCACCGCCTCCGCCTCCGCCATATGGCGTGGCGTTGTTGCCGCCGTTCGCGTCAAACGTTCCCGTGCCTGCGAGGGTCGCGGTTGTGACATAGATCGATCCGCCGGCGCCGCCGCCGGAAAAGCCAGATGCGACCTGGCCGTTGGCTGAGATGATGCCATTGTTAGTCAGGGTGCCGCTCACGGTGATTTGGATCGCGCCGCCGCCCGCGCCGCCAGTGTTCTGATAGTGTGCTCCGCCGGAGCCGAGGTCGACTGGAGTCGGTGCCGACCCGTAGGTGGTGGTTACTTGTCGCCCACCGCCGGCACCGCCATAGCTGCCGCCGGCAGTATCCCCGGCGCGTCCGCCGCCCGGGCCCTCCAGCACGGCATAGCCCTGGCTGTCTGCGTTGATGGAGGCACCGGCGTCCACCAGCAGGCTGCCGGCCGTGAAGCTTACGCCTTGTCCGGCCCATACGCCGTTTACCTCTGCCGTGTTGTTGATCGACTGGGCGATGACCGTGCCCGTGACGTGCATGGCCTGTGCGACCGCAACCTGAGATCCGCCGCCGACGGTGAGGGTTGCGCCATTGGCGACGGTGAGCGTGTTGTATTGGACGGACGTGCTGGAGGGGATGACGTAGTTCTGGTAGACGTTGAGGTTGGGGTTGGTCGTGGAGGTGTCGAAGAAGACCACAGTGCCGACTGTCCCTGGGCCGGGAGAGGCACCGGTCGGCGTCGTTCCACCGTTAGCCGTCGATGTAGCGAAGCCGGTGTAGTTCGTCTGGCTGGCGTAGTAGACGGCGATGCGCCCTCCGCCGCCTCCTCCGCCGTATGGAGTATTATTGCTGCCCCCATCAGCATTGAAGGTGCCTGCGCCACTTAGGTTTCCGGCGGTGACGTAGACCGATCCTCCCGATCCTCCGCCACCAAAGCCTGAGGCGGCGCCGCCTTCGGCAGAGATGATGCCGTTATTGATGAGCGCGCCGCTGACCACGAGCGTAACCGCGCCGCCTCCCGGGCCGCCGGGAGCTTGGTACTGCCCGCCACCGGAGCCAAGCGCGACGGGAACGCTTGCCGAACCGTAGATGGTCGAAGCTGCCTCGCCGCCGCCGACCCCTCCGTAGCTGGCGCCCTCCGAGTTGCCTTGTACTCCGCCGCCCGGCCCGGTCACTGCGACGTAGCCCTGTCCGTCCGCGTTGATGGAGCTGCCGGGATCCACCTGCACTGTGGCTGCATTCAGGGTTGCGCCGACACCCTGCCATGTGTTGTTCACCTGCGCTGAGTTGTTGATGGACTGCAGAACGATGGACGAGTTGCCGGTCACCAGGACGCCGCCCGTCACGTTCACGGTTGAGCCGCCACCGATGGTCAATGTCGCTCCGTTGCGGACGTTGATCGAGTTATAAGTAATGGCGGAATTCGCGACGATCATGAAATCTTGATAGATGTCGAGGTTGTCGTTGGTGACTGACGTATCGACGAAGGCGACTGTGCCGTTTGTGCCTGCGATTCCTTCGGCCGAACTGCCGCCTGCAGCTATCGAGTTGGACAACCCGGTAAAGTTAGTTGCGCTGTTGAAGTAGACGGCGATACGTCCACCGCCGCCGCCGTTGCCTGCCCCATTGGTGCTTGAGTTGGAGCCACCGTTTGCAGTGAAAACACCGGCACCGGCGAGGGTTCCGGTCGTTACATAGACTGATCCGCCAGATCCGCCGCCATCCCCAATTGAGACTGACTGGCCGTTCGCCGAGATGACGCCGTTGTCTGTCAGCATTCCACTTACGATCAGCTGGATAGCTCCACCCCCCTGCCCCCCGGAACAAAGAAAGCAGTTACCACCCGAGCCGAGGTCCACGGGAGCCGAGGGCGACCCGTAGATCATATTGACCGCCTCCCCACCCCCGACTCCGCCGTAACTGCCGCCGTCTGCAATTCCCTGACTGCCGGCCCCAGGACCGGCCGAACCCACGTAACCCTGTGCGTCCGCATTAATGGAACTGCCGGAGTCGACCTGCAGCGAAGCGGCGCTGATGGTCCCGCCCACGCCGGCCCACACTCCATTTACCTGTGCGGTGTTGTTAGCCGACTTGAGCACGATGTTGGAGCTGGCGGTGACCAGAATCGCTCCGGTCACTGAGATGGTCGAGCCGCCGCCGACCGTGAGAACCGCGCCGCCCTGTACGGTGAGGCTCGTCAAGCTGTAGGTCCCGGCGGCCCAGGTTGTGTTGGCCGTTATCACCACGTTGCCGGACTGTCCTGGCGCAGGCGCGCAGACACACAGCAGAAGCAGGCCGGGATAGAGGCTCGCGGGGCGAACGAAGAGGGAACGTGAATTGTGCGGCATGACACGCTCCATGCAAGACGGCAAGGCGCGGTTCTTATGTCAAGGGGGGCCCGAACTCGGGAAGCTGTGGGGAAGATGATACGCCTATATCACGTAAAACGCATAGGCTTATCTCGAAAGAGCCAAAACGGCGTATATACGATTGGGGTTCAATTCCGTGCCGCCATAGGTGAGCGCGAGGACTGGTTTAAGTTGGAGTACGACCTTTGTCAATTTCATAACGGGGAACTTACGAAATACAAGGGCTAATGCATAAACAGCAGCTCGAATCAGTTGGTGCGCTCCGAAAGCCGGGACGAAATCCTGCGAGTGGCTCCAACCCGGAGGGTGACGAGAATCGAGTTGGGATGTTTCTCCCGATAAGTCGGCCAGTGTAGAAAAAATCTCAGGAGCACGGCCGGGAACCGCGCCAAACGACTAGTCGCGATTGAATTCTTCACGGCCCGAACCGGTTTTATACTGGTTATCACCACCATGGATATCGCGAATACACCGATGGATCCGACGCCGGGCAAGCATTCGCGTTCGCTCGATTTCCGCTTAGCTGCGGCCGTGATTCTGCTCTTGCCGGCCATCTGGTTCAGTTGGAAGACTGTTGATGGCCTGGCCGCGCGCCGTCTCATCCGTACCGATTTGGCCGAAATCACAAACGTGCGTTACGGAATCCTGAGCGCCGACCAATGGCGCAACCTCATCGGCCCGATGCTCAACGCGCAAGTCGACAAGCTCGATCTCAAGGGACAGAGCAAGAGTCTCCGGCCCCAGGTTCAACGGGCGCTGAACGCGCTTCTGGACAAGATGGATGCAGACAAGCCCAGCGGCCTCCAAGGTGTGCTGGTGAGCAAGATGATCGAATCGCTGCGTCCTCAGGTGCCTGAATATACCGACGTGGTGATGGCGCAACTAGTGAATCAGGGAACGCAAAAGAGCTTCAGGGACTCCATTCGCGGCGTGATGGCCAATGCGGCCGCGAACACGTTCAGCACCACGGACATGACCACTTATAACGCCATCCTGACGCACTATGGGTGCTCGAACGGCGTCACTTGCGAGCAGACCCTTGGCAACAAGATCGCGGAAGTGGACACGAAGTTGAATCGCTACTATCTCACGGTGCTGGCATCGGCGGCGCTGGGATTCATCCTGTTGATGGCCGGCAGGCCGGCGCTGTCGCGAGGCGCCGTTGTGGTGCTGATGTTGTTTTGCCTTGCGATGCTGGCCGGCGGCGTGCTCAGCCCCATGCTGGAGGTGGAAGTTCGCGTCACAAAAATTGACGCAACCCTGCTCGGCACGCCCATCGAGTTTCGCGACCAGTCGCTGTACTACCGCAGCAAGACCGTGTTTGAGGTGTTTCAGACACTGATCCACATGGGCCGGCCAGAGATGACGGTGGTTGGCGTGCTGGTGATCCTGTTCAGCGTGGTCTTCCCGACGCTGAAGATGCTGGCGCTCGCGGCGAGTCTCTTCCGGCCGGCGCTCTTGCGCACCAACCGCTTCGTCAAGCTGCTGGCCTTCGAGCTATCCAAGTGGTCCATGGCCGACGTCATGGTCCTGGCCATCTTCATGGCCTTTGTCGCGTTCAATGGCGTCATCGGCAGCGCATTCGACGGCTTGCGCACCGTGCCGAACGTCCAACAAGTGCTGATCCCGACCAATGCTTCAAAGATCCTGCCCGGCTATTACTTGTTCATTGGATTCTGCGTGGCCAGCATCATCC
>CAZAXI010000111.1:0-15038 GCA_964489045.1 uncultured Granulicella sp. | reverse complement strand
GCTCGCGGATGTAGCCGTAGTTGTCGTCGGTCCAGCCCAGCGTCACGTCGTCGGGGACCTTCATGCCGGCGCGGTAGAGATCGAGGCTCTCCTTATATAGCCAGATGACCTGCGGAATCTTCGCGACATCGGGATTCACGCGCGTGGCCAGCAGTTTGCGCTGGGCTGTCATCGCGTCTTCGACCAGCTTTGCCTTCACCAACGGCGAGCCCGTCGCCTCCAGCCCCGAGTCGTGCAGGCCGCGCAGGCCCACGGTGTAGAAGTTTTCGTACTTGCCGTTCTGCGCGAGCCGCTTGTCCCAGTAGGCGTCCATCGCCCCCGCGTTGGTCTGGTAGTTCCACGGGCCGTCGCCCGCCGGCGGAGCGGCCTCGTTCCACTCGCCCACGTTGTTGCGCAGCAGCGCTTCAGAATGCGATGACCCCATCACGATACCCCACTTGTCGGCGAGCTTCGCATTCTCCGGCACCGCATTGAACGCCAGCGACCCAGGATGCATGGCCGGCCACAGCGAATTCGCATGAAGCCGCAGCAGCAGCTCGAAGATCTTCTCGTATGTGTGCGGCCCAATGTTCCCGTTGCCGTTGTCCATTGTAGGGTCCATCTTCTTCGCCGCCCACGGACGCAGCCCCCAGTCCTCATCGTTCAGAAAAATCCCGCGATACTCGACCGACGGCGGCGGCTGCACATGCATTCCCGCATGTATATAGATAGCCGTGTGGTGCGCGACCGGCACATCCGCCCACCATATCCACGGCGACACGCCCATCTCCCGCGAAATCTGGAACAGCGCATACGCCGCGCCCCGCCGGTCCGATCCGGCAATCACCAGCGCGCGGTGCACACCCGACATCGGCGACGCGACCACCGTCGTAACCGCCGCCTCCCACTTGCCCGCGGCCGCGGATGCGTCAAGCTTGCGTTTGGAAACAAGCGCGTCGATCTCCGGCGACTTGCTCAACTCCCCAACCAGGATCAAGTCCGCAGGCAGCGGCCCCGCCAGCGAGGTCAGCAGGCGCGGCTTCACGCCAGTGACTTTCTCAACGTCGGATGCAAACGCCTCCGCCGCAACCCGCACTGTCTCAGGACTATTCGGATCAACAAGAATCGCTGTTGCACGACCGCTTGCAACGATGGGGAAGTCACTGGATGCGGCCGGCCGGTCAAGCGAGACGAAGCCGGATTGCGCGAGGCACGGAACGCCGAGGGACAGAATCAGAAGAGTAGAGGCCGCGAGAGTTCGATGGCGCTGCATGCCCATCAGTCTACGGCGGAGTGATGTCCCCAGTCGAAGCGCCGTCCCAGAATCCCCTTCACAATCAAATGGTCCGTTGCCGCCGTCGGCCCCAGGCCCACGCCGATATTGATCTCCCACTTCGGCGACACGTTCAAATTCGTCACCGCGAAAATCTGCTGCTGCTGCTCGTGCAGTTCGCAGGGCGACGTGATGCGGCAGTAGTCCGCGTAGTATTCCAACCCCAGGTTGACCTCCTTGCTGACGTCATACGTAAACGTCGCCCCCGGTGAAAATCCGATCCCCTGCGCCACATCCGGCCCATGCCACGTGCGCTCCAGTGCGGGGTTGACGGCGAAGTACCACCGGCCCTTGGTGTAGTCGACGATCGGCCGAATCTCCCACGTCCACGTGTCGGGCGAATACACCGCGCGCTGGTAGCCCACCTCGGTCGACAGGCTCACGCCCACCGGCCAGTGCCAGCTATCGGGCACCCTCACGCGCGGGCGCAGGTGGTCGCCCACCCATTGCACGCCGTGGCCCGCCTGCTCGCTGGTGAAAACATAAAACCCAATCTCCGACCAACTGGTCAAACCCTCGGTCAGTTCCAGCGTCTCGTGCTCCTGGTGGTTGGTTGGATACACGCCGTCGATGACGTACTTCTGGCCCTCGGGCGTGAAGTTTGAGTGCAGCTCGACCATCAGGTTCTTCGGCTCGACCGTGTCCGCGCCGTACACCTGGATCTCGTAATTCCCCTGCGCCCGCGCGCAGGATGCGGCGGCGAGGGCAAGTACAGCAAGAGTCAGAATCGACCGAACCATCGGCATAGGGATAGCGAGATGATACTAGGGTCGTGGCCGCCTGGGCGCCGCGGATTCCCGCAGCAGCCCGTCTTCGAAACGATTACTTGGCCAGGGCAGCCGCCCGTGCGCGCGCCTGCGCCGCCAGTTGCGCCTGCCCGCTTTTGTCGTACAGATCGCCGAGCGTCTTCCATCGGTCCGCGTTCTCTGGCGCTCTTTGTGTCGCAAGTTGCTCGAATTTGATCGCCCGCTGCAGATCGCCCAATTGAGCGTACGCACCGGCTCGACCATCGGCGATTTGCCCAAATAACTCCGATTGCTGGTCCTCGCGGCCCCGCCAGTAACGTTCGCCAACGGTTTCGGCCTTGGCATAGTCGCTCAGAGCTTGTTCAGGTTGCCGGAGACGCAGATCGATTAAACCCAGCATACTGTACTCGCTGGCCGGTATCACGGCGAACCGCGCCGCGGTCGCGATTGCCGCCCTGGCCTCGGCATAGCGGCGGTCGGAGTAGTAAAGCTCGCCCAGGCGGCGCCAAATAGACTCAGATTCTCCGCCCAATGACAGAGTGGCCTTGTATTCCTGTTCCGCTAGCTGAGGCTGTTGCTGGGTCTCAAAGAGCTTGCCCAGCGCGAAATGGACGCTCGGGTCTTCGGGAGAAAGTGCTACGGCGTGACGCAGGGCCTCGCGGGCCTCGCTTAGACGGCCGAGCCGCAGCAGAATGTCTCCAACGTTGGCATAGAAGCTGGCTAATTCCAGGTGGGATGCGCCGAACGGTGGCGTGAACGTATGAGTTTGGCAATCGACCTCGTACCGATCGATCCATCGGCGGTTCTCGCTGCGATTGCGCAGCAGAACCATGGAAACGTCATCCAGATAGACCGGCCTCCACTCCTTGCTCTGGCACAACGACTGCAGATCGGGGGTGCCTCCAGGGGAGAGTCGGGCCAGCGAAAAAAACAGAAAATTGATGTTTCGCCGGTCCGCCTCTGCCTTCCACAACGCGGAGTCGGGGGGCGACGACAGGAACTCTTGCTCCTCAACCAACACCGCGGGCGCCAGGTTGCGCCCATCGATAAAATCTCCGTATGCCGGACCAAGCCGCCACGCGGTAAACCCGCCCAGATTGTAAACCTGAAAAATATTTCCTGGAAGCTGCTCGCGCGCGACAAAATCGGCGGCGTTTTCCGGGAACCACCAGGACTCCCCAACGCCAAACCGCATGGGGACGCCTTCCGCGAAATACCGGTGGCTGGAGATAAGGTCGGCGATATACACGCAGGTCACCAGGAACAGAACGCCGGCCGCAACCGCCCCCAGCACGCTCCAAAGCCGTGATCCCATGGCGGCAGCCTTTGCGCCTCCTTGCGCTCGGTTTTGCAGAACTTCAGCCAGGATGGTGGCGCCTACCACGACCAGAACGATCGCAAATAAGCAGTTGTAACGCTGATGCTGCATCGAAGCGTATAGGGCCGCAGCCAACAGGAAAGCTGCTCCTAATTGACTCCGCCAGAGTGCCAGCGCGACAACCACTACTGCGGCCAATGCCAGCCACCAAAAGTTGTCTGGACTTCGCCGCCAATCCACGAGCTGAGCCAGGCTGAAAGTGGACAGCGCTACGGGCTTCAATTCCCCAATAAAAAAACCGGGCCGCTGATTGGCCTTCTCCAGTCCACCTAAGAGAAGCGAAGCTTTGAAAACTCTGGGGCCATACGGATTGATGAGAGTTGCGCAAACCGTAGCTGCCAACGCCGGCCAGGCCAGCCGCAAGCGCTGCTGCACCCCGTGGCGCCGCTCCGGAAAGAAAAGGTCCAGCCCTTCGATCAGAAGATAAGCGCCGATCAGGCCGAGGCCGGCGACGAACCCAGGGTGAAGATTGACCCATAGCAGCATCGACAGAGGCAATATCCACAGCCGCACGCGCTCCCGGCGCATCACCGCCTGATCGTCCGAGTCGCTCTGGTGAAAGCTCCATAGCAGGACCAGGAAGACCGCAAAAAACAGCGGCGTAAACAGATCGGCGCGTGGGTTGGCCCGCACCGCTAAGCGGGGCACGGCCAGAATTGCCAATGCCGCGGCAAAGCCGCTGTCCTCCCGGGAAGGGCTGCGCAAAAGGCAGGCGACCGTCGCGATTAGGACCAGCGTGCAGAACCAGGTCAAGCCCGGGTACCCCCAGGCGCTGAAGATGCCATAGAACAGAACGCCGGCGAAGGGCGGATACAGCCACTCCGCTCCAGCTGACGTGTAGGAGAGCACGTCCGTGCTGGGGATCGCATGATGCTGCACCACCCAGCGGCCAGTGGCCATGTGCCATCCCATATCCGGATCGAAGACCGTATGCAAGCCGGAGAGGAATGCATACACCAGTGCCAGGATCACCAGCGCCAGGTTCAACCGGTGCCACACCAGTCGCGATGGCCCGCTTTGTATGGGGACCTCGAGCTTCTTCGTCTTCGCCTTGCGAACTGCGATTGGCATGGCCCTCCCTGATCAAAGATCTTCCCGGGGCTGTCTCGCTGAAAGTATACGGGTGGAAGCGGCATGCGCCGGCCGCCATCCTCTAGGCATAGCGAAACACCATCATGAAACCCCGGTCCATGTGGTCCTGCTGGTGGCAATGGAACAGCGTATTGCCGGGATGATCTGCGCTGAACTCTACCGCCGACGTCTTGCCCGCGGGAATCAGCAGCACGTCCTTCATCAGTCCTCGCATCGCCGTGCTGCCCACATTTGTAACCTCAAAAGTATGCCGATGCAGATGGATGGGATGATCGTCCGTGCTCAGATTCTTCATCACCAGGCGATAGCGTTGATCCGTGCGCAACGGCGGCGATTCCACGTCCGGATAGGACTTGCCGTTGATCCGCCACACCTCCGGATTGCCATGGCCCTCGAACTTCGAGTCGAACGTGAGCGGGATCTCGATAGCGCCGCGGAGTTCGCGCATTGCACCGGCGTGCAACGTAGACCGCTCCGGCTCCGCGAACTGCGCATAGTCCCACACCAAATCTTCCGGTTGAATCCACTTCGGCGCGCCGGTTGCATTCGCGTACTCAACCACAATCCCCATGCCCATGGCGTAGACATGCTTGCGCACCTCGCCCAGCACCCATACCCCCGGCGCATTCATCTCCACGATCGCGGAGACGCGTTCCGCCGGACACAGCCGCAGCATTGGCACCGTGCGCGGCTGCGGCAAATCATTTCCATCCAGCGCAACCACCTGGAACGCATGCCCCGCCAGCGCGACCCAGTGAACCTCGGTCGGGCTGGAGTTCAGCACGTGCATCATCACCCGCTCGCCCTGCTTCACCCGCACCGGCTCGCCGAAGCCGAGCATCTTGCCGTTGATCGTCGCAACCTCGTAGTCCGGCATGGCCGAGCCGTCACCGGAGGGCATCTCCCGCCCGCCCCAGTCATGCAGCGCCAGAAAGACCTCGCGATCGTAGCGCGCCGGATTCTCAGCGGGCTCGATCAGCAGGAATCCATGCTGGCCTCCATATTGCGCCTTGCGCATATCGTTGCCCGCGAACGTATGCGTGTGGAACCAGCGGAAGCCCGCTGGATCGGGCGTGAACGTGATGCGCGTAGCCCCGCCGGGCGCAATCATCGGCGAGCCTTCTTCCATCGCGCCGTCGGTTGCCACGGGCAAAAACAGCCCATGCCAGTGCACGATGTCGGGCTCCGCCGAATGGTTATGGATGTCGACGGTGATCTCGCGCCCCTGCTTCATCCGCAGCAGCGGCCCCGGAACCTGGCCGCTGTAAGCGATGGTGGGATACCGATGTTTCGGCGACACCTCCAGCACATACGGCGCAATGTCCAGCGTGAAGTCGGCGGCAGCAGCATTCGCGGGAATCGCCGGCGCCGATGGCGGCATCGGCTGGCCAGCAGGCATTCTCATTTGCGCGCGCAGCAACCCATCGCCGCCGCTCAGCGCCATCGCCGCCGACGTCATCGCACCAAGTTGCGCAAACCGCCTGCGCGTCAGCATTGAAGCTCCTTGGGCCTGAACCTCTCCCAGTATCGCAGACGGGCGAGCGCGGTCTATGCCGTGAGCAAATTGCGTTCACTCCCCTCACCGCGCCGTGACGCGCGTCGCATCGGCGGCTGATACTTCCAGGGCATTTTCTTCCCCGGTTACCGGTGCGACGATAATCCAGCATCCCGCAACGCGAGGAGACTCTATGACAGGCAACACCGCTAGACACTGGTTCGACACTCCTCCAGTTGGGGACGAGGGCCCGCCTCTTCAACGCCAATCGCGTTTGCGCTAGCAGGCCGATTGAATTGGCGCTCTCGAAGGATGGCGTGTTCACGCCGCTGGATCTTCGCTAGCCCCCCGATCTTCGCTAATCGAAAGCTAGCCGCCAGCGCTCTCGCCTCTAACCACCCGCTACTGCCCCCAGAATTATCAGCGGCTCGCGCCCATCCACCACCGCAGCGGGCAGCGGCGCGTCGGGTGAATCGAACGAGATGTCCTGCTGGCACGCAAAGAAGCGCAGAAACGCCCGCCGCTCCAGCGTCACCTGGTCGCGCACCGTCCCCAGCAGCATCGGGTACGCGGCCTCCAGCGCATCCAGCGCACCGCGCACCGTGGGCGGCGCGGCCACGTCCAGCGTCACCTCGTGGCCGGAAATGCGGCCTAGCGTTCGCAGGTGCGCCGGAAGTTCAACCCGAATCTGTGGCATCGCGATCTCTCCGTCTCTAGAAGTATCACGCTCGAACCGCGAACCTTGTGCCCGCCCCTTGGTTGACCTATCCTTCTCCGCATGAGCAGGATGGACCGCAGACGGTTTCTTGTCGCCAGTGCCGCCACCGCGGCAAGCTGGAAGAGCTTCGCACAGAACTTCCCCATCCCCCGCGGCCCCAGCCCGTCGAGCCCCGCGCCGCAACTCGCGCGCCTACCCGCGCCGGAAGGCCCCGTGCTGCAGACCGCGACGCTGGCGTTGCACCCGGACCAGGCCGGCCCCGCGATTCCGCACAACTTCGTCGGCCTTTCGTATGAGACGCAGCAACTCTCCGACCCGACCTTCTTTGCCCCCGCCAACACCGGCCTGGTCGCGCAGTTCCGCGCCCTCGCGCTCAACGGTGTACTGCGCCTCGGAGGCAACACCTCCGACTACGGGTTCTGGAAGCCCACGCCCGACGCCGTGCCGCCGCCGCGCGCCAAGCGCCCCTACAAAGTGGGCGACCCGCCGCCCGACCTCATCTACGACGTCACCCCCGACGCCGTGCGCAACCTGCGCGCCTTCCTCGACGCCACCGGATGGACCTGCCTCTACGGCATCAACTTCGGTACCAGCACGCCGGAGATCGCCGCCGACGAGGCCGTCTTCGTCGCGAAGGCACTCGGCGCCAAGCTCGAATACTTTCAGGTGGGCAACGAAGCCGACCGCTTTGGCTCGACCATCCGCGACCCCAAAACCTGGAATGCCGATACTTACTTCGACGAGTGGCTGCGATTCGCCAACGCCATCCGCAAACGCGTGCCGGAGGCGAAGTTTGGGCTGCCTGACACCGCAGGCAATCCGGAGTGGTACGCGGTAGTGGTAAACCGGCTGCTGGCGTTACCCGAGCCCGATCGCCCCTACGTCGCCGCGCTGACCCACCACTACTACTTCACCGGACCGCCGTCGAATCCCAAGGCCACCATCGACAACCTGCTGCACCCGGACCCGCACGTCGACAAACTCTACACCGACATCCATGCCGCCGCCGCACGTCTCAGCGAGGGCGAGCGCCGCACCGTCCTGTACCGAATGACCGAAGGCAACACCTGCTATCGCGGCGGCAAGCCCGGCTTGTCGGATGTCTTCGCCGCGTCGCTCTGGGCAGCCGACTACCTGCTGAAGCTCGCCTCCCTGGGCTACGCAGGCGTGAACCTGCACGGCGGCGAAGCCAAAATGATTGCGACCGGGCTGGGCGGCATGCTGCCGGGCGAGGAACTGTTGGCCAATCCGAACGAGCCCCACCCGCGCCCGTTTTATACGCCCATCGCCGACGTCGACGGCCAGTTTGTCGCCGAACCCGTCTCCTTCGGCATGCGCTTCGCCCAGCAGTTTGCCGGCGCCACCATCATCCCCCACGACTTCGATCCCGGCCCGGCAAACGCCACCGCCTACGCCGCAAAGTTCCCCGACGGGCGAACCATCGTCGCCATCATCAACAAGGATCCGATGCGGATATTGAATGCAAGCATTGCCGGGTTTCGCCGCGCCTCGTACCGATCGCTCACGGCTGCGTCCCTCACCTCGACCGATGTGACCTGGAATGAGAAGGCCCAGCACACCGTTGGGCACATCCCTTCACTGGCGGAACGGAGCCTCATCGAAGGCGGACAACCGGCCCCGGACAAAGGGCTCGAGATTCAGGTCGCCCCCGCGAGCGCAGTGCTGCTTGACGCGTTTGCGTAGGATTCGCGTGGCGGGCACAGCCTAGCGGACGGTTCCCGGCGCCTGAGTGGTCCGCACCTGAAACCCCGCGGGGATGGCGAAATCCTCCGCCGTCGGCTCCTTCACCGTGATCTGGTCGTAGCGAACGATCTGCTGGTTTCCGTTGCCGTCGCGCGCCGTCGTCAGCAGAAACAGCCGCAGCACCGGCGACCACCACCACTCATAGGTCACCGGATACGCTGTCGGACTGAACGTCGACGTCGACGCTGCGCCTGCGCGCGCAACTCCACTCGCAACTCCATCCGCGCTTAAGCTCGGATCATTGGTGGTCCACGTATAGCCGTGTACCTGGAAGTCATTCAGCATCTTGCCGCCCATGTCGCTGCGGTTGGGATCGTCCGTGGCAAACGGCTTGTTTGCGGGCAGCATCTTGTCCACGGCCCCCGGCGGAAACTGCGTCACTGTGGCCGTTCGAGCCACGTAGTTGATCGTGATCATCCTCACCTTCACCGGGTCCCAGACGGTGGCCTGGGTCAGCTTGCTGCCGAGGACCGGCGAATCCAGGTGCGCCGTCAACCTCCGGCCGCTCGAGTCCCGCTCTTCCAGCGAATATGACGCCGATAGCGTCTTGCCGAACCTGTCCTGGTTCTCAATCGTGCGCACCGCGAAGTACGGCTGCAAGCGGTCCTGCTGCGTTTGCGCCATCCCTGGCGCGGCGGCCATACCGGCCGCAATCGCCAGCGTCATCATCCCGACGCCGGCGGTGAATCTGATGCTCATGGTTCCTCCATAAACTGCCCCGAACCGGCAGGCGCCAATCCGCATGCACCTCTCAAGCATAGAGCGTTTAGGCCAGCGTCTGCACTTCCACTGACAGCACCGGCGGCAGATCGTGCACGATCGCCTTCCAGCTATCGCCCGCATCCGCCGACGCATACACCTGCCCGCCGCTGGTGCCGAAGTACACCCCGCACGCATCCAGCCGGTCCACCGCCATCGCGTCGCGCAGCACATTCACGTAGCAATCCTGCTGCGGCAGCCCTTTCGTCAGCGGCTCCCAGTCGTTCCCTCCCGTCCGGCTGCGGAAGACCCGCAGCTTGCCGTCCGGCACAAAGTGTTCCGCGTCGCTCTTGATCGGCACCACGTACAGCGTCTCCGGTTCATGCGCATGCACGTCGATGACGAAGCCGAAATCCGTCGGCAGGTTGCCGCTCACCTCGTGCCAGTTATCGCCCGCGTCGTCGGAACGCATCACGTCCCAGTGCTTCTGCATAAACAGCGTACCGGGCCGCGAGGGATGCGCGGCAATATGGTGCACGCAGTGGCCGACCTCGGCCGTCGGGTCGGGGATGTACTTCGAGACCAGCCCTCGGTTGATCGGCTTCCACGTGGCGCCGCCGTCGTCGGTGCGGAACGCCCCCGCCGCCGAAATAGCGATGACAATTCGCTTGGGATTCGTCGGGTCCAGGATGATGGTGTGCAGGCACAGCCCGCCCGCCCCCGGCTGCCACGCCGAGCCGGTGGTATGCGTACGCAGGCCCGACAGCTCCGTCCAGTTCTGCCCGCCGTCGGTCGATTGAAATAGCCCGGCGTCCTCCACCCCGGCCAACACCTCGTCCGGATTGGTCAGCGATGGCTCCAGGTGCCACACCCGCTTGAACTCCCACGGGTGCGGCGTGCCGTCGTACCACATGTGGGTGCCGGCAACGCCGTCGTACGCGAACTTGTTGCCCACCACGTTCCAGGTCGCGCCGCCATCGTCCGAGCGCTCAATCACCTGCCCCGACCAGCTCGTCGACTGCGACGCGTAGATGCGGTTCGGGTCCGCCGGCGAGCCTTTCAGATGGTAGATCTCCCAGCCGGCAAAGTGCGGGCCGTCGATCTTCCAGTTCTTGCGCGCGCCGTCCGCGCTCAGCAGGAACGCACCCTTGCGCGTTCCGACAAGTAAACGTACCTGGGCCATGGGTCTCTCCTGTGTGCTGCTGGGTTGTGCGGCCGCCGGGGAGAAGCGATGCAAAACGCTATCAAGTTTCGCGGTGCCCGCGCAAGCGCACCCAATCCCGGTAATGGGTCAGTTTGATTCGATCTCGTTAAGGGCACGGCTTCAGCCGTGCCGTAAGCAACTCATCGATTGAAAGGGCTTCAGCCCCTGAGGTCGGGTTTCTTCAAACTGACCCGCTACCCCAATCCCGCCGCTCCCACGAAGGTGTTAGCCCTTCACGGACGGCCAGTGACGCAGATCACAGCTAAGCTTCTTCGCCCGCAGCTAGCCTGACTTCGTTGCTCGATCCCACTGTCGTCCGGAGCACTTATGGCAGATACCTACAAAATCTCGGCAGCACCATTGCTCTTCACCGAAGGCGCGCACAAGGGACGGCTCAGCGGTGTCACCTTCACCGTCACCTCCGCAAACAACACCCGTGAGTGGTTCACCATCAACTGCGGCCAATTTGAGGACGCCTTCACCAGGCTCATGTCGCGCAGCCGCGCCAGGGTTATCGTCGCCGCGCTGATGGAAGGCGAACGGGCCGAGTTCCGCGGCCTCTACACCGAAGACCAGTTCGACCGCGGCTTCGTGTACGAGTGGTCGCCGGTTCACTTCGTGCGTCCGCTCTCGGCCGGCGAAGGCCACTATTCGCGCTAGCGTAGTGCGTCGGAAATAACGGCACCTGTATCAGGAATCGTCATTCTGACTCGCAGAGTCAGAATCTCAGTCGCTGCCTTTCGGAGTAGCAGCGGGCTGGTAGCCCAAGGCCCTGGGCCTCCTGCTAACCTCGCTCCGATCAGATGCGAACCCCTCTGCAGCTTTCGTGGTACTTGCGACACTACTCCATCGTGACGTGCATCACAGCAAGAACTCCGACACCCGCGCTAGCCTGTCTTTGCTGATCAATCGGAGAGTCTCACACCGGACGATTTGTAGATGTGGGATTCCAGGAATGGGATGTCACGGCCATGGCAGGAAGCTACAGAATCTCGGCGACACCGTTGCTTCACTCCGCGGGCAACTTCAAGGGCAAGCTCAAGGGCGTCAGTTTTACCGCCGCTTCCCCCGCGCAGACCCACGAATGGTACAGCAACAACTGCGGTCAGTTCGAGCTGGTCTTCAGCAGGATCATGCCTGCCAGCCTGGCCCGGGTCATGGTCGCCGCGCTGATGCACGGAGACGACGTCGAGTTCCCCAGCCTATACGACGAGAGTCAGTTCGAAGGCGGCTTCCTGTTCGAGTGGTCACCGGTCCACTTCGTGCGTCCACCGCAACTCGCGTACGAGGTCTCCTTCTAGACCCCGGCCGCCCGCCCCACGGCGCGCGCCTCGCTCCCGCCCATAAGCTTCGCGGTCCCGGACCCACCCCGGCCGCAACCGACTCTCCAACCAGAGAGAATCAGTGCAGCTTGGCCCCTCACCCGAGGGGCCATTTTTTCTGCGCGCTGCAATTCTTAGCGCAGATCGGCCATCACCGCTGCCCTTCACCCCGTCGCTGCCCTACCACCCCGTCGTCATTCTGGCGCAGCCAGAATCTCCGTATTTGTCTTGGCGCTACCGCAGATCGGCCATCACCGCAGGCACCGCCGGCCCCGGCGCATTCATCTTCAGCCCGGTAATCTTCAGCACATAGGAGTAGTCGCAGGGCCGGTCGGCGGGCAGCGTCACCTTCAGGCCGTCGGCGTCCTCGGTGAACTTCAGATTGCCGGCGTGCCCCAGCATGGTCACGCTGGTGATCTTGCCCTCGGGAAATTTCCCATCGGGAAACTTGGCCGCAGCGGCTGCGCCGGTAGCGAGCGTGGTGATAATGGCCATATCTCCCGGCCAGGACTGCGCGATCGCATACAGGTTGTCGCCCTTCACCGTAAACCGGTAGACCACCGGCTTCGGCCCTTGCGCGACGCCGGGGACGGCGGAAGCTGCGGGCACCGGCTGCGGCGCAGCCTGGGCAACAACCGGCGGGTTCGCCGCGGGCGAAGCGCCTGCCGGGGGTGCGCCTGCCGCACCCGGCCCGCCACCATTTCCGGCCGGCCGCGCCAGCCCACTGCGCGGAGGCAGCGGCACGAAGCCTTCGCCATCGACCGCCCAGTTATGCGTTCCGTACACCGCCTCGCCGTTCACCGCCAGCCATTTGCCGACCTCGATCAGCGCCGTCCTCTGCTGCGCGTTGATCGCGCCCTGGCCCATCGGCGAGAGATTCAGCAGCAGGCTGCCGTTCATGCTCAGGATCGTCGTCAGCTCGTTGATCACCGAGCCTGCGTTGCGGAAGGTCTCCACCGGGTTCTCGGCGGTATAGCCCCAGGTGCTGCCTTCGGTGTCCTCCGCGTCCCACACGCCCTTCAGGATCTGGGTCGGCCCGCGCGGGTTCAGCCGCTCAAAGTCCAGCACGCTCCCGGCCAGGAACGCCGAGTCCTTGGTTTCGATCGTCACCGGCTTCTTCCATTCCAGCGCGCGGTTGTAGTAGTACGCCGCCACCTTTTCCTTCAGCGGGTCCAGCACCCGCGAGTTCACCCCGTTGTCGAACCACATCACGTCCGGCTGGTACTGGTCGATCAGCTCGATATTCTTCTTCACCCAGTCTTCCAGAAACTCCTCGAGCCGCGCATCCGAGCGGTCGTGCCAGTAGAAATCCGCGTACTTCGGATCGTCCACGTCGGTCTTCAGCCCCGGCGTCGGATTCACAAACGTGTAGTGCTCCATGTTGTGGCTGCAGATGCCGAACTTCAGCCCGGCCTTGCGCGTGGCCACGGCCATCTCGCCCACCAGGTCGCGGCGCGGTCCCATGTTGTACGCGTTGTACGGATTGGTCGCGCTCTTCCACAGCGAGAAGCCGTCGTGATGCTCCACCGTCGGCATAAAGTACTTTGCGCCCGACGCCTTCACCAGCGCGGCCAGATCGTCTGCATTGAAGTCCGTCGCCTTGAACAGCGGAATGAAGTCCTTGTAGCCAAACTGGTCCTGCGGCCCGAAGTGCTGCGCGTGCCAGTCCGCGAACGTGGTGTACATGTACCGCTCGTACCACTCGTTGTGATACGCCGCGACCGAGAACAGCCCCCAGTGCATGGTGATGCCGAACTTCGCATCAATGAACCACTGCGGTACCGTATAGTGCTCGCGGATCGAGTCCCACGTCGGCTCATACGGCCCCGGCGCCACCGGAGTCTTCGCCGCCGCCGCCGCCGCAACAATCTCCGGCGTAGCCTGCGGCCCCGACTGCGCCCGCACCGAAGGGGCAAGGAACAGCGTGGCGCAGAGAGTTGCTGCAAGCAGATCTGTCCTCATGGAAACCTCGAAATGGGTGGAGTGTGCGATGGAATCGCTGACGGATTGGAGACGTGTTCCCTCAGCCAAAAGACGCTAGCGACCCAACGCCGCACTGTCAAGCGTTCCAGGCATTCACCAAATCGGCTTGCCTATCTCCCGCCAAAGGAGGAGGCAGCCAGCGATAGCGAGAAATGCGTAGGAGAGCAGATTCGCCTGCCATACCACACGCGTGCTACGGCCCTCGCAATCGAGCCATTCTCGCGAGCCCAGCAGGTAAGATTCGACATATCCCGATATCAGCAGCGAAGGAATGAGCAGGACGACAAAGGCCAACAGAATTGGCCAGCGCTCCCCCCCTGGGCCCAGCCACGCCGCGCTAAACACCACGCCGAGAACGTCCTCCCATGCGTGCGGTGTGGATCCCATGTGCTTGAGAATGCCAGTTACGTAGAGGGCGCCGAACGCTAGGAACTCCACCGCAAGTGAGATGATCCATGCCAAGGGAAATCCCAGAAGCATAGTGACAATATTTGCTCCCGAAGTCGCCGCCAATGTATTCCGCCAGGCCGTGTGCAGCCGGAACCTGATATAGACCGCCTCAATCGCAATCACCGGGACGAGGAACCAGAGAATAACGGAATACGCCACTGGAAGCATCGGGATGCCTGCGTCTGCGTGCGCAGCGGCAGGACACAGGAACAACATTGCCGCTACGCTGAGCCAAACCAGTGGGGCTTTGCGTCTTCCGATAGTGATCCGAAGCATTGCAACGAATCATACCCCTATTGTTTCAATCTGCTCGGCTATTCTTGGAGAGTCTTCGCCCATTCGTATCCCGCCCGCGATTTGGGAGATCGCGAACCCGCCCTTAGAATCAGACGATGGGGTTTTTCCTTCGCGGACACAATCCAGCGGTGAAGTCGAATGGCTGAACTCGTCTTCGACGAACTGCACTGGAAGCCGCACCACAACCCGTGGGCCGTCGCCATCACGGTCACCCTCGCGACGTTCATGGAAGTCCTCGACACTTCCATCGCCAACGTGGCGCTGCCGCACATGGCCGGCTCCCTCGGCGCCAGCCAGGAGGAAGCGACCTGGGTGCTCACCAGCTACCTGGTGTCGAGCGCCATCGTCCTTCCCATCTCCGGCTGGCTCGCCAACCGCATCGGGCGCAAGCGCTTCTACATGTCCTGCGTGGCCATGTTCACCGCGTGCTCGCTGCTCTGCGGCCTGGCCCAGACGCTGCCTCTGCTGATCGTCGCGCGCATCCTGCAGGGGTTAGGCGGAGGCGGCCTCGCCACCAGCGAACAGGCCATCCTCGCCGACACCTTCCCCATCGAAAAGCGCGGCCAGGCCTTCGCGCT
>CAZAXI010000110.1:0-15104 GCA_964489045.1 uncultured Granulicella sp. | reverse complement strand
ACGCAGTTGCCCGCGGCCAGCGCCGGCGCCAGCTTCCACGCCGCCATCAGGATGGGGAAGTTCCACGGAATGATCAGGCCGACCACGCCCAGCGGTTCGTGGTAGTGGTACGCCACGGTCTGCGAATCGATCTGGCCGATCGAACCTTCCTGCGCGCGAATTACGCCCGCAAAGTAGCGGAAGTGGTCCACCGCCAGCGGAATGTCCGCCGCCATCGTCTCGCGGATGGGTTTGCCGTTGTCCCACGTCTCGATCGTGGCCAGCATCTCCAGGTTGTCCTCGATCCGCTGTGCGATCCGCTCCAGCAGCCGGCCACGCTCGGCTCCGGAGGTTCTGCCCCAGGTTGCCTTCGCCGCGTGCGCCGCATCCAGTGCCTTATCGACGTCCGCGGCCTTCGACCGCGCGATCTGGCACATCACCTGCCCCGTCACCGGGGTGATGTTGTCGAAATACTCACCATCAATCGGAGGCGACCACTTGCCCCCGATGTAGTTGTCATACCGCTTCCTGAGCGAGATCGGGAACCCATAGGCGCCCGGCTTGAGTGCGACTACCGTAGTCGACATGGATGAATTCTCCTTCGAAGTGGACATGAGCGGCGAGCGTCCGCCCGCCGCCCAACCGTCTAAGCCCGGAATTGTAGCCCACTCACCCATCGTGTGTCTTGTGTCACCCCGACGATGTGCACAGGGTATGCGAGGTCCTTTGCCTGGCCCCGTAGACGGGCGAATGGAAGCCCGCGCGCAAACTCCCCAGTCCGGCCAGAATGAAACGCAGCAACCGGGCAAGTGAATGGAAGCACACACTTTCTCCCAAGTCGACATACTGAAGCCAGCGCCCTTCGCCCAGTCGAACGCCAAGGCTCCGTGATGCTGGTCACCGTTCCAACGCCAGCCTGCCCCGTAGACTGAACTGACTTCCGGCTAGTAGCACGAGCAACGGATAGAAGCAGGTCCATTGGCAATCATCATTTTCGGGTGCACATTCTCGATTCTTGTGGTCTTGATCCTCGGGGGGGTTGTTCTCCGTAACCGGGCGCACGAAAAAGCCAAACTCCGTCTTTGGGAGGAGCGTCAGCGGAATCTGCAAAACCGGTCCCAGCAGAACGCCGGAACGTGGCACGATAACCGGCACATGGATATGCGCTGAATCCAGTCTTACAGGCACGAGGTTCCCCTCAGTGGGGTTCGCGCGAACCAAGCGAGTACGCACCCGGAGCTCACAAGCTCCTTTGCGCGCGGTCGAAACGATGCGACAATAGAGCCGGAAAAAGGACGCAACGCCGCGGTATCCGCCGCGGGGAGCGAGCCTGAGGCAGCGATCTCAGCCGACTGGATGCCTTATCGGCACTGCGTGACGTATGTCCCCGAGTAAGCGTCCCTAGCCGCTACCCTTGGCTTCTCAAGGACACCGGAGTATGACGGCGTTCATTATGTTCGGACTTGCGTGGTCGTGGCTGGCCGCACTGGTGCTCGGCATTGTCATCGTCTATAGGTGGTTCCACGGGATCTACAAGAAGTCCAAGACAAAAAAGGACGAACGCAAGAAGGAAGAACTCCGGCTTTGGGCGCAGCGCGAAATCGCCTCCCGCGCAGAGGACGAAGAGACCTGGCACCGCAACCAGGAAATGAAGATGCACTGAACCAATCATTGGTGCGAAGCCCGGCGAGAACGTGCCGGACGCGAAGCTGGATCAACCGAACGAGACTCCCGTCAGCCGCTCGCACTCACCCCAAAGCCGCGCTGCAGCCGCTTTATCCAGCGCCTGCGCGGCCACCCTCGCCGGCCCCACATCGCCTCCCCGCATCTCCAGGAAGCTCTGCGGCCCGTAGTACCCGCCGCTCACCGCATCCGGCGCGGTCGCCGCGAACAGCGTGGGCACCGCTCCCTGCGCCCCGGAGTTCAGCACTCGGTCGATGGTCGCGCCGAAAACCCGCCGCGCCAGCCTCTCCACCGGAGAAAACTCGCCCACCTGGAACAGGTTGGTGTTGGCAACGCCCGGATGCGCTGCGACGCTCATCACGCCCGGCGCCGGAGGCCCCGCAGCGCGCAAACGCCGGTCCAACTCGAACGCCAGCATCAGGTCGGCCAGCTTCGACTGTCCATACGCGCCGGTTGGGCTATATCTCCTGGTTGATTGCAAATCGTCAAAGTTCAACCGCCCATGCTTGTGCGCAATCGAGGCCAGCGTGACCACGCGCGGCCTCTGCTCCTGCACAGCAGCCGCGCGCAGGAGCGCAGGCAGCAGCAGCGCCGTCAACGCAAAGTGCCCCAGCACATTCACCCCAAACTGAATTTCAAAGCCATCCTTTGTCTCCAGCCGTTTCTTTGGCGCATACACACCCGCGTTATTGATCAGCAGGTCAAGCGACACTCCGCGTGCAAGCTCCGCCGCAGCAAATGCCCGCACCGACTCGAGCGACGCCAGATCGAACACCGCCACCTCTGCGCTGACTCGCGGATCCAAAGCCTGCATCCGCGCCAAGGCCGCGTCGCCTTTGCTCTGGTCCCGGCACCCCAGCAGCACATGTGCGCCGTTCCGCGCGAGTTCGGCTGCGGCATAGAAGCCGATCCCGCTGTTGGCTCCGGTGATCAGTACGCGCCGGCCCGTCTGGCTGGGAATGCTCTTCACCGTCCAGCCCTTCCCCAATGCTTCATTCATTGCAGTCATCCCGCCGTCTCATCAATTTGACGCGTACTCTCCCACCCTCATAGCCGCCGCACATCCTTGTAGAAGATGCAGTGAGTTTCCAGGTACCAGGAGGCCAGGAACCAGGCCGCCATTAGGCCCACCGCCCAGCAGAACATCTGAACTGGCAGCGTACGTGTCAGCGATTCGGCGCCCGATTCACTCGGCTCGCGAAAGATCATCCCGCTGGTCAGGCAGATTCCCGCAGCCAGCGAAAGCAGAATCAGCGAATCCCAACTCCTCCGCTCCAGGTCACTCGCCGGAACCAGAAACGCCGTGTAGAAAACAGACCACAGCGCGAGCATGCATAACAACAACGCAATCGGTTTGGCGATCTCCAGCAACATACTCCGCACCTCGCATGCGCCTCTAGTCTAACGCTTTGCACGCAGCCCGCTCCCGGCCGCACAGCATGCGCGGAAATCATTCTGCTCCAGACAACCTTTCCCGCGAATCCGCCGACGTCGGCCGGCACGAATCGTGAGTACCCTTTGCTGTCTCCCCGGCATCCGAAGAACCAGGCCCCGTCAGGGCATTGCAAGAGCCTCTTGCTGCATACGTGACGCGTGAGAGGGCCTCATCAAGCAAAGCAAGCGAGTCCCAAGGAGATTGAAATCATGCCAATTCTCAAAAGGTTCTTAGCGCCCCATCTGGCGCAAACGCGAATCTGTTTCCTTCACAGTCTCTTAGTTCGTTCCCTGCCGGGCGCCGCCATGATGGTTGCGCTTGCCATAGTTCCAGCGGCACTGACCGCCCAGGAGCCGAACCCGACCGACCAGGCCGCGCCCGCGCAAGCCAATCCGATCACCATGCAGAACGGCATCTACATCTATCGCGTCAAGGTAGTGCAGCACAATCTGGATTGCGTGAACTACCTGCATCGCAGCGGTTCCACCACCATCGGCTTTCAGGGAACGCCGCTGCTGGCGGGCGCGAAGGGCGAAGCCAAGGTGACCAGCGAGCGTGGAGGAATCACCATCGAGGCAAGATTCGATGGGCTCACCCCCGCAAATGGCTTCGGCCACGAGTACCTGACCTATGTGCTGTGGGCGATCTCGTCCGACGGACGCGCCCAGAACCTCGGCGAAGTGCTCCCCGCAGGCACCAAGAGCAATATCCGCGTAACCACTGCGCTGCAGTCGTTCGGCATGATCGTCACCGCCGAACCGTACTTCTCGGTCACTGAACCCAGCGACATGGTTGTGCTGCAGAACGTAATCCGCCAGGACAAGACCAGCGGCGTTCTGGAAACCGTCAATGCCAACTACTTCCTGCTTCCGCGCGGCACCTATGCGGAGACCGCGGGCCCGCACTCCGTGGCGAATCCAATCACCCGTAACGAGCACTCGCCGCTGGAGCTGTACGAAGCCGATAACGCAGTGCGAATCGCGCAGGATTCGGGCGCCGACAAGTACGCCCCGGAGATCATGAAGCAGGCGCAACTCGATCTCCAGAACGCTTCCAGCATGGACACCGACAAACATCGCGACGAGAAGATGGAGATCACCGACGCGCGCGAGGCTGTCCAACGGGCCGAAGATGCGCGCATCGCTTCCCTGCGCAAGCAGGCAGCGGAGCAGCAGGCCGCCACCGTATTGGCCAAGGACCAGGCCCAGGCAGACGCGGCGCTTTCGGCGCAACAGGCAGCGCAGTCGCAGCAGCAGGCGGCTCAGTCACAACTGGAAGCGCAACAGGCGCAGATGCAGGCGCAGCAGGCGAAACTCCAGGCCGACCAGGCGCAGGCAGCCAAGGCACAGGCCGATGCGGCTCGCGAGTTGGCTGAAGCCCAGGCCGCCGAGGCGCGGGCCAAAGCAGCCGAGGCCAACAAGAGCGTCGAAGATGCCAACGCCGTTCGCGAGAAACTGCGCGCACAGTTGAACTCCGTGCTGGCAACCAGCGAATCCGCGCGCGGATTGATCGTCAATATGTCGGATGTGCTATTCAATACCGGCCAGTACACGATTAAGCCGTCCACCCAGATCAGCCTGGCCAAGGTGGCAGGTATCTTGCTGGCTTACCCCGGTTTGACCGTGCAGGTCGAGGGGTTTACCGACTCCGTCGGCTCCGACGCGTTCAACCAGACTCTCTCCGATAAGCGCGCAGAGACAGTGAAGAACTTCCTCATCGCGCAAGGAGTCCCGCCGGGCAACATTACCTCGCGAGGGTTCGGTAAGAACGATCCGGTGGCTGACAATACAACGTCCACCGGACGCATGCAGAACCGGCGCGTCAACATGGTGGTGTCGGGAGATGCGATCGGCATTGCTGAAAACCAGGGTGCGGGCGCGGCGCCGCAGGGCCAACCATCCCAGCGGTAAAATCCAGGCGCAGCGAAAACAGAAGGGCCGCGAAAGCGGCCTTTCTAGTTTTGCAAATCACTCACAGGTGGATCGTCCAGCCCAGTTCGGCCAGCTTCTCCTCGATGTCTGCCAGCGCGTTGGTCAACGCTGTCCGCCGGTGCGGGTTGGAGGTGCGCTCCGACAGCACGCGTTCGCGCTGCAGTTCCAGCGCCTGGCGTTGCCGCTTGCGTTCGGCTTCCTCCGCATGGGCCATCTTGGGGTCTGGTTTGGGGACGGCTGCCTGTGCCTGCTGCTCTTCCACGGATTTGCTCTCCCATCCACGTGACATGCCTCAATTTTACGCCCGGCGCCGCAGATTTCGCCTTTTCCCCGCAGACAGTCCGCGCAACTCACTCGCACCGGCCCTGGCGTGCACTCGGCGATTACCCTGGGAACTTCTCTGTGGTCTGGCAAACCTTCCGGTGCCTATAATCGGATCACCGCCGAGAAATAACGTTTGCTAAAGTAGGGAGAAGTTTGGCTTCTATTGTCCAGGTCCAAGGCCTGCGTAAGGTCTACGAAGGCAAGCAGCGCGTCGTCGCCGTCGACGGCATTTCGCTCGGCGTTCGCGAGGGAGAACTGTACGGACTGCTCGGCCCCAACGGCGCCGGCAAGACCACTACCATCAGCGTATGCACCACCCGCGTTCTGCCCACTGCCGGCACCGTCCATATCGCGGGCATCGACGTAGTCGCTACGCCCGCATTCGCCCGCCGCTCCATGGGCATCGTGCCCCAGTTCAACACCCTCGACCGCGCCTGCACCGTCTACGAGAACATCTACTTCCACTGCCTCTACTTCGGTTTCTCGCACAGCAACGCGAAGTTGAGGACCAATCAACTGCTGGATCAATTTCTGCTCAGCGAGCGCGCGGAAGCCTACCCCTCGCAGCTCTCCGGAGGCCTCGCGCAGCGCCTGCAGATCGCCCGTGCCATCGCGCATCGCCCCAAGGTGCTGTTCCTCGACGAGCCCAGCGCCGGACTCGACCCGCAAAGCCGCATTGCCATGTGGGACGCCGTCCGCGGCCTGCGCGAACAAGGCATCACCGTCGTCCTCACCACCCACTACATGGAGGAGGCCGACGAACTCTGCGACCGCGTCGCCATCATCGACCACGGCAAGATCCTGGTTGAAGATACGCCCGCCGCACTCAAAGGCTCCCTCGGCGCGCAAAAGGTGTACGCTCTCGACCTCGCCAGCCATGACCGCACTGCCGCGCTGATTGGCCAACTGCAGCAGATGCAGGGAGTTCGCGGCGTAGAGCCAACCCCAGGCGGGATCCGCATCCTGGCCGACAACGCCGATGGCCTGCTGCCCGAAATCGTCCGCGCCAGCAATCCCTACGGCCTGCGCGACCTCACCATGACCGAAACCAGCCTGGAGACCGTCTTCATCCGGCTCACAGGCCGCGATCTGCGGGAGTAAGATGCCCTTGCTGACAATGGAACCCGAAGTCGAGGTGGCCAGCGCGCCGGAACCCGTGCACCCTGCCGACCCATCCAAGTGGATGCAATATGCACGCGCCTTCGGCGGCCTCTTCCTGCGCGACCTGCACGTCCTGCGCCGCGAAAAGATGGCCTTCCTCATCCGCGTCATCATGAACCCGCTGCTCTTCCTCTTCGTCTTCACCTACATCATGCCCCACATGAGCGGCGGCGCCGCCCTGAACCCCACCGCCCAGATGGCCGGCGCCAACTTCTCCACCGTCCTGCTCCCCGGCTTGATGGCCGTCGCCATCATGTTCTCCGGCATCGCCGCGGTCGCGCTTCCGCTCGCCCAGGAGTTCGGCATCACCCGCGAGATCGACGACCGCGTGATGTGTCCTCTGCCCGTTCCCGCGGTCGCCATCGAAAAGATCGTCTTCTCCGCCGTGCAGAGCATGATTGCCGCCGCGGTCGTCTTTCCCCTTGCCTATTATGTGCCGGCCACGCCGGTCTACGCGCACGTCAATAGTTGGCCGTTCCTCATCCTCGTCGCCGCGCTCGCCAGCCTCACCGCCGGAGCGCTCGGCCTGGTCATTGGCACCAGCGTCAAGCCACACCAGATCAGCCTCATCTTCGGCACCGTGGTGATGCCCATCACCTTCCTCGGCTGCGTCTACTATCCCTGGGCCAGGCTGGACAAGATACCGTGGCTGCAACATGCAGTCCTCATCAACCCCATCGTCTACATGAGCGAAGGCCTGCGCGCAGCACTCACCCCGACGCTGCCGCACATGGACTCAGGCCTTATCGTGGCCATGCTCTGGTTCTTCTTCGTGCTGCTCACCTGGCTCGGCGTCAAGGGCTTCATCCGCCGCGTAATCGGCTAAGCCCTACGCCCGCTCCATCCCCATGAATAAGTAATCCATCGGCCACTCCGGCTTGATCCCATGCTGCCGCACCAGCGTAGCCAGTTGCGCATAGTGCCGTATCCCGTGCAGCAGCGCGTGGAACAGCACCGTCTTGCGCGTGGACCGCATCGGCCCCATCGACCGCGTGACGAACTCGAACTTCGCGTCCCAATCCCCGCCCTCCGCCAGCAGCTCGCGCAGCATCCTCATCGCGCGGTCGTGCGTCGCATAAATCGCCTCCGCCGAATCGAACGGGATCGCCGCATACTCCGTCGGGGGCAGTCCGGAGAGCTGGTCCGCGTAGCGCAGCTCCACCGCAACAATATGCTGCAGCAGTCCGCCCACGGTGCCCACCCCCATCACATCGCAGGGCAGGTTCAGGATCTCCGGATGCGCCTCGATCAGCGCGCGCCAGTTCTTCGAAGTCGTCTCCAGCCACGCAAGCATCTCGTCCGCAGTCAGCGCAGGTTGGGTCATCGCATCTCCTCTGGTTAAGAATGAATAATCTGGGCTCAGAATAGTGGATGCGCGAGCCTCACAATCCGTCGCGCAAAGCTCGCCAACCAATGTCGCGCCGGAACTGCATCCCCTCGAACGAAATCCCGCTCAGTGCCCCGAACGCCTTGCCCAGCGCATCCTGTAAGGCCGACCCCGAAGCTGCCGCACCCGAAACCGCCGTCACCCCCAGCACCCTCCCGCCCGCCGTGACAGTCGCTCCATCCTTCAGCGCCGTGCCCGAATGAAACACCACCACATCCGGGTCCGCAACCGAATCCAACCCCGCGATCGGCAGCCCCGACGCAACCTTCCCCGGATACCCGCCGCTCGCCGCAATCACGCACACACTCGCACCCGGCCGCATCCGGATTTCCAGTTTGCTGGCGGTCCCGTCGATCGCTGCCTCGAACAACTCGACAATGTCCGTCTCCAGCCGCACCAGGATCGCCTGTGTCTCCGGATCGCCGAACCGCGTGTTGAACTCCAGCACCATCGGCAGCGTCGTCCCGTCCTTTTGCGGCACCATCATCATCCCGCAGAACAGAATCCCCTTGAATGGAGCTCCCTCCATCGCCATCTCGTCCACCACCCGCTGCGCCACATTCTTCAGCAACCACTGCTCCATCTCCGCGCTCAGCAACCCGTCGCCGGTGTACGCACCCATCCCTCCGGTGTTCGGCCCGGTGTCGCCCTCGCCCACGCGCTTGTGGTCCTGCGCCGCGGCCAGCGCCACCGCGTGCTTGCCGTCGCACAACGCAAAGAACGAAACCTCCTCGCCCTCGAGAAACTCCTCGATCACGACCTCCGTCTCTTCCGTTCCCAGCAGCACACCCGAAAACATCTGCGCCGCCGCCTGCTCCGCCTGCATATGCGTCTGGCAGATCACCACGCCCTTGCCCGCCGCCAGCCCATCCGCCTTCACCACCACCGGCACGGCAAACCGCGGCAGCTCTTCGCGCACCTCATCCAGCGTCGTGCACACCGCATGCGCGGCCGTCGGAATCCCGTGGCGCTGCAAAAACTCCTTCGCAAACGACTTGCTCGTCTCCAACTGTGCCGCCGCCTGCGTCGGCCCGAATACGCGAAACCCCCGCCGCTCCAACTCATCCACCACTCCCAGCGACAGCGGCAGCTCCGGCCCCACCACGGTCAACTCCGGCCGCTCCGCCTCCACCACCGCGACCATCGCCGCCAGATCGCCCACATTCACCGGCACACACCGGACGGGTCTTCCGTTGCCGCCGGCGCTCTGCGCAATCCCCGCATTCCCCGGCGCGCACACCACCTCGGTCACTCGCTTCGACTTGCCCAGCGCCCAGCAGATCGCATGCTCGCGCCCGCCCCCACCAATCACCAACACCTTCATCGCAAAACTCCCCAACTACCTATTTCCGCCCGCCCCTCGGCTGCGCCACCACCAGCCCTCGCGGCGTCGGCAGCAGCACCACCGAAATCAACCCTTCCGCTTCCATCTTCAAGGCCGCCGCGCGCACCACCTGCAAGTGCGAGCTCGCGTCATGCATTAAAATCACTCCCGTCGGCTTCATCTGCGGCAGAAACCGCTTCACCTCGGCCTCGCGAATCTGGATGTCCGAATCCGAAAACAGCAGATCGATCGTCCCCTCCACCTGCATCTCCAAACTGGACTCATTCCGCAGCTCCATCCACTGCTTCAGCGGCGAAGCCTCCAGCCGCGCCTTCGCTTTTTCGTAAACCACCGAATCGAACTCGCAGCTCACCACCTTGCCGAAGCCATTCCGCTCCAGCCCGCGCGCAATCCACTCCGTCGACACGCCCAGAAACGATCCCGTCTCCACCACCAGCCGCGGCTTTATCGTCGTCACCAGGGTGGCGATGAACTCCAGCACCTCGACCTCGGCCGTCATCGAGTCGATCATGCTCCATCGCTCGGGCTCGGGGCACTCCGGCGTCGCCCGGTGATACTCCGGCAGCAACGCACCCGCTGCGCGCTCGTGCTGGAGCATCACCTTATGCTCCTGCTTCATCTTCTTCTTGAATAAACCCATCCTGTCTACTCTATCTTTCTAAACAGAAAAGCGCTCCCTCCCACACAATTGTGGAAAGGAGCGCTCGTACTTCAAACTCAAACTACGCGTTATGGACCGGCGCGTTGCGATGCACAAAGTGGTACGGCGGCCATGGCCCCGACAACTGCATCCGGCACTCCTTCAACTCCAGCGTCGCCGACGAATACTTGTTCTGGTACCGCTCCACTGTCTTGTTGTCGATAAGGTGAGCAATATCCAGCAGCATCTTGCCCGAGTCCATCCGCTTGCACGTAATCTCCTCCGCAATCGGCAGGAACATCCGGTGCATCTGCACACTCAGCGCGCGCGCCTTCGACTGCCGCTCCCGCTGCCGCATCGCGCTCTCGCGCAGGCTGGTTAGGTACTCCTGGCCGACCGTCATGTTGCGCGCGGAATTCCCCGGGCAGGTGTCGTCCACCAGCACCTTCAGGTGCATCTCCGCCTTGCCCCGCAGCCGCTCCACGTTCGCGGTAAAGTGCCGCTGGTTCGATCGCACCGAACGGCGCAGCGAATCATCGTCGGGAAAGGTGGTGCCGAAACGGAAGGGAAGCACAGTGGAGAGCTTGAAGCAGTCCGCAATCACGCGAGCGTGGTCTTTGGCCGCGTTCTGGTCCATCCGGGCCGCATCTTCCGGTGTGTGTTCGGAGACGATGACCGCTAGATCACTTGCTGGGAATAAGAAGGTTTGGTTTCCGAAGAGCCCGGTAACTCCAGTCAGGGGCATTGGGCGACGGTGGCGGCAAAGTTCTGGAAATGCGTTTCGTTCTGCAATGCAGTAGGCGTACCATGACATCGTCGTATCACTCCAAAGCGCAATAAAATCTAGCCCTTCCTGTGGGAAAGGTGGGTCTCGACCAACTTAGGCTGCCCGGTTGGGGTGCGGAACGGGCCCGACAACTGTCCAGGGAATTGCAACTTTGCCTCTGTTCTGGCGCGGGCGCTGGTCAGGCGCTCTGTACCGAACCGCAACGGATACTATCTCTATCGCATGACGATTGGCAAGACCAAATTTGCAGGGTGGCAAGAAGTGGACAGGCCAATCAAGCTCACTGCATTCATAGGCTTGGCTTTAGCAAGCTGAAGCAATGGAAGAGATGTGGCCGATAACCGATCACTATAGCCGATGCGTCCAATCCTTGGCAACTCGCGCGCAAAAGCCGCGTCCCTTCTGGTCTTTCGTCACACCTCCCTCAGAACCGTCCCGGCGCAAACGCATCCAGCGCCACATCCGGCCTCTGTCCGGCCATCGCCTGCGCCATCACCTGCGCCGTCACCGGAGCCAGCAATATTCCGTCGCGATAGTGCCCGGTCGCGTGCCAGCAATGGTCCTTCTCTGCGGCGCCCAGGATTGGCAAATCATCCGGCGTCCCCGGCCTCAGTCCCGCCCACATATCCATCAGCGGCGGCGCCTCCGCCTCCGGAAACAGACTCAACGCCGCCTCCGCCATTCTGCGAATCGACGGCTCCTCGACCGTCTCATCAAAGCCCACATGCTCAATCGTCGCGCCGATCGTTACCCGGCCGTCTCCGCGCGGAACCAGGTAAATCCCCGGCGCCCGCACCACGCAGCGCAAGCGATCGGGCTGGCAGCGCAGATTCGCCATCTGCCCCTTCACCGGCACCACCGGCAGCCCGCCCAGCCCGCGTTCCTGCTCCCCGGACTCCTCACCAGACCATGCCCCGCGGCAATTCACAAACATGCCCGCCGAAACCAGCCGGCGCGATGTCCGCACCACGACCCCGCCGGTCACGCTCTCCACGCTCAGCATCTCGGTCTCTTCCAACAGCGTTCCCCCGGCCGCCACAAACGCCGCCGGCAACGCCTCGCGCACGTCGTTCGGATCCAAGCTGCCCTCTTCGAGCCACTCAAAAAGATGGCCACAGGCGTCCAGTCCCGGCGCAAACTCCGCCATATCCTCTGCAGTCACCAGGCCGCCGGCGCCAACCCGGCCTCCGTTTCCGGCCCAGCGGTCTTGCTCCACATACTGCATCGCCCGCCGCGTCCGCAGCGGAACCTTTCGCCCCGAAAGCTCTTCTACGCGCTTCAGCCAGGACGGATAAAGCTCCCAGCTCCGCAGCGACAGCGGCAGCAGCGCTGGAGGATTCTGCGGATCGTGCACCGCCAGCATTCCCCCTGCGGCCCACGACGCCGAGCTCATCGCCTGCCCCCGCTCAATCACAACAACTGAGAGTCCCCGCCGCCGCAGTTCCAACCCCAGCGACAAACCGATAATGCCACCGCCAGCAATGACGACATCCACAACCGACCCATTCATGCCGCAATTCTAGTCCCGCAGATCGAACCGCCGCTGTGCTCGCGAACACCAAAGACGGAGTTGCCAGTTGCTGGTTGTTAGTTGTTCGTTGAAGGGCAAAGACAACGGTAGAGGCAAAATACGGAGTTGCCTTCGCCGGGGCGGACTTGACGAATTCATAACCATTTGGTTATTGTTTCCCCATGCAGGCAGCGCGGACAGCAGCGATCGACGTCTTCAAGGCTCTGGCCGATCCGACCCGCAGGGCGATCTTTGAGGGACTGACCAGTGATGGTGAGCAGACCGTTCATGCTCTGACCCGCCGCGCCGGGATCTCGCAGCCTGCCGTTTCCAAACATCTGGTCATACTCAAGCGCGCGCGGCTGGTGGGCCACCGGCGCGAGGGTCGCGAAACCCATTACTGTGCTCGTCCGCAGGCTCTGGCCCCGCTAGTCGACTGGATGGCCCTCTATGGCGTCTTCTGGCGCGACCGATTCGATCGCCTCGAAAATCTACTGAATAGGATGGACCAATGATAACCACCGCCGCTCCCACTCGCTCTATCATTGTCGAACGCGAAATGCCGCATCCGCCGGAAAGGATCTGGCGCGCACTCACCGAAGGCCCGCTCATCGAACAATGGCTTATGAAAAACGACTTCCAACCTATCGTCGGGCACAAGTTCAACTTCCGCGCCCAGCCCATGGCCGGATGGAACGGCATCGCCGATTGTGAAGTGCTGGTCGTCGACCCTCCTCGCACGCTCTCCTGGAGCCAGAGCGCATCCGGGGAGCAGGCCGCCGACGGATTGCACTCCGTCGTCACGTGGACGCTGACGCCCACTGGCGCGGGCACCCATGTTCGCATGGAGCAGTCGGGCTTCCGCGCGGAGGACGAAGGCGGATACCAGGCGATGAGCTTCGGCTGGCCGCGCGTCCTTGCTAATCTCGAACGTGTAGCCGGGGAGGTGAACCAATGACCGACGCACCGCGTAGCCTTGTCGTCGAGAAGGTATTCCCGCACCCGCCGGAAAAGCTCTGGCGCGCGCTCACCGAGGGCCCGCTACTCGCCCAATGGATGATGAACAACGACTTCGAGCCGGTGATCGGCCGCAAGTTCCAGTTCCGCGCCGACCCCGCGCCCAACTGGAATGGCGTTGTCGACTGCGAGGTGATCATCGTCGAACCACTCCAGAGCCTGTCCTATAACTGGGGTGTTGGCGGGATCGAGTCCGGGCTGGAATGGGTGGTGGCGTGGACGTTGACTCCAGCCGAGGGTGGCACTCATGTGCGCATGGAGCAGTCCGGCTTCCGTCCCGATCAGCTGGCAGCGTACCAGGGAGCAACCTGGGGCTGGCAGAAGTTCATCGGAAACCTGGAGCGCGTCGTCGGCAATTTGCAATGATATGAACGGTGTCCTCGCGTAATCGGCTCTGGTGTAATCTCTTCTCCTCTGTGAACTCTGTGATTCGCTTCTTTTGAGATTTCCATGACCATCAAAACGAAAGCTACGAAACCGACCGCAACCACCAACGGCGAATCCCCTTCTCGCCAGATCGACGCGCGTATCGAGCAACTGGGCGACTGGCGCGGCAAGATGCTCTCCAATCTCCGCGCTCTCATCCACCAGGCTGACCCCGGGATCGTCGAAGAGTGGAAGTGGGCCAAGCCGAAGTCGCCCGGGACTCCTGTCTTTTCCCATGGCGGCATCATCTGCACCGGCGAGACCTACAAGAGCGTCGTGAAGTTGACGTTCGCCAGGGGCGCTTCGCTGCCAGACCCATCGCGCCTTTTCAACTCCAGCCTTGAAGGCAACACCAGGCGCGCGATCGATTTCCATGAGGGGGATGCAATCGACGAGAAAGCCTTCAAGACGCTGATCCGCGCCGCCGCAGCCCTGAACACGTCCTTGGCCCGATAGTCGAATCGCCTCATTCAGCTCTTGCCGTCCTCCGGCTTGGCCGCCTGCTTGTCGCGCCACGACGGCGGACCTCCCGCAGTCTTCGGCTTCGCGGCCGCATCCTCCGGGCTCGAAATCCCCACCAGCCGAAGCACCTTGCCCAGCGCGCGCACCACAGGATTCATTCCAATCGCCTCCTGTGCCTAAGCTACGCTATCCTTATCGTATCTATGCGACTCTTTGCCAGAACTTTGCAGTGTCCGATCCTCCTCGCCCAAATCTCCCTCGCAGCGCTCTTTCTCACCCTCGCCGCAGCTCCCGCGCGCGCCCAGGCGAAGGCCGCCGATCCAGCCGCGCCCAAGCCGGCTCCCGACGTTATCGTCTTCACCAACGGCGACCAGCTCACCGGCACGCTGGAAAAGGGCGCTGGCAACTCCGTCGTCTTCAAGAGCGACACCGCCGGCGAAATCACCGTCCCGCTGGACAAGGTGAAGGAACTCCACACCAGCGGCAGCTTCGCGGTTCTGCGCAAGGATGCTCCCATCACCAGCCTCGTCGCCGCCCGCAAGATCACTCCCGGCCCCATCGCCTACGCGGACGGCAAACTGACCGTCGCTCCTGCCTCCGCCGCGGCTGAGGTTGTCCCCACCGCCCAAATCGCCAACATCATCGACGCGGCCACTTACACCAAGGAGACCACCGGCAAATTCGGCTTCTTCAACGGATGGACCGGCGCCCTCAACGGCGGCGCCACCATCGTCCGCTCCACCGACTACGGCGAAACCCTGACCGCCGGCATCGCCATGGTCCGCGCCATGCCCACCGTCTCGTTCCTTCCCGCGCGCGACAAGACCTCCTTCGATATCCAGGAGACCTACGGCAAGCTCACTTCGCCGGTCATCCCACCGCCATCCACCCCCACTCCGCCCGCCGTCACCGAGACCAGCATCTTCCACGCCGACGCCGAACGCGACGAGTACTTCTCCGCGCGCTTCTTCGCCCTCGGCCAGACCGCCTTCGATCACAACTACTCGCAGGGCCTCA
>CAZAXI010000109.1:0-15173 GCA_964489045.1 uncultured Granulicella sp. | reverse complement strand
TCACCGAATTCATCCTGACATATGACGGCAAGCCGTCCTACACCGTGAGCATCATGGAGTTCAGGGACGACAAGGTTGCGCGGGAAACACAGTACTTTGCGGATCCCTTCGTGGCTCCCGCATGGCGCGCTCAATGGGTCGAACGGATGGACACATAATGTTCGAGGCGCGAGAACGACACCGCCATTTGCGGTTTGCGGCATAATTGTCGAAAACAGAGATTAACGCCAGAGACTCGCGAGGCTGTGTTTGCGCTGGAGCCGCGCGCCAACCACAGTCCGGCGTGACATCGAAACGCACCGAACGCGTTGGTGGCGCACTGAAAGAAATCGATTGCGCCTCTTGAAACTTGGCTACTCAGAGGCTGGGCCGATGCAGCAAGAGAAAAGGACGTCAACCAGAGGCTGGATTTCGACGAGGTAGGAATGCCCCGATTGCTTTCGATAAATGTCGGCCTTCCACGCGACGTGACATGGAACGGTAAGACCGTCCGTACCGCGATCTGGAAAAGTCCAGTTGAGGGACGACAAATGGTGCGCAAGCTCAATGTTATTGGCGACGCCCAAGCCGATCTCGCCGGTCATGGTGGGGAGCAGCGCGCCGTTTTTGTTTATCAGATGGATGCCTATCACTACTGGGAACGCTTTCTCGGACGGAATGACTTCATCTTCGGCCAGTTCGGAGAAAACTTCACTGTTGAGCAACTTCCCGATAGCGAGGTCTGCATTGGCGATCGTTACCGCATTGGTGATGCCATATTCGAAGTGACACAGCCGCGCGTAACGTGCTACCGCGTCGGCATTCGCATGAACGAACCTCGGATGGCAGCCCTGCTCGTAGAACATCACAGACCAGGATTCTACTTTCGCGTGTTGCAGGAAGGAGAAGTTGGGGCGAGCGACGACATTGTAAAACTTACTGACGGTCCAGAGCGAATCCCCGTGGCCGAGCTTGACGCCCTCCTGTATTTGCCAGGACATTCTCGCGAACAATTGGAACGAGCGCTACGGATTCCTGCACTTAGCAAGGGTTGGCAGTGTTCTTTTCAAGCGATACTCACGCAAGAGTCGAGCCCGAAACCCACCCAGGGAAATCGGGGGCTCGCGAATGAGGAACAAGCGCCAGCATGGCTTGGATTTCGACAGATGCGAGTCGCGCGTATCCATAAGGAAAGCGATAGCGTAACTTCCTTCGTGCTGACGGCGATCGATGGGCAACCTCTTCCTGTCTTCCAGGCAGGTCAATTTGTGGTTTTGCGGCTGCTCGTCGATCCGGGCAAATCGCCCGTTCTTCGCAGCTATTCGTTGTCTGATCTGCCCGGAGCCGGCCATTTCCGCATCAGCGTCAAAAACGAATCGAATGGGATTGGAAGTTCATTTCTGTGCAGCCGTACGCAAGAAGGCGATGTATTGGGTGTTAGCGCGCCGCGCGGTAGCTTTACTCTGCGTCCCAGCCAGAGTCCCGTGGTTCTCCTAAGCGCTGGAGTCGGCGCAACGCCAGTGATGTCGATGCTGCACACACTCGTCGCCGAAAGATCGCAACGAGAGGTCTGGTGGGTCTATGGAGCCCGCAATCGCCTCGACCATCCATTTGCGGAGGAATCGCGCTCGTTACTGAAACAGCTCTCTCGCGGGCGAGGATACATCGTTTACAGCAGGCCCGCTGCAATCGACCAAGTCGGGGTAGACTTCGATGCTCCCGGGCACATTGACACAGCTTTGCTGGAGAGAATCGGAGTGTTACTGAATAGTGACTTCTATCTGTGTGGCCCATCTTCATTCTTGCGGAACATGCGCGATGGGCTGCGAAACTGGGGTGTGCTCGCCGGGAATGTGCACACGGAAATCTTCGGTTCTCTCGAGGCTATAACCCCTGGTATGGCGCAGGTTGTTCACACTCCTCACCTGCCACAAGGGCCGCCCGGATCTGGCCCCCCAGTCTCATTCGCGCGTAGCGGGATTACCGCCGCTTGGGATCCGAAATTCGGGAGCTTGCTTGAACTGGCGGAAGCGTGCGACGTTCCGGTCAGATGGTCGTGCCGGACTGGAGTCTGTCATACCTGCATGACTGGTCTGATCGGCGGATCGATTATTTATAACCCTGAGCCGCTGGAGAGGCCGGCTCCCGGGAACGTGCTCGTATGCTGTTCCCGGCCAAACGCGGGTGTCACCCTGGATCTCTGAGGGAAACGGGATCAAGACGCCCGCATCAGCCAGGATTTGACGGTCACGACGGTGCCTGCAATGCAGGAAATCGAATCGGCCCAGTCGCAGAACTCGCGTAGCACGTACTGGCCGTCGGCGACCGGATCCCAACCCATTCTCGGGACGCCGAGTTGCTTGCCCACGGTCTGGTTGGCGGCGGTGCCGGCCGCCAGGGCGAAGAGCAGCCGCCGCGCGTCGAGGGTCCCGGCGTGGTGGAGGTTTCTCTGTGGAAGCAGCGCTCTTCAGTTACCGCGCACCTCGTCAACATTTCGAACCTGATAATGATGAGGGACCCTTGCGTGAGATCCTGCCAATCGGCCCGCAGAGGGTCCGTGTGAAGCTGCCAGAAAGAGCGCGCGAAATTGGTGAGCTAGGCCAGGGCTCAGTGGCGCCAGAATGGCGCCTGGGTCGAAACCACCACCCCGCCTATCGGGCTGCACGATGTGGTGGCAATCGATCTGTAGGTCGCAGGCAAGCGGGATCCCGGCTACGCTTCAGCTTGCCCTAATACGTCCGCTCTACGACGCATGCTTGATCGGCTGAATCTTGATGTTGCGGAATTCCACTTTCCCGCCCACGTTGTACTGCAACCCGATCACGCCCTGGGAGTGTTTGGAATCGTGGCCATCCAGCACCTTTTTGCCATTGAAGATCACCACGAAGTGATCGCGGTCCGCGGTGACTTCGTAGCTGTTCCACTGATCGGCGACGATCTTGGTCGGCTCGGCCTCGACGGCATTCACCAGTGCGCCCGTTTTGTAGGTGGGGCGAAAATCCCAGATCTGCAACTCATAACCGGTTTCGGCCGGGATGCCGCCGGTCTTTTGCGAGCGTAGGAAAACGCCGCTATTGGTTCTTTCGCCCACCCGGAACTGGATCTTCAGGTCGAAGTCGCTGAACATCTCGTCCGTGCCCAGCCAGCCGCGGCGGTCGCCGCTGCACACGATGGCGCCGTTTTCCACGGCCCACGCGGTCGAAGCCGGCTCGGTGGCCGAAGCCTGGTGAGCCTCCCAACTCTTCAGAGTCGCGCCGTCGAACAGGAGCTTCCATCCGGCGGCTATTTCTTCTTTCATCAGTCCGTTGGGCGCCTGGGCCCGCAACGTCGTCAGCGTGAGGCAACACGTGGCCAACAAAACTAGAACCTTCGGAACTCGCTTCATTTCCTCTTCTCCTTGAAACAGACGTTACGAGCTCTTGCGGTGGCAGCGGTCGCAAGTGTAAAAGGCCCCTTTGCCGTCGGCGCCTGCGGTCTTGCCTTCGTCCTGCGCGTCGCTCACGTTGTGGCAGGCGAAGCACTTCACGCCGGCGCTATGATCGGCGAACGCGATCAGCCCTTGTTTCCGCGTGACGAAAAGGGCTTTCCCCGTGCCGGCGAAATCGGTATGGCAATCGTTGCAGCGCAAGCCCTGCGCGGCGTGCACTCGGTGATCGAAGACGACTTTCCCCTGCCCGCCGCCGCGATACACGATAGTGCGGATGCGCCCGCCGGCCTGGACCCATCCGGCGAGGAAGAACACCGCCACCAGCGCCACCCGGCCAATCATGTGGATTCGCATGGCCGCCCCGATTACGAATACAGAATGCTGCTATCGATCTTGGCGATCGAGGGCACGCCGGTCAGCACCATGGCCGCCTGCAACTCGCTCCGCATGCGGTTCATGAAGAGCGCGACTCCATCGGCACCCGCGCCGTATGCCGCGCGCAAGATGTGCCGGCCCACCATGACGACGTCGGCGCCTAGCGCCAGGTACTTCAGCACGTCTGTACCGGTGGCCACGCAGCCATCGGCTAGAATGGGAACCTTGCCTTTTAGCTTGGCCGCGATGGCTGGAAGCACCTCGGCCACGCCCGCGGTATGATCCTGCCGGCGCCCACCATGGTTCGAAACCGCGATTCCCGCCACGCCCGCATCCACGCAGCGCATGGCATCGTCCCCGCGCATGATGCCCTTCACGACCACGGGCATTTTGAAGGCCTTCACCAACTCGCGCAGTTCGGCGACGCTCTTTGGCCCGGAATCGACGTCCACCGACAGCCAGGCGGCACTGGTGGCGTCGATCTGCGGCTGCCACTTGAGGATGATCTCGTTGGGGATCGGCTTGCTGTTGTAGAGCGCCTTGCCCTGGAACAGCTCGACGACCTTCAGGTTCCGTTTGACGTCTTCGATCGGGTAGGTCAGCATGTCCCCGACCGCGCCGAGTGTGCCGGCGGCCACGCATCCGCCCACCAGCGCATCGAACCACTCCTGTTGCGTCATTCCCTTGCCGAACTTGGTACCCGCCGGACCCATGGGCGCGCACACGGCCGGGAACGAGATCTTGCGGCCGAAGATCGTGGTAGACGTATCGGCCTTTCTGATGTCGTGGATATTGCGCATCATCACCTTTACGCGCTGGAGGGCCATGAAGTTGTTTTGGAAGGACATGCCGGTGCCGCTGCCCGCAATTCCGCCGCCATCTCCGGAGCAGGCCACGCCGTCGCAAACCGGGCATACGCGGCAGGTCGGATACAGCCGCTCGCGAGCCCTGGCCAGCACCTCCTTTTCGGTGAGCCGGCCCGGAGCGTCCGGGGCAGCACCCGCCTGGGCCGGTTGCTGGGCCGACGCTCGCGAGGGAACCACCACCTGGCCGAGCAGTCCGCCGCCCAGCAACGTCGATGCCTTTAACAGGTTCCGCCGGTTGAATCCACTCGCCTCGCCGCCCTCGGGCCGCTGCGATTCGGTCAAATCGGCTGCGCTCTCGAACTTCTCAGTGTTGTCGTTCATCTTAACTCACCGGATTCAGGGGTCTCTTTTACCCTGAAATGGTATCACCAGACCGGAATTCCCACCAGCTAAATCGGGCAATCTGAACGGGCGTACGCAGTTCAAAACGGCCTGCTCGCGGCTATGTAATCTTGCAACAACCGCGTGCTTTCGCGAGAGCTTACCCGAGCGCAAGACTCATTTACGACACGAAGCGGAAAATCTCGAGCTTGCACAGCGGCTCCTGGAACCGCTAGGGGCCGCCACGAACGTCGACCCCGTCAGCGATTCCCTACGCTCTTCAAATCCAAGCTCTTCAAATAGGCGATTATTGCCTTTTTCTCTTCCGCATCGGTCAGACGGAACGCCATATCCGTGCCCGGCGCCATCGCACCGGGGTCGTTCAGCCACCGATCCAGGCTGGCATCATCCCAGCGAATCTCCAGTCTCTTCAAGGCATCGGAGTAGGCAAAGCCTGGCGCGCTCGCCGCCTTGCGGCCATAAACCCCGCGTAGTCGCGGTCCTTCTTTATTCAGGTCGGGAGCGTGGCAGCCGCTGCAACGCCGCACGAACAGATTCTTGCCACGCTCCTCCGGGCCGTCGAAGGCCATCAGGATTACTCCGCCAGCCACCGCAAAGCACAGTATCCTGGCCAGCATCGAGTTACTCCAGCGTCGCATCGACAACCGCCAGATGCTGTGGACGCGCCACGAACTCGACCTTGCTTATGCCCAGAACCCCGCGCAGTTTCTCGGCCGGCACCTTCATCGGCCCAGGGGATAGCGCGCTCGCGGGGGCCGGTTGCGGGAACGCAGTCGACATGGCAGTATGGAACCGGACGTTGCCCTCCACCTTCTGCATAGTTTGGTGAATGTGCCCGTTCAGCACCGTGACCGAGCCGAAGCGCTTTACATAGCCCAGCGCTTCCTCGCTATCGGAGGTGCCCCATCCCCAATCGGGATACACACTCCACAAAGGAATATGAGCGAACAAAACGATCGGCGTGCTGGCCGAACGGCCGCTCAAATCGTCCTTCAACCAGGCGAGTTGTTCAGCTCCCAACTTCCCCATGCCCTCCAGAGCGGCCGAATTCACCAGCCCCACGAAATGCACGCCGCGATGGTCAAAGCTATACCAGCCGGTCCCTTTGGTGCCCTTGCCGTACCGCGCCAGGTATTCCTTGCCGTCGTCGGCCGCGTTGTCGTGTTCTCCGGGAACATAATATACCTCCTTCGCCTTGGCGCCCTGCAGTAGTTGGCCGAGCGTGTCGAACTCCGCCGGTTTGGCCAAATGCGTCAGATCTCCGGTGTGGATCAGGAAATCCGGAGCCTGCGGTAGAGCATTGATCTTATCGATGGCAATCTGTAACGTAGCGTTTACATCGGCGTTGGCCGGTTTGTTGAATCCAATGTGGCTGTCGCTGATCTGCACGAATTGAAAGTCTTCGTTCCCACTGGATTGACCGAGCAGTTTGGACGTCGGCACGCCGCCGGCGATCGTCCACACGACACCCGCGCCGGCCCATGCCATGCAGCGCAGGAATCCACGCCGGTCAACGCCATCGGCGCCCAATCCGTCTTTCAGTAAGTCACTCATACACCCTCCGCCTGGCACGACTGGGGATCCGCCGATTTTATTCCCCGGGGAATACGCATCGGCGCCTTTCCGGGAAAAGCAGCGGGAATAAACCGGGACCTCGTCGAGTCTCCTGTAATGGACCTGCCGCATGGCCTATGTCACAATGGCTGCGTCCGCACTGACCGGGGTACTAAGAGGCACGCGCGCTGGAAGAACCGCTATGGAAGCAGCCAGGAAACGAGAGCTTTTTGAACAGACCGTTATGCCTCATCTCGACGCGGCATACAACCTGGCCCGCTGGCTGACGCACAACGGCGACGATGCCGAGGACTTGGTGCAAGAAGCTTATTTGCGCGCTTTCCGTTCCTTCGACACCTTTCAGGGGCCGGACGGCCGCGCCTGGCTGCTGGCGGTAGTCCGCAATACCTGCTTCACGTGGCGCGGAAAAAAGGGACGCAGCCCACAGCAGAATTCGATGAACAGATGCACAGCTCCGCCGAGCAATCCCCTAATGCTGAAGCCGTCCTTCTCAACCAGGTCGCGCTGGGATCCCTGCAGGACTGCCTGGAGGCGTTGCCGCTCGAATTCCGCGAAGCGATTATCCTGCGCGAACTGGAGGAATTGTCCTACAAGGAAATCTCCGACATCGCGCGCGTGCCCGTGGGCACCGTGATGTCGCGCATTGCGCGAGGCCGCAAGCGCCTCCAGCAATGTTTAGCGGGAGCCCAACGATGAACTGCGAAACCGCCCTGCGCCTGATGGAGGCCAACGACCCGGCCCTCGCCGAACATGTGCTCTCCTGCCCATCCTGCATGATCGGGAAGCACGCCCATTACTACGAGGCCCCCCCCGGCCTCGAGCGGAGAATCCGCCAGAGTTTACGGCGGCAGCAGTCCGCGCCATCGGCGTGGCGCTGGCTGGCAATTGCCGCGTCCGTTCTATTGGGCATCTCTGTAGTCTGGAACATTGTACAGTTCCGATCCCGCGTGGACCCCGAACGGCGTCTAGCCGACAATGTGCTCTCCGCCCATGTTCGCTCTCTCGCTGGAACTCACCTGCTCGACGTGCCCTCTTCCGACCAGCACACCGTGAAGCCCTGGTTCAACGGCAAGCTGGATTTCTCTCCTCCCGTCAAAGACCTGGAGGGCTTTCCTCTGCTAGGAGGACGTCTGGAGTATTTCGAAGGCCACCCTGCGGCAGCGCTGATCTACGGCCGTCATAACCACATCATTAACCTGTTTACGTGGCCGTCGGCGACACCCGCCGAAGCAGGCACGCAGACCCGCAATGGCTACCACCTGCAACACTGGTCCAGCAACGGAATGAGGTTCTGGGTAGCCTCCGATCTCAACGAGACCGAACTGGGTAAATTCGTATCGCTCTACCGGCGCGAGTAGGGCGGCCGTCGATCCTCGGCTAACAGAGATCTAAAGATATTACCCGTCGCACCGCGTACCGCGCCGGCTTCCGCGGTCGGCCAGTGGCGTCGTATGGGGTAGAGTCTTCATCGCGGGACCACCTGATCGGCGCGCAGCACTTCCTCGGGCGAAGCGGTGCCCGTGCCCTTCTTCATGATGGTGACGGAGGCCACCAGGTTGCCAAAACGCGCCGCTACAAGGGGAGAACCGGTGATAGCTAGGGCCAGACCCGCACCGGCGTGAAAACTGTCGCCTGCGCCACAGATGTCCACCGGGGTTTCGACAGGAACCGTGGGGACCCAGGTTTCACCTCGCTCTTCCACCACCAACACGCCCTTGGAACCGTGTGTGACGTAAATGAACGGTGCGCCCGTGTGGCGCCGCACGGCCTGATAATCGAGCTTGCCGCAGAGGTACTGAGAGGCGGCCGCGGCCTCCTGCTGGTTGGGCTTCACGGCCACATTGCGGAACATAGCGACTCGCAGGCGGGAATCGACTAAAACCGTCTTTGAGGGATGTCGGGAAGCGAGTTCGGCGAGAGCATTCCGAACGGCAGGTGTAACCACACCGCCGGCGCTGGTTTCTGCCTGGTCGCCGACCAGGATGACGTCGAAGAAGTCGAAGTTGCTTCGCAAACGAGCAACCACCTCGCTCTCGACGGAGGGAGGCACGGGCTCGGTATTGATGAAATCGAGGCGCGGCATGTCTTCGACGCCGCTGGCTGAGTTGATGATCTTGCTGTAGGTAAAGGTCCGCATCTCGGAGGTGGCCACCAGCAGGTCTGTCTGTATGCTACGGGCGCGCAGCGCGCCGGCGAGTTCGTAGCCAAAGCCGTCCTCTCCCACTACTCCGAGCACCGCGACTCGCCCGGCGCAGAGCGAGGCAAGGTTGTTGCCGATGGCACCTCCGCCGCCAGGTGTTACCTCTACCGACACCACACCGATACGCGGGATGCCTGTTTCGCGCGACGGCTGGGCCATGGAGGGATCGTAAGTGCACCATCGGTCGAGGCAAATGTCGCCCACGACCAGCACTGCAAGCTTGGATAAGGACGCCAAAATCTCCGAGGTGGTCATGCATGATCCAGAAGAGTACGCCGGAGCGCCGGAAAGGTGGCGCGGTGGTCGCCGCAGAAGTAGAAACTCTCGCCGCCGTCAGCCACTGTGCGCACCAGGATTGTCTTGTGAGGACGGTAATAGTAGCCCGAGTCGGTTTTGGGGAGCTCTTTGTGAATTTCTCCCTGGATGGGCACCAGGTCGAAGACGGCTGTCGCGAAGTGGCAGATGAGGCAACCCTTCTGTCGCGCCACATTGCGTGCCATAGAGAGAGCCTTGAGGTACACTTCCGGGGCCATGATGGCTGACCCGAAGGCAAGCAGGATACCTCCTTCGAGATTCTCTACTGTGCGCGCGTAGATCAGGAAGTCCCGGTAACTTGCCGCGCCAAGCGCGCCACCATCGCAATTTGGGTGCTCGTGAATGATGTCATAACCGACGCCAACGTGCACTGTGGCCGGGATGGAAAGTCGATAGGCGGCGGCCAGGATACTTACACTCGTGTGCGCATAACCGCTCTCCAGAATCCGCCTGCCGACGTTCTCGCCCAACCCAAGACCCAACTCCGCCGCCTCCCGAATCCAATCGTTGAGCAGGCCCGTCTCTTGCCACAAACCGAACTGCCCTTCACGGACATACCGCGCCACGCTCTCCGTCGAAGCGCCGATCCGAGCTAGTTCGTAATCATGGATCACACCGGCGCCGTTCATCGCGATATGCGTGATGAATTCCCGCTCCAACAGGTCGATCACGTGCCGCGATGCGCCGCTTTTGATTACGTGCGCACCCATCATAAGGATCCGTGCAGCGCCGATCTCACGAGCACGTACGAGATGACGGGCCACATCGCCGAGCTGCGGGTGAGCGAAGGGCGGGGCCGGGTCGCCCAGACCAAGACAGTAACCCAACTGCATATCATTCACGCGCTCGCAGAGCGGCTTGACGAGCAGCCGCGAACGGTCAAATGTCTCGTACTTGGTTTTCAAGACGGGAGCAGCGTTTCCAATAACTTCTTGTGACATAGATAATTGGGTATGATGTAATCCGCACCGACCTCGGCGAGCCGTTTGCGCTTCCATTCGTTGACTACCTGGCAGTCGGGCTCGTCGGTGGCGACGCCCACTGCCACGCCACCCACATGTTTGACGTTTTGAATCTCGATATAGCCGTCGCCGAAGCCGAGTAACTCCTCGCCGCGGCACTCGGCGCTGCCGATGATGCGCTCGATCAGGATGGCCTTGGAGAAGTTCCTGTAATCGTCCTGGGCGCCAAATACGCCGCCGTCGAAATAGCGCTCGACGTCGAGCAACGAGGCCTCTTCCTTCATGTAAGGCTCGTCGGTGCCGCTAGCCAGGTACAGTCGCAATCCACGCTCGCGTAAGGCTTCGAGCAGGGGACGCGTGCCCGGGACTAAGTACTTGTCCGGAGAGACTCGGCGCCGGCGGAGGTCTTCAAGACGATCCTTGATCTTTTCGTTCAGCCGAGCCAGATACATGTGCTTGTACACCAGTGGATCCTGGGGCTGGCCGCGCCGCTTGACAATCTGCTCCGTGAGCTCAATCATCTGCCAGACGGTATCCTTGCCGGTGAGGCGGCCGACAAACTCCTCGACGACTGTCCGGAGGTCCGATTCGCTTTCGCCGGTCCCGAGGTTAGCCAGGATCTCCACCATCATAGGGACCATGATCTCAGTCCAACCTGCCCGGATGACGGAAACGGTGCCATCGAAATCAAAGAGGACGACTTTAGCTCGGCCGGCCGTAGCGCCGGGTCGAAGACATTCAATCATTTGTGCCGTCCCCTTTTCTGTTCCATTCAGAACGCATCGTCAAGGTCATGGCGCGGAGGCCTTGGGGGGCAGGCACTCGATCACCTCAATCGCGCCTGCACTCCGCACGACACTGCCGTTTGCTCCGGGAGGCAAAAAGAAGTAGTCACCTTTGTTCAGTGCCCTAACGCTTTCCCGCCAAGCTACCTCGCCCTGCCCATTCGTGACCACGTAGATGGCGGGCGCCTCTGTCAGCGTCAACTGACTGTCATTGAGTACGTAGCGATTGACTGCGAAGCACGGCGTATCGGCATAAGTGATCAAGGTTTCAGCGCGTAAGCCCGGGGAGTCGATCCAAGGCGCTGGACGCTTCCGCCCGCGGCTGATCGCGCGCTCGCCAGTGACGTCGAAATCGAAACATTCCAGCGCAGTTTCGTAATCGAGTCCAAGGTACATCTCGCGATCGCTCAAGCGATAGTCACCGCACCACGGCTCCGGCTGCACTGTGAAATCCGTGGGTTCCTGTACCTCTAGTATCAGACAGCCTTGTCCGATGGCGTGAACCATCTTCGCCGGTATCAAATACAGGTCGCCGGGCCGCGCGGAAAGCCGGTTCAGGAGACGTGGCATCGCCTCACGGTCCGCTTCGCTAGCCGCGATGGCGCGGGCGAAATCCTGCTTGGTCACGCCATCCCGAAAGCCATAGTAAATGCAGGCGCCTTCGTCTCGTGTCGCCAGCACAAGCCACATCTCGGTCTTTCCATGCTTGCTGTTGAAGTGCCTTTGAGAAAACTCCTGGTCTGGATGGGCCTGCACGGGAAGGCGGATTGCGCTGTCCAGCAGCTTAACGAGCAACTCAAAGTGGGAGCGGTCGCCGAGCAGGTCTTGCCCATAAGAGGCCAGAAACTCAGCAAACACGACGCCGGTCCCTTGGATGATGGATTGTCCCTCGTGGCCGCTGGTGGGCCGGCCGTTGAGTGCCCGAGTTGAGGAAGCCACCCACTCTTCCGGGTAGTTCCCGTCCTCGGGATCGTCCCCGAAGAAACCCGCGAAGAGGCTCCCTCCGCGATAGACACGGAAAACTCGGTTCCTCTCGAAGAAGATGGGGCTCTTTAGTAGACACTGCAAGTTCATCTAAGTACCTCTCCCGACAAACATATGTGGTTCTGCTAGCCGCATCACACTCTGCGGCGAGTAGCGCCGCCCGCGGCGGCTTCTACGTCAGCCTCGGGCGCCCAAGGCCGCGACGAGAGTGGCTCCAGCCAAAACACGGTCCGATCTCATGTATCTGGTTTGGAGCGACTGTCCGGCGCCTTTTGGACTTACCATCGTGGTGCCGGGTTTCCCGGCTATCGGCCACCCAGGGCGACAACAGGATCCGATGGGGATCCCGCACGCGGCACGCGCAATTTTGGCTGTTGCAGTTTGGCTACGTGCTCCGGCCAGATCGACCGCAGCGTGTGGACGCTGACGGAACTGATATGCGCATCCCCTCCTATCGCACGCAATGCCAGGGGTGGTTTTGATGCCTGGGCCCGAGCCACGTTGGTAATGGATACCTCTCCTTCGTTGCCATACGTTTCAATGGACATGCGGTCGACCAAAATGCGGAGCGAGACGCGTTGAGACCGCGGCTTCAATGCCTGGCGCACACCGCAGGATTCGACCACCTGCTCGTTGACGAAATACTTCACCTCGTTGCCGCGGGCGTTCAAGACGATCTGCTTGCAATTCGTCTTCGACATGTCGATCTCGATGCGAATATCAAAGAGCTCGCCTGTTACGCCGCTCAGGAGATTCTCCCCGGGCTCGAGGCGCTTGTCAACCAGCTTGATGCCGCGGTCATAGATCTTCTCTATCTCCCGAATCGGATTGCGGCACAGCCGGATCCCGTCAGGTAGCGTCAGCAGCGTAAGCTCTGCCGGAAAGGTGATCTGCTGATTGAAGGGCATTTCAGGGTAGGAGCCGCCCCTCATCCAGGCGACCTGAATGCGTCGGCCGTCGCGTTGGGGCATGCCGTTCCAGGTCATTGTGGCGTAGAAGTTGCGTCCATAATCGCCGCGCATCTTCTCGGTCTCCGCGTGAAAGGCGGTCCCGTTGAACGTCCCCACCACATAACTTCCGTCGCCGTTCACGATCACCCATTTTTTGCGTGTAGGGTCGCCGTCCAAAGGCAATTCGAACATATCGGGGCATTCGTACATGTCGGGTATCGGCTGGCCGATCTTGGTCCAATCCAGCAGATTCTTCGAAGAAAACAGCAGGTAACTGTGTTCCGGTGGGCCGTAGAGGAGCATGATCCACTTCTTCTCCGGCGCATACCAGAACACCTTCGGGTCCCTCTCCGGGTGAACGAGGACCGGGTTCTTTTCATACTTCACCCAGGTGCGCCCCCGATCGTTGCTGTAAGAAATACATTGGCGCAGATTGTCCGTGCTGGCCCAGAATGCAACCATCACAGGCGTCTTCGCGGTTGCCAGCCCGGACGTGTTGTCATAATCGACCACCGCGCCGCCGGATTGCGTCCCGCCGAACTTGTCATCCTTGCCGAAGGCGGGGGGAAGTTCCGTCCAGTGCACCAGGTCCTTGCTCGTCGCGTGGAGCCAGCAGGACCACCAGCGTTGGGCGAAAAAGTGATACTCGCCGTCCAGATAGACCAGGCCGTTCACGTCGTTGATCCAGCCTTCCTGGAGCTCCTTCGGCTCAAGCCGGTAATCGTTCCAGTAACGCGCCGTGAAATGGAACTGCGGACGCAGAGACTCGTGATATAGTTCCTCGCGGGGCTGCTTTGGCGGGCCCTGTCCGAAGGCGCAACTCACCGCGGCGATCAGAATGGCAAGAAATGCCATTTTGATACTCCCACTTCGCCTGTCCATCATGTTTTTCTCTCTTTAAACGCACGAAGCCGACTCTAAATAGTCCAATCCAACCTCAGCAAGTTTATCAGTAAATAAATATACGTGTCAATGATATTCTATGTACTGGTATATTCGCGATAGAATATACAGGTATAATGTCTACTGCGCCCAACCCGAAGTACCGGCGGATCGCCGATGCTCTTCGGCAAGACCTGACTAAAGGCATCTTCGCGCCCGGCCAGAAGCTGCCTAACGACGCCGAACTCGCTGCCCGCTTTGGTACCTCTCGGTTGACAGTGATCCGAGCCATGCGCCAGTTGGCTGAAGTGGGTTTGGTGCATCGCCGAGCGGGATCGGGGACCTTCGTCGGACCGGTTCGGCCGGCGGTGTCCACAGGCCGAACTTTCGGCCTGGTGATTCCAAACCTTGGCGAAGGTGAGATCTTTGAACCCGTTTGCGCAGGCATGGCCCAGGCCGGTCAACCGGCCCATCATACCCTCCTGTGGGGTAACACTTCCACGACAGGAAAAGGGATTGAACTCGACGACAGGGGTGAGATGGCCGTGTCTCTTTGTCGGCGTTTTATTGACCTGAAGGTGGATGGAATCTTCTTCGCACCGCTCGAACTCGCCCCGCACCAGGACGAGACTAACCTTCGCATCGCCGCCTGCCTCGAACAGGCCGGAATCCCCGTCGTACTCCTGGACCGGTGCTTCCTCGAGTATCCGCACCGCAGTCGCTATGACTTGGTCGGAATCGACAACCGCCGCGCAGGCTTCCGAATGACCGAGCACCTGCTTCAAGCGGCCTGCACCCGGCTCGGGTTTCTGGGACGTCCGGGTTCGGCGCAGACCGTCGATGGGCGCATCGCTGGTTTCAAGGAGGCGCTCGCCAGGCGCGGCATCGCCATGCCATGCGACTCAGTGCTTCGCGCCGAGCCTGCCGATGCTTCTACGGTGCTGCCTTGGGTGGAATCAATCGGCGCCGACGGCATCGTATGCGCAACCGACTTCACGGCCGCGCAGTTGATGCAAACACTGCTCGCAAACGGCGTAGACATCCCCCGCGACGTGAAACTGGTTGGCTTCGATGACGTGAAATATGCCAGTCTGCTACCCGTGCCGCTGACCACGCTGCGGCAACCGTGCCACGAGATTGGTGCCGAAGCACTTCGCGTAATGATGCAGCGCATCGAGAATCCAGACGCGCCAGCAAAAGACATCTTTCTCGACTGCACGATTGTTATCCGGCAGTCGTGCGGCAAAGCGTGACGGAAGGACTCCGATGATCGAGCCTCAATTGCGCTTGCATCGCCGGACTGATGCCGCCGACCTTATGAACCGCTCCGCTCGCCTCGCTGCACTCTGAGATGCGCCACCGCCACCTGACGGTCTGCGCCACATGTGCCGCTTAGCTACCGATATTGCAGCGGGGTCTAAGCAGGGTGCCGAGACGCAGGAAACATCAGGTGCGGGTCACTACTTGCTTCGTAGCTGGACCCTCTGCACCCGCCAGTTCGTCACTTCACCTATGTACAGTGAGCTCGGGT
>CAZAXI010000108.1:0-15198 GCA_964489045.1 uncultured Granulicella sp. | reverse complement strand
CGCAGAGCTGTCCGGTATGGCTCCTAATTGACCAGTCTCAGCCTTGTTTCCACCCGGGGCGCACACTCCGGCTCCGTCGTTGCGGGCGATGCTTTTCCAACCTCCAGACCGCTGTTCTCCCGCGTCGTCACCGCCAGCTGCTGCCGTCCCAACTCGATGATGGCCTCGAGTATGCCTTCCCGGAAGATCTCCCCGTTCCATCCCGCCCGGCGTCGATTCGGGCTGGTACCGGCGTTCTGAAGGCCGATCTGGAACAGGTCCTCGAACCGGGCGTGGCAGGGTGGAGTTCCGTTCTGGAACCTGGTCAAGGGTACGTCCCGGACGATCAGACGAGCGCGTGCATCCCCCGCGCCGTAGCCTTCATGGTATTCGTGATAAACCCGCGCCTGGCTGGCGCTGTCGGCAAGAATGGACCAGTCTTCGTCATGATCCCGAGTTGTACACCAGTACAGCTTGATCGTCTTCCTCGTGCTCGCCATAGAACCACCGTTCTCTCTCCCCGCCCGCCGGATCGACTAACCAGCCGCGGAAGGGAAAACAAGTGAAGAACATATCTCAGATATGCATAGCACCAAATTACCTTTCTCTCCGGGGCAACCACTTGTCCCCCCCCGGGAGATGCGGCTCCTCAATGATCATCATCGACGATGACTCAGTAGTAGGATCGGCGGTGTCGAATTCGAGCGCCGCTCCCATTGATGCGCATTCGGAGTAGCGGCGGGCTCACGCCATACATGTCACAGGCCGTATCCTCATCGAACCCTTGTCGCACGATGTGCAGGGCTGCTTCGTTGGAAACAAGAATTGTGGGGCCAAGCCAACTCGCTTCATCCTCAATGTCGCGGTCCACATTTCTGCATCCCGATGGATCGATGGGGTAGGTAAAAGGGTGACCGAGCAGAAGGTGGGCCAATTCATGCGCGAGATTTCCGCGCTGACGGCGGGGATCATGGCTATCATTGTGAACGATGATATGCCGGTCGGAATCTACCGGCAGTGTCGCGGCTGAGAATGACCCGTTGTCGGCGATCGACAGCCGCCTTACCGCCGCTTGACAGTCCCCCTTGAGCATGCTGAGGGGCACGATCTCGATGTTCAACCGCTCAGCAATAATCTCCAGGTCGATCGGAGCCTCCGGGCTTCTACCTTGGCCTTTCCGAAGGCGAACGGAAATCTGGTTTGCTCGCGTCTTGAAACCTCGTCTCAGGCTCATGGCTCTTTCACCCGAAACCGCTTGTATGCCGCCTTTAGAATCTGCTCGATGGCTTCGGCACTCTCCCTGCTAAGATTCTTGTCCGCACGCAGAACTGCAGTGATCTGCGCCAGCGGCTCCGCTGTCTTTCTCTTTTCCGCCCCAGTGTCTCGAATGAACATTTCAGCCTGAAGGCCCGACCAGCGCAAGAGTGCGGCCAATCCGTCCACGTCTGGCCGCTTCCCCTGTGACATTCGCGTCAGGGTTGACGCGCTGACGCCAGCTTCGGCGGCAACGTCCTTCCAGATCAATCCCATTGCCAAGCGCTGGCTGTCTAGGGCCGCATGGAAGGCGCCTACATCGAAATTCTCTGACATTTTCTGGTTTCTCCTAGATTGCGACATTGCAATTGCACGCCACTTGTGCAATTATGAATCCTGTAATTGGAGATTAGCAATTGCAGGTCTAGACCGCAATCGACCATTTTGGGGGAGTACAGATTCTGTAATGAGGGCCCAGCCCTCGCAACGCACAGCAAAGCTAACCGTTTCAAAAACAAAAGGAGATGAGATTATGGCAACCGTCTATATTGAAGCCCGGCCTAAAGGCCGTCCTGAAGGGTCGCGCATCGATGATTATGTGGTGGAGACCCAAGGCGACCAAGTACTTGGCACTTTTAGCACTCAGAAGGCAGCAATCGATTGGGCGAAGGCAAAGGGCCACTCGCCTCATGTTGCTCGTGTCCGGCACCTGAACGACAAGAGAAACCCTGATCACTGGCGGGCGGTCTAGCGACATTAACCTCATTTGCAATTGGAGGCACCATGAATGCAGCGAATATTACGCACGGTCTAAAGTTGGCTGGCGGAAACACAAGGATGTGGGTGGGAGTGCTGGTGATTGCGATCATATCCGCAATCGCACTCCAATGGCTGGCGGAAGAGGAGAACAGACAGCATATCGAGCGTGGGTTTTTCGGTTAAGGAATACGGCTGAGGCGGAGCACGGGCGTTATCGACACAGATCGAGATCTTCTCGCTCCGCTGACCAGGCTATTGTCAAGGCACAAAGTGACAGGAGGAAATCAGATGAGAGAGCCAGGATTGGATAGGCGACACCGCGACAAGACCCCACCCAAAGCGGGCGAAATTCAACAGAAACGAAGCGACACCTTGAATCGGAACTTGAGCAGGCCGATTCCACAGTTCCGCTCGGATGCTACTCTCGGAACGATGCGCGATGAAACTGGCAAGATAAGCGAAGATGCAGTTCGAAGAGCTGCCCGAATCTTACGGCCCGATAAGGGCTGAGGCCTCCGGGCGCGATGATTCAATCGACACCTATTGAGGTGCTCCACCATGCCGACCCCGATCAAGCATCTCGTCGTCCTGATGCTGGAAAACCGCTCCTTCGATCACATGCTCGGCTTCATGAAGTCCCTCAACCCCGCCATCGATGGCGTCAACGGGGACGAGTGGAACTACCCGGCCCGTGAGCTCGATCCCAACGTCGTCGTCGCTCCCGACGCCGGCGACGTCCACGACCTCACCCCCGACCCTCACCACGATTTCGGCGACGTCACCGCACAGATCTTCAGCAACGGCACCACCGGCTCCGCCGACATGCGCGGCTTCGTCCGCGACTACTACACCCTGACCCAAGACCCTGCCCGCGCTGGCAACGTCATGAAGTGCTTCACTCCGGCGACCCTCCCGATCCTTACCACGCTCGCCACGCAGTACGCTGTCTGCGACCGCTGGTTCTCCGCCGTCCCCGGTTCCACTATCCCGAACCGCATGTTCGTGCATGGTGCCAACTCGGTCGGCTCCGTCAATCAGGACGCCATCGACGCACCGTTTCTGCTTCATACCATCTTCGAGAGTTTCGACGAGACCACCCCTTACGACTTCCGCATTTACGCGAACGGCGCGTCGATTCTCATCGCCAATAAGTACCTCATGCTGCATCAGGGGAAGTTTTTCCCTTACTCCCAGTTCGCCGCTGACGCTCGCGCTGGCAACCTCCCCGCCTACACCTTCATAGAACCCACCTATGACGACGATGGTCAGGGCAACTTCGCCAACAGCCAGCACCCCGACTTTCCCGTTGACCGTGGCGAGTCACTCATTTCCGACATCTACTACGCCCTCACGAAGAGCCCGGGCTGGAAGAGCACCCTCTTCCTCATCCTCTACGACGAACATGGCGGCACCTTCGATCATGTCACGCCTCCCACCGTCGCTCGTCAGCCCTCATCGGCAGGGTTTCCCGATGTCACCCCCTCTCCCGACCCGGCCTTCGACTTCACGCGCCTCGGTGTCCGAGTGCCGGCTGTCTTCGTCTCTCCGTGCATTCCTCCCAACACGATCCTGCACGACCGCGACTACGAGCACTCCTCCGTTGTCGCCACCGTCCGAAAACTCTTCTGCCCCGGCAGCAAGCCGCTTACCTGGCGCGAAGGCCAGGCACCGACCTTCGACGACGTCCTCACCCTTATGGGCGACGCCATTCGCACCGATGTCGTGAACCTTCCCATGCCCGTGGTGTCCGGCGGCATTCAGATTCAGGCGTCCGCCGAGCAGCGCCGCGCTACCGATCTCTCTGTTCTGATGGCAAGGGCGATGCAATACTCTCTTGCCCAGGCGAACCTCAAGTCGGCTGGAGATGTCAGCACCCTCACCAACGCTGCCGACGTCTCAACGTATCTTCGCCAAGCTCAACAGAACGTCATAGCCGGAGCAAACAAATGAATGCCCGCCTCAGACTCCTGTTGCTCCTCGCGCTCTTTGCGCTGGCAGCCTCGCTGCACGCGCAATCCAAGAGCATGTGCAAGACATTCTTGGACTCCACGGCCAAGCTTCACACCCGTGTGGAATGCGTCGAAGCACTATTCTCTGACCCCAAGTTCCACTTCACCTTCTCGGGCCTTCCCCCCGGCAACGGCTTCGCTCTCGGTGGCATGTTTGAGGATGAGGTCGACAACACCTCCAGCTCCGGCAAGCTATCTTCCATGCAAGTCAAGCTCTCCATCCTCGGCTCAGTGAACCAAAGCTGGGTCGCCTCCGGCATCTTCGATCTCACGCCGCCCCTCTACAGGCCTGATCGCAACAAAGACAACGAGGTTTGTCAGCGACTCGGAATCCTCTGCACCAAGACCCAGCTCTCCCTCCACGCCCAAGGGATCCATCGCAGCCTGCAGACCATCTCCTTCTATGGGCTTGGCCCTCTCTCGCCGGCACTCAAACACACCTTTCGCCAGAACGACACCTTCGGCGGCATTGCCGCGAACCTCCCGCTCACCGATTACCTCGCACTCGGCAGCGGCATCGAGCTGCTCCAATCTGATCTCCCTCCGACGACCGACCCGCTCTCAGTCAACAACAACTTCACCAATCTCACTGCGCCAGGCCTGCAATCTCAGCCTTTCTTCACGCACACGAACATCGCAATCATCACCACTGCCAGCGCCGTCACTAACCCCCGCACCGACGACGACCCGCTCAACCACACCGGTCCTCTAATGAAACGCAACATCCGGTTCACCTTCATCAACCAGGCGGCTTACCATTGGTACTCCGCCGTCAACAACTCCTCGAGTTCCTTCGAGCGGTTTGTTTTCGCCGGCGACGAGTCCATCGGCATCGGCTCAAATGTCCGCCGCTATTTTACCGTCGCCGATACCGGCCGCGGCTTTGGCTCGCGTCTCTTCTATTACATCCTCAGAAACGCGTGCGGGAACGGTCACGAGAAACTCACCGCCCCCAGCGACTATGTCATCAAGGTCACGCAGCAGTGCAATTACGGCAAGGTCGACTTCCGCTCCAACCTGGCCGTTTCCAACACAGGCACTGGCTCCGTCATCCCCTTTTATCTGCAGCCCACCGTCGGTGGCTCCGACATCAACTCACAGGTTAGTCTCCGTGGCTTCCCCAACTATCGCTTTCGCGATCGTAATGCCGTCGTCGTCCAGGTCGAATATTCCGTTCCCATCGCCGATCCTGTCGGCCTCCTTCTCTTCTACGACGCAGGCCGCGTCGGCTCCGTGCTGTCCGATCTCACCTTCTCCCATCTCCGCCAGGACACAGGCTTCGGCGTTACCTTCAGCCTCCAGAAAAACGTCGTCGCCCAAACCTACGTCGCATGGGGCGCCGGCCATGGGCCAACCTTGAACTACAACTTCAGCAAGTTGTTCTGAACCACCGTTTGAATGCCGTAGCGTGACAGAACCAACCACGAACGAACCGGGGCGACTCAGCGGAGTCCGGCGAATCTCCGACTGGCAACTGGGTCGGAGGCGGTAGGTCGATTGCCATGACGGACGGAGTAGGTCAACAGAACGGCGATTGTCAATACCGATCTGGTTCGTGCAATGCGGACCTCTACAATGACAAATGCGGCTGAGAGCAAGATATTGATGGATCAGCTCAGGATTGCCTCATCAGTGCAACCCAAGGAGGTCGCTGGTATGCCCGGATATGATTCTGCACAACGACTGAAAAAGGATGACGACTTAGGCAGATGGCGATTTGCTGCCGAGATCGCCGAAGTGATTCGCTCGACCCCTTCCGACTGGTCTGCGCGGGTCGGAATCTTTGGCAAATGGGGGGAAGGTAAAAGCACGGTACTGCACTTCTTGGAAGAGATGCTGAAGCCAGAAGGCAATATCGTTTTCTACTTCGCCCCTTGGGCAGTTCAGAAGCTTGATGAACTTTGGGAAGAGTTTGGGAACGCCCTCTTAGAAACACTTGAATCGGAGAAGCTAGAGGTGGAATCCCCGTGGAAGGGAATGACGCGGAAGTTTCAAGAGAAGCTGGAATCGACGGTATTGCCGGACGTGGCGCAGGGCGCGGCGGAGCTTTTTGGCAAAGAGAAAGTTTACAAGAGCGCGTTGGGATTGGTTGGCAGATGGCTCAAGCCGGACGGGGCGCAGGTTAAGATAATCCGCGAGAAGCTCGGAGACAAGCGAGTAATCGTCTTCATCGACGACCTAGATCGCGCGACCCCGGAGTTGCTACCAAAGCTGTTACTGTCTTTACGAGAAATTCTCGACTTGCCGGGATTCACCTTTGTACTGGCCTTCGATAACGAGATTGTGGCTGATGGTCTTGTTACAGCTAACAAGGCATGGGGCGACGGGGATAGCTTCCTCGACAAGATTCTCGACTTTCACTATTACCTTCCGCCGGTCTCAAAGGCCAGGAAGCGTCTTTTGCTGAAAACCATGCTCGACCGATACGCCAAGTTCGTTCCCCAGGATTCGATCGATCCGGTAGAACACTTACTGCCAGATAACCCCCGCAAGTTGAAGCGACTGGTCCGTGGCTTAGTGTCCTTACAACCGCAGCTTGCGAGACACGGTGCCGACGAGTTGAACTGGGTTGAGATTTGGCTGGCCGAAATGATCCGCCAGGAGTCTTATCCGTTTTTTATGCGTCTTCTCGATGGCGGCGCTTTGGAGTCGCTCATGGGTATTGGCTACCAGATACGGAGGAGTGAGCGCAGGAGGAAGGGCAACGATGACGAGACGAACGACAATGCCGCCATCAAGAAGGTCATTGACGAGGTCGGGGGGATCAACGAAAAGCAGGCCGACCGGCTCATCGAACTCGTGAACGCGACGCGGACGCTCGCAGGATTCCATTTACAGTACAGCTTCAAGTTTGCTCTTCGCCCGGAAGCGATTACTTGGAAAGAATTCTATGAGTTATTGGCGCAATGGAAAGAAGCTCCCGTACCTGAGACGACGTCCGCGTGGATTGCCAAGCAGTCTGCCGCCAACTCCATTGATCCGCTGGACATTGAAACGGACCTCTTCGAAACCTTCCTGAACGCGAAGGAAAATGAGGCTTCCAAGGCGGCAGAGGCATCTACGGTCGAAGAGAATGCAACGTACTGTGCGAAGGCAAAGTCCTTGCTCGCAATAACCGAGCAATTCCTGCGTCTTCCTGAAAGGTTTACCCCAGAACGCTTCGGAAAGCTCTACGGGAAGTCGCTATATTGGATAGCATTTCGAGTGAATCCAGCAGATCGCGAATTGCGGGGTGCAGAGCGAACGCTTATCTATTCGTTGGTTGATCGCGCATCTAATGGCCAGGCTCCTGCGATGCTCGAAGCTCTCAAACCTTGGGACCCTTGGGCCTTTACGCCGGAAGATGCTCAGGTCAGAGAGCTAAAGAAAGAACTTCGGGACGAGTGTGTTGCGCGCTTGCTGCCCAAGGTTGAGTGCGCGTTCGCAGCTTATCTGGGCCGTCCGGAGAGTTTGCGATTGCTCTCCACGCCCGACGGCTCGTCGTCCTTTCGCTATATGCTGTTTTCGCCAGACCGCCTTCCCTGGGGGATAGTTATCAGAAGCGCCCTGTTTGAAACAATGCGAGGGGCCGGCAGCGACTCGAATGCCTATGAAAAGGTAAACGAGTTCCTGCAACTTCTCGTTGAAGCCGGCAGCAATCGGTCAAGCTATATCCCACGTCAAAGCGCGGAGAGCATCGTCGGAGATCGGGAATTCATCGCTGCCCTCTGGCGCGGAGTGATTTCCAGGCCCATACAATTTCGCATGCTTAAATCCTATCTCTCGAAACGGGTGGCGATCCTACACCTAGGGGCGCAGGAGGACGATCTTCCTTTGTCTCCGGAACTAGCGAAAGCACTAACGGAAACACTTGACCCAGCTGAACTAGCACCAGGTGAGAGCGAGGAGGATGTCACGGACGACTCTGACCTCTCCTTTCTCGACGATCCCGGGGAGCAATGAATTTGACGTACGGTCTCACGTATACCTCTACTACGCTCAGGGGAAGACCGGGCGCTACTCCGGCGACGCTCTTCAACTGCGTCCTGATCAGCTCAACTTGGCAAACTCACCGTGTGCTCCCGCAATTGCTGAGAATTGAGGGTGCGTATCGCGCACAGAGTTTGAGAACCCTGGATCGTGGAAGAGTTCTGTTTGTGATTTGATCTCGTCTGCACAAGAGATGCAGCGGTGGGAGAAGCAACGGAATCAGCGAAAACCTGCTGGGCTAGGGCGAAAGCGGGCGATGTAGGCTCTTGAGCAAGCAGCCTGAGTAGTAACCCGCAAGCAGCTTCGACGCGGGTGTGTGTTCCGGTGCGAAAATGCCCACAGGATGATTTAGCCCGGCGACGAAACAAAGAAACTCGATGCTGGCAATGGCCTTGTAGAAGTTGATTGGTTTTCCGTATTCAACATCGCCGAAAGCGCCGTGGAGAATGCCATGCCGATTGGTTTTGTCTGCAAGCGGGTACCGTGCGGAGTTCACGTAGAGGTGATTGGTGGTGAAATCGATGAACGAATCCATCATCGATACAATCTCTCCAACAGCTCCGATGTTGTGACTGGTCACCTGAGTTTTGCAGTCTTCGGCCAGGTTGACGAAAACACTCGTAATCGACGTGACAGGGACGGAGCGGCTGTCTGCGAGCTTGCGGCCGATCCCTTCAATACATGGAAGCAAACCAGCCACAGCGATGTGGTCTAAACGCATGAAATGGGCGGTGATCGCTTCGCTGATGATCGTCTTGTAATCGCAAACAAATGGAACCCTGTAGAAGCGCTCAGTTACCATCGCAGCGAGATTTTCTTCGCTGTAGATGAGTGCGAGAAATCCTTCTAAATCGTCCTGACTCATCGCACTGCTGTTGTTGCGGATTCTGGAGACCATGCGACTGAGGAAGCCCATGGATACATAGGGAGGAATAAACCAACCGACGCCGTTAAAGGCCTCACGGTATATGTCGAGATTATGCGATCTCATATCATCCCTTAGTCATTGTCCGCCCTAGTATCAGTAACGACAAGTCTTAGTGTGCAAGTCGGCTTATCGTCACCTAAACCGGCTGCTCAAAGATCGAATCCAGGGTAGACAAAGGCACCGCGGATCGTTTCGGCGTCGGTTTCCGAAACCCCGCAGGCCCGTATGGTGTCGTACCACTTCGAGACTTGAGCGCGCATATCGCTTACGATCCTCTCCGCCTCATCCCTGTCCAGAAGAAAGCGCGCGTGCTGCGACAGAATATTCCTGGCATTCGCGAAACGGCCCAAGTCACCGCATTCCATGGCAAGATCCCGCCGCTCCCGGCTGATTACCGGAGACGGCGTCAGATCGTATGCCGGCGACAGTCTCCAGTGCTTGTCTTTGGCAATAAAAGCGTGGTTGCGCGGATGATCGTCGATGTTCGAGATCAAGGCATTGAAACACATCCGCCGGAACAACTCGTGCGCGTCCCTCTTCGGTTCAGCGACGATTCTCCTGAGTTCCTCGACTAGGATCACGTACGACCAGCGGGTTCTTGCCGCCGGAGATTCATCCGCATGTAACGCCGTCAAGCCGCTGATCATGCGTGCGCGGGTATAACCGCCGCCAATTTTCTCCCTATCGAAGCGCTTAATTAAGAGAACGTCCTTGTCTCCCATTCTCTCGATCCGGCTCTCGGCAGTGCTGATCCCGCATTGCCGCGCCAGCCGCAGCATCGCGTGCTCGACCCGCGTATTGTCCCAGCGATCATCTGGCCGATTGAACTTCGCGATCCAGAGTCCATCGTCGTCGGCGACGACAGCCTTGGGTCGGGCGCCTCCCATCGATGTTCCCAGAAGCAGGAGATCCTGAACCTGGGGAGCCGCGGGGTCGTTGGGAATCTCATCATTGAGGAGCGCTTCGGCCAGATCCTGAAGCTTCTGGAGGTCAAGCGTCCTATTGAATTCACGCTTGGGAGCGGGCGGCACCTTGTTCAGCCCAAAGCCAAGCGCACCAGCGCGGTCATCGGGCGATTGCAGAAGGTAGTCCATCTCGCCCAGTTGCGGCTTGCCGACATACTTTTCGATGACGCGCCGACCCCAAAAGTCCGGCCCGGCATCGCGCAGGGCACCGAATACTCCGTTGAGCTGCACCGTCTCATATGTCCTGTCGGTAAGCTTGAGCTCCACTGGATCGACCGGCACTGCACGGGGATTCTCGAGGTACGACCGCCCGTACACGAAGCGTCCGCGCGAACCGCCCACTGGGTTATCGTCCAGGACAAACCTGCCCGCGGTCACGGCAGACGTCTCGCCCGGCAATGTGATATAGACAAAACATTCTTCTGCAGATTTAGAAGTCATTGTCCAGGCCTCCGCTCTTGCGTGCACGCACGTTTTCCTTGGCTGCTGCCCGAGCCAGCCCCTCCTGGTCCTTGAGGGGATTGGCGAGATCCTCGAAGGGCTGTAACAAGTCGTAAAGCCAGAGCAGGGCAGTGTAGACGGCGATCCCGGTGGATGCCTTACCGCTCTCTGCATCCCTTACGGCGCGGACACCAGTGCCGATCTTCTCCGCTACCTCTTCAATGGTTTGCCTGCGCCTGAGCCGCGCTGTCCGCAGATTGCGGCCGAGCGTCTTTAATGTTTGCTCCACCTGGTATGGCGGGGCCATCAGCAAACTGTTGCGAGCAACCATAACCGTCCCTCAAGAGCACCTTATGAACTGCAGTGCGCTCTCAAAAGCATAGAGCACATAGCAGCTTGGAGGCAAGAGAAAAATGCCCGTAAGGGCATATAAACTAGGTTAGTGTGCCTTTACGGGAACTCCAACAAGTAAGCCTTCTGCGACTCGGCAGGCTCTCTACGTAGGTTAGGGCGAACGGATTGGCCTCCCTTGCCGCTACCCCATTCCACTCCCGCTCAATGACGGCACGTAGGGCGGTGGCTCGGTTTGCGGAGGAGTAACCTCGCCCCCTTCGTCCAGAGAGAACCACGGGGTAAACCGGATACGTTTCCGTTTTTTCCCGCAAGTCACTTCAAATGTGGCGAACGGCAAATCCACCGTCTCTCCGCGGTGCAGTGCCCCAGTAATAGCCTCAAAAACGACGTCGATTACCTCTCGGGCTTCAGAGCGGCTCAACCCCTCTGGATCCCAATTCGAACTTTCAATCCCCGTTCGATTCGGAGAGATTGCCTTTACTAAATCACGACGCGTCACGAGTAAGGCCTCCACACAGAGTTAACCGAAAAGGTGTTGCCTGGAGTAAGAAACAGCGACCGTCTTTGACTGCGGCGAGGTCAGGTCGGCTACTCACTGAAGTTGAGCGAAGGGAGCGCGGCGATGATGCGTTGGGTTTGGAGGGAGACAGTGATGACCTGGCCGATGAGGCGGAGGATGTATTTGGGGTCGTCGGGTCGGTTGGGGTCGTTGACGATGCCGGAGCGGGGGTCGGTGGAGACGCGGTACTGGTCGATGACCCATTCGAGGGCGGAGCGGTTGCCGAGGCGGTAGTCGTAGGCGGCGGCGGGGATGCCGCGGAGGAGCAGGAAGTCGTTGTAGCGGAGTTCGGATTTGTCTTTGGAGAGCTTCATGCGGTCGACGCGGAAGCTGACTTCGGCGGTAGGGGATTCGATCTGTTCGAGGGGGTACTCGGGCTGCTTCTCGTAGTCGATGTGCAGTTCCACGAGGCGCTTGCCGGCGGCGGCGAAGGCGTGGAAGTCGGGCGGGAAGGGGATGCGGGGGAGTTCGCGCTTGAGGTTGGCGGCGTAGCGGGTGCGGTACTCGGGGTGGTGGAGGACGGCGTAGGTGGCGTGGAAGATGTCCCATTTGGTGATTTTGTCGTCGGCGTAGCGGGCGCGGAATTTCTGTAGCGCTATCGATGAGATGTTTTCCCGTCGATTTGAGCCGTCCTTGTCGTGAGCGTAGAACGGAAAGCATTGCACTGCGTCAGCGCTGGCACACAGGTGTAGATCGGCTGCCCGATCCGTCGCGAGCGCGGCAAAGCCTGAGCGAAACCCCTTGTCACTGACCGCGATAGCTAGGTTCTTTCTTAAGCCAGCAAAGTAACCTCCGGTCTTGCTCGACTCGTCCACCAAGATGTCTTGGTTGTAAATCTTCTTCGCTGTGAAAGGCCTATACAGGCAGTCAGCGATGGATTCTTCGTCGAAACTTGGCTTATCAAGTCGGCGGAGGTGTGTCTTGAGATTCCGGCTCCATTTCAGGTCGATGGTGCTTGCAAATTCGTCAATGTCCTCGGGTTTATCAGCGGCTACGTAAGCGTCTAGCGCTGATCGATAGGCCTTTATAAAGCTCTTCGCCTTCATCACCGCAGTTTCTTCGGAGAAGGCGTAAACGTCGGAATCTCGATTGGTGCTGATGCCGAGCGAATGATCGAGAAAGAGGGAGTTTTTCCCCGAGAACGGGATCAACTCAGCGAAGTCATCTTGTTCTCCCTCACTTAGCCATGTGTGCCGGCTATCGGCAATGAGTTCCGTCCAAGGGATTCCAGCGGCGCTCATCCACCCGTCAAGTTGATCGTACTTTTGCGAGCGCTTCCAGTCTTTAGGAACGGAAGCATAAAGGATCTGGGCCGGAACCTGAGTGTCGTTCCTGGGATGGCGAATCAGAATGTTAATTGACACGCCGACCTGAATGCCGAAGACATTGTGGGTGGTTCCTGAAAGTTTGGGGTTCTTACGGACGTCTCCGCCGAGGTCGAGGATGTATAGCCGCGAGAAGTCGCGTGATAAGTGCTTCCGCATTCCATCAAAGCTGTTTTGGTGCGCAAAGCTGCTGTTACTCACGAAGCATACGATTCCGTGCTCCCGGATTCTATCTGTTGCCCAGCGGAAGGCCTTAACGTATGGGTCAGAGAGCTTAGTGCTCAGAGTCGCGGCGGAGTCCTTGGCGTAGGTTTTTGAAACCCGGGAGTCAATGCCCCCATCCTTTTCATAGTTTCGGTTCTTTGTCCTGTCGTTCTCTCTGACCTGCCCTGCATTGTAGGGCGGGTTCCCAATTACGACGCGTATTTCGGCCTCTATCTGCTTTTTGATCCTCTTCGTATTCTCAGTCGAGAAGAGGCCGCCTTGTCCGGTTGTATCGAAAGTATCAACTAAGCAAATACCTTCGAACGGGCTGTATTGCCCGACCTTCTCCATGTAGGCGTGTTCGATGTTCATGCTGGCGATGTAGTAGGGGAGGAGCATGATCTCGTTGCAGTGGAGTTCTTCGGCGTATTTCTTCGGCAGAGCTGAGCGTTTGATCTGCTGCATGATGCGGGTGATGAAGTTGCCGGTTCCGGTGAAGGGGTCGAGGATGTGGACGCCGGAGTCGGAGAGGGATTTGCCGAACTCGGCGTGGAGGATTTCCTCGACGCTGCGGACCATGAAATCGACGATGGGCTGCGGGGTGTAGACGATGCCGTGGGTGTCGGCCTGTTTGGGGTCGAAGCGCTGGAAGAACTTCTCGTAGACGGCGTTGAGGAAGTGCTGCTTTTCGGTGTAGCCGGTCTGGGACTCGGCGGCTTTTTCGATGGCGGTGTAGAAGCGGTCGAGGGGCCGGAGGAATTCGTCGCGGGAGAAGTGGCGGGCGGTGATGGAGCGGATGACCTTTTCGATCTCGGCGGCGATGACGTTGCGGGAGAGGAATTCCTGGTTGTTGAAGACCTTGCGGAAGATGCGCTCGGTGAGGAGATGCTGGACGAGCATCTTGCGGATGGCGTCGTCGGTGAGGTCGGGGTTGATGGACTGGCGGCAGAGTTCGGCGAAGGACTGGAAGTTCTCGCGGAAGGCGGGATTCTTCTTGTCTTCGGCTTCGAGGATGGTGGTGACGCCGCGGGCAAGGTCCGGGATTTTCTCGCTGAACTTGGTGACAGCTTCTTCCCAATCGGGGATGTTGGGATCGCGGTAGTCGAAGAAAAGTTCGAGGATTTCGATGATGTTTTCAGGCTTGGTGAGGTCGCAGTCGAGGGCGATGCGGTTGTCCTGATAGAGGACGGCGCGGGTGGGAGACTGGAAAATGATGTTTGTGAGTGGGTAGCCTGCTGCCACTTTGGATTTGATTTCCTTTTGCAGATCGTCGGTGGTGCCCTTCGCTTCCCATAGGCCGTGGACGAGGGTGAGGGGATCGATGAGGGCTCCGTCAGCCCGGAGGGGCTGCTTATTGGTACCTTTGAATTGGTACTCCTCGACGAGATGCCAGCCGTAGGGCTGGGCACACTTCTTGAGGATGTCGGCGAAGGCGGAGCGGGTGTTGCCTTCGGTGTCGCGACCGTCGAGGTGGAACTGGGCGAGGGCGGCGTAGTATGCCTTGACCGGGGCGTGCGTAGGCTTCAGCGGGAAGATGCTCATTGGGCTTCTCACCAATGTACGCCCCACCGCCGCGCCGGAGTCATCAGCCGGAATCAGATTTGTACCTGCGATATGTCAAACCGATGTCATATGATGGCCCCTGCACGAAAGCGGAACTCAAACCCGTTTCCTTAACCCGGAGTTGCGAAGTGAGCACGACAGAAATCATCCCGAACAAACATAACCTCACCGAGCGGCGCACGTATGTGGCGCTCGGGGTCGAAGCCGGCAAATTGAACCGCACCATAGCGAGGGAACTCGGCTGCGACGAAAAGCTGGTTCGCAACGACCGGAAGTATCTCGCGACTCCTGTAGAAGAACGGCCGGTGAAGAAGCCCAAGAAGGCGCGGCCTATTCGTGAGCTGAGCCCTGAGGAGCTTCACGATCGGCACCTGAAAAGACTGCTCGCGGCCGCGGACCGCTGGGTCGCCAAGGAGCGCCTGCAGCTGCACCACGTTGAGTATGCAGTCCATGAGGCCGGCAGACTCCTGTACCTGTCTCATGGCGTCTTGAAGAACGCCCCTGTTCGGTCCGGGACTCTCTTTCAACTGTTTGCCAAGGTCAAACCGATTGAGACCGCGCAAGACTACGACGCCGGCGGCCTCGACTTTTTTGCCAAATGGCTAGAGAGTTGGCTAGGCGTGTCTTTGCCGGGGGACGAAGACATGCAGGATGAGGTCCTCCGCGAGATATCGAAGCGGGCTCGATTAAGAGCTAGGCCTTATTAGGCACGAGCCACCGCGGGCTGGTGGGTTCAGTGCCGTTGCACCTACCGCAACCGCGGAGGATTGCGAGGGGGTCAGCGCGGGGGCAACGTTCAACTGCTCGCGTTGACAGATCTGACTTGTCACCTGCTGCCTTTGGCTCAAAGGCGGAGTCAGTCAGACTCAAATCATGATCACTTCCCGTA
>CAZAXI010000107.1:0-15422 GCA_964489045.1 uncultured Granulicella sp. | reverse complement strand
CTCCTGGAAGGAAGGCCTCACCTTCCGCGACGAGATCGCCCGCGACCCCGCCATCACCTCTCGCCTCACCCCGGAAAAACTAGCCCACGCCTTCGACTACCGCCGCCAGCTCGCCAACGTCGACGCCATCTTCACCCGCGTCCTCGGCGAATAAAGAAATCAGCTACGCCCGACCGCTGATATGATGGCGCGATGAGGTACACGCTCCTCATCTGTCTCGCTCTTGCGCTAACCCCTGCCCTCGCCGCGCCTCCCAATGAATCCGACTACCCGACCGAGTATTCGGTCATTACAACGAGCAAGGTTGGCGGGCTGATGATTGGGAACTTCTGCACCATGAGTGTGCGCGACCAGGCCAACCCAACGCTCGCATTTGTGGTGCAAAGGAAAGGGTACGGGGGATGCCACGTCTGGGATGCTGGCACAGTCTTTCATGGGCGGCGACAGAAAAACTCCATCAAGCTGCTCGTGAAGGACGACAAGGGAGAACTGAAGGTGGAGGACTGGCCCATCGCCGGAACCGTGGTAGTCAGCGCACCGGCAAAGCCAGAGTAGGGGAGCGAATGGAGGTTCCATGGCCCGTGTCTCAATCGCAACGGAACTCGCTCGAACTCGAAAAGATCTCGCTCGAACCCGAGAAGATAATCGTAGACTCATCAAGCTAATGACCCAGAAGTTCTATCAACAGCGTGTGGTAGCCACCAACAAACCCACTAAACCCGGAACATTTTTCGGCACTGTGCAAGCTCTGGCTGACAAACCCACCACGCTCGCGTCCGTTATCGCTGGGACACTGAAGTTCGAGTTTACGAGCAGGAAGAGTCACGTCTTCGTCGCCACCGTCCGCGTTCGTCAGGCGCTAACGGTAGCCAAACTTGGCTATTTGCAGCTGGCAAAATAACCAATTTGGAAAGGGTCGCCCGTGCAGTGGACCGCCGGAGGTGTCGCGCTCTTGCTAGCGATTGGCTTAGGGGGCTGGTGGGCCTACGATTACTGGGGACGCCTGAAGATGGAACACGAGTACCAGCACGCCGAAGCCGCAGCGGAGTTGCTGGAGCAAATGCGAGGGGTGCCTGTGGGCAGTGATGAAGACCTCAGACGATCCATGAACCTCTCGGACTCAGCCGAAATAGAACTGCTCAACCTTGACCTACAGAGCCCCGTTGCCCGGACGCTGAACGCATACGACACCGCGATAGTGGACCAGCGAAACGCTAAGATGGACCTCGAAATGGCTAACCTCAAGATCAAAGAGGGTGAACTTGAGGGAAAGGGGAGTACTTCGATGCGGGGCCTCATTAGTAAACGGGACAATACCGAGGCGAAGGTTGAGGCGATCGCCTTAATCGTGGACACCTGCCACGACGATGTGGCGCATTTCTTGTATGGAACAGCGTCGACAAATACATGCGAGGCCAGCGTGAGGCGGTACGAGGCAATGTACCCGGACAAGTAGCCGGCCGGTGGCCCACTCACAAAGCTGGGTGCCCCATCCATGACGGCTTCACCGTCACGAGCGGGACCCCGACCACCTCGTTTTCCACCGAAGCAACTCCAGAAGCTTGACAGGCACAATATAATTAATACAGAAGCAAACCGCAGCGCGACCCTCAGGTCTGGCTCTGTTTGCGTGGTGGAATCTTCTTGAAAAACTCAATCGCGTGGTCCAGCAATCCGCTGCGGGTGCCCCGTCCTAACTTGTTAGGGCGGGCAGGCTCACACCGACATCCCCGTTTGTATATACACGCTCGCAACCCCTTTACCATCAACCAATATTTGTATATACAGAACCGCAACCCCTTTGCCATGAATCAAACGTCGCATACGCCGGTACAGGACTTATTCCGCCCGCCCGAACCAGCCGCCACCGACAGTTCCGTTTGTATATACGTGCTCGCAACCCCTTTATCATCAACCAATATTTGTATATACAGAACCGCAACCCCTTTGCCATGAACAAAACCGTGGTATACACCCTTATGGGCGGTACACACCCCAAAAGGCCGAAAATCCCGAACAAGAACCATGCCGCCTGACCTGATCCAAATCGTGACCGCCGCCCTAGCCTCCGCCACCCAGCGCAGCGGCCCGCACCTCGTCTGCCGTCCGGGCTGCACCCAGTGCTGTATCGGCGTCTTCCCCATCGCGCAGCAGGACGCAGCCCGCCTCCGCGAAGGCCTCTCCCACCTCACCCAAAGCGACCCCGCCCGCGCCGCCCGCATCCACGCCCGAGTCAGAGAATCCCTCACCCGCCTCGACCCCTGGTTTCCCGGCGACCCCGCAACCGGAATCCTCGCCGAGGACAAGCAGTCCACCATCCTCTTCGAAGAGTTCGCCAACGATGAACCCTGCCCCGTCCTCGACCCCGCCACCGGAACCTGCGACCTCTACTCGTCGCGCCCCATCCTCTGCCGGACGTTCGGCCCACCCATGCGCACGCCCGGAGACGACGGCGAAACCAACCTCGTTACCTGCGAGCTCTGCTACACCCAAGCCACCACCTACGAGATCGCCTCCTGCGAACTCGATCCCGCAATCCCCGCGCTCGAAGCCGCCAGCAACCAGGCTTTCAATGCCGCCCACAACCTCCGCGGCGAAACCCTCATCGCCTACGCCCTCCGCGATGCGCTGCATTCGTGACTTTTCCGCACCCGCATCAGTAGCGCACCTAGTACCTCGCCAACCTGCCTTCCCACCCCTCGTGTAGAATTCGCGCGTGTACGTCTTTCTCGTCGCCAGCCTGAGCCCACACCCGCCGCTCTCCGTTTCGCCCCAGTTCGCAGGCGCGATTTTCCTCGCGCCATCGTTCCCGGTTGCCATGTCGATCTTGCTGGTGGCAATCTTCGTGCTCGGGATCGTCCTTCGCGGCTACTTCTTCCTGCATCGGCGTCGCGAAGCGTTGCGCGCCATGGCTTCACGGCTCGGTCTGCGCCCCTGGCCCGGCAACTCCCTTCCCCGCGGACTCTCGCTCCAGGGAACTCCCTTCTATCGCCCAGACAAAGTGGCCAACGTCTACGAAGGCCTCCTCAACCACAGCGAGGTTGTCATCCTCGACTTCCACAAGACGGAATCCGACGCCCGCTGGGCGCGAACCATCATCGCAATCAAGACCACGAACCCGGTTGCGGTGCCTCCCGATCTCGAGATTCGTACGATCGGCTCCTGGCAAATCATCAGCGCGCACGTCGGGCGCCCGAACACTAGGGAACTCATGGACGCCGATCGCCTCGAACTCCTTATCAAGAACATCGTTCGGTAGCTAGCCGTTTCCGCATCCATGCAGTGTCACCACGCGAGTGGGCGTAGCCGAAGCGCTGCCCTCCGCCAGAATGTACACTCACACCAGCGCAGCCAGATCATGACCCTTGCCCGCCTCATTCCTCTGCCGTTGCTCGCCCTGCTCACTGCGCTCCCTCCTGCCCTCGCGCAAACCCCAGCCGCAACACCTGCGCCAGTCCCCATACCCATCTCCGCGGATACCCCCACCCTCAAGGTCAACTCCACCATCGTCGCCGTCTCGGCCATCGTCCGCGACGCCGGGGGCCAGCCCGTCTCCGGCCTCACGCGCAGCGACTTCCTGCTCAAGGAGGATGGCAAGCCGCAGCCCATCACCTACTTCTCGCAGGGCTCTGGCCTTCCCCTCACCCTCGCCCTCATGATCGACACCAGCGGCTCACAGCGCGCCTACATCGGGGACGAGATCGCCGCCGGCCGCGTCTTCTTCCCCGCCATGCTCACCGGCTTCGGCGACCGCGCCGTCCTCGTCCAGTTCGACAGCGCCATCCTGCAACTCGTTAAGATCACCAACTCCGTCACCACGCTCGAGCACGGCCTCGCCTATCTCACCCAGTCCCACTCCGACTACACCGCGCCCGGCCGCGGCGGAGGCACGCTTCTCTACGACGCCGTCATTGCTGTCGCGCACCTTGAATTCGGCAACCAGCTTGGCCGTCGCGCCATGGTCATCCTCACCGATGGCGGCGACAACGGCAGCCACTTCAATGTCAAAGACGCTATCCGGGAAGCCCAGCGCGCGGACACCATTATCTATACCATCTACTACTCCAACGGCGGCGGCGACGAAGGCGTGCTCAAAGACCTATCCAAAGCCACCGGCGGACGCGAGTTTTCCGTAGACTCCAAGATGACCCTGCAGCAGATCTACTCCGTCATCGCCGCTGACCTGCGCCTGCAATACGAAATTGGCTACCGGCCGCCGGACACCCGCCCGAACAAGTACCACAAGATCGATCTTGCAGCGACCAACAAGAAACTGACCGTACAGGCCCGCGAAGGCTATTTCACGCCTAAATAAGATCAAGGGGGACAGCGAACCTAAGATGCCCTACACCACCGTCGATCCCGCCACCGTAACTCCCAACTCTCTCGCGCGAGACCTCCGCGCCGCGCTCGCTCGCGCCGAGCGCCAGCTTTCTGCACTCACAGCCGAAGCCGCCGCCCAGCCGCTGGCCCCCGGCAAGTGGTCTGCGCAGCAGACCGTCGGCCATCTGATCGACTCCTGCACCAACAACCTCCAGCGTCTCATCCGGATGCAGCTCACCCCGGAACTCACCTTCCCCGGCTACCAGCAGGACGATTGCATCCGCATCCAGCGCTTCGACCTCGAACCGTGGCCCGAAGTCCTCACCCTGTTCCTTGCCCTCAACCGCCATTTTGCCCACGCCATCGAGCACGCCGACGCACGCTGCTTCAGCAACGTCTGGCTGCATGACGGCGAGCGCCTTACCCTCGGATTTGTGCTTACCGACTACTTCGGCCACCTGGAACACCACCTGCGTCAACTGCCGGGCTATGTTCCCGCGCCTTGATTGCAACTCCATTCAGACAAAGAAAATGGCCAGACGCGGGAAGCACCTGGCCATTCACGTTGCGTTGAAATTGCTCTACGGGATGTAGTAACGCATCTGGACGTGGATCATGCTGTCCTGTGCGCGCGGCATGGGCGTGGCGACTGGGTTGGTGCTCGGGTTAGGGGTATTGGTGCCGGCCCATATCTGCCGATTGAGGAGGCTGTAAGTCACCGAGTACTGCAGTCGGCCATACTTCGGACTGGTGAACGGACGCCACTGGAATCCGATCATCGGTTCCTGGATGTACTTGGTCGGCGCTGCGCAGGATCCGCTGGCCGAGATCGAACCAGCCGTGCCTGCGGTGCCGCTGTACGTCGGCAGGTTGTAGCAACCGCTGTTATTGTTTTCCGGAATTCCGTAACCGATCTGGCTGATCGTCAGGCCATTGGCGGCATTGCCGGTGACGTTGCCAACGAGAGTGTACACGGTGCGCTGCGCATACTCGCCACCATAGTAGGCGAACACATCGAAGTTCGGCGACCAGTGGCTCTCGATCGACAGCAGACCATGGTAGTTGCGGATGGGCTCGAGCGTCTCATCCGGGCGAAGAGTCGCGTCAGCGAGTTGCGCGGAGCCGTAGCGGCCTGTGCCGGTACCGGCCATAGCCGTCACCGCAACCTCCACAGCGGGGTAGGTGCCGGGCACGCCAATATAGCCGCGCACTCCCGCAAAAGCACCGCCGGCTTTAGCAGTGTGGCTCATGTAGGTGCTGCCGTAGGTGTAGGTCGGTGTACCGGTTATGGAATTGGTGGTGTTCGTCCCAGAGATGCCGGTCACCGGGTAGTAGTAATCGCGCAGGAAGCGCGCGATGCCGCCTACTTCAGCGTGGAACACGGGATAGTCGACCGCCGCCTTCACGATGAAGTCGGGCGCCACGTTGTTCGCGTAAGTCGTGATTGCAGCGGTCGACGCGCCGTTACCCGCTGCGACCGCGGCTCCAGCGTTATACAAACCGCCATTCTGGCCCGTCCCGGCAAAGAAGTATTCGCCCGGGTTGGTTCCGTTGGATGTGAAGCTGGTGATCTGTGCCTGCTCCGCCGACACCGCCAAGGTGAAGGCGCCGGTCTTGTAGTCGCCCCAGCGCTGTTGAATACGCAGCTCCGGCTGGCGGGTCCAGCTATAGCCCACCAGGTACTGTGCGTCGATAGTCTGCGGCTGGATCTCGGTGCGCGCGTCGGTTCCCTTGCGCATTTCTGTTACCAGCGACCACATCTGGCCACCGGTGATGGTGAAGCCGGACTTGGAAGCAGCCTGGCCCCAGATCTGGCGCTGACGCAGCACGTAGCTGTTGGACTGATTGTTGTTGGACGTGGTGCCCGTTCCCAGCCAGTCCATTTCGTAATACGCGCCTAGAGTGAAGTTGCCTGCATTGCCCTGAACCAGGGCGCTCAGACGGCTCTGGCGGCCGGAGAAGTTCAGTTCGCTGACGTGACCTTCGTTCGCACTCGGGAACGGAATCGAGTTCAGCGGCGTGTTGATATCGGAGTTGACCGATCGCTCGCGCCACACACCTTCAAACGCGGCAAAGCCGCCCGGTGTAATGGTGATGCCCTTGTAGTGGAGGGCCGTCGGCGAGTCGATCTTGTCGTTCAGATCGATCTTGGCGGTGTTGATCGTCGCCGCCAGGCTGGCATTGGCGCCCTGCAGATCGGTGACCGTGCTCTTCAGGCCGGTGACAGCATCCGCTTGCGACTGCGCTGCGGCGGTTGCGCTCTGCGCCTGCGACTGCGCCGCGGCAGCCTGCGAGGTTGCCGTCGCTGCCTGCGACTGCGCGCTCGCAGCCGTCGATTGTGCGGCAGCAAGCGCGGCGTCCTTCGCCGCATTTTGTTGCTTCAACTCGTCGATCTCGGCCCGGTCGGCAGCTTCCTTCTCCTGCAACTCCCGGATCGCCTTCTGCTCTGCGGTCTCTGCCTTGGCCTTGGCGGGCTTGGCCTTCTTCGCCGTCGTCGTCGCCGGGTCGGCTGTGCTGGTCTGCGCGTACAACGACACGGTGCCTACCACCAATATCGCCGCAATCACCGCTGTTAATTGCTTCTTCATGGGACCTCGCTGGGAAAATCGCTAGAAACATGTTGGAGCGAGACGCGCACGGCATTTCCTGGAACATGAGTCCCAGGCCGCACAACTTCTCAGCTCGTTCTTTGTCTGGATTCTGTCAAGAGTTTGTGAATACAGCGGTAAATTCCCGGCTGCAAACACCGAAACGCGCAAAATTAACCCGGCATTCACAAGGCCCGATGAACCATAAGGGTTTCCACCCACGAAAAACCGGTTGGCCCGGCGCACTCCCGCTGGTTTACCGTAAGGTCATGGGTAACTTCCGATCGCGCCTGGCTCCTGTCCTACTGGTTTCGCTCCTCGCAGCCGGCGGAAGCCCATGCGCCAACGCCCAGCCTGCCGGGGCTGCGGCGCTGAAGCTGATCCCGATTCCCCGCGAGGTAACTGCGGGCGTGGCACAGCCGCTGGCCGGCGGGGTCCAGATCAATTGCGCCACCCCATGCGCGGCGGAAGACACCTTCGCCATCGACGACCTCAAAACCTGGCTGGCTGCGCAAGGCGTCCCGGTCAACACCACCTCTGCCGTCAACATCCTGGTCGCGCGCTACGGAACTCCGCTCGCCCACTCCATCTATATCGACGCTTTGCCGCAAAATGACCCCACCGCCGAGATGCCCGAGCAGATGAAGCCTGAAGGCTACGCGATCATCCTGGATGGTAAAGGCTTGGCGCTGACCGCGGCCACCGACACCGGTATCTTCTACGCGCTGCAAACACTCAAGCAGCTTGTCACCGGATACGGTGCAAATGCAGTGCTGCATACGGCGAAGATCCGCGACTGGCCGGCGATGAAGTATCGCGGACTCGACGATGACCTCTCGCGCGGTCCCGTCACCTCGCTCGAGTTCGAGAAGAAGCTGATCCGCACCCTCGCCGCCTACAAGATCAACCTCTACTCGCCGTACTTCGAACACACCGCCGCATATGCATCGAACCCGCTGATCGCGCCTCCTGGCGGCGGCATCAGCGCAGCCGACGCGGCGGCCTTGGTGGCCTACGCAAAGCCTTACCACGTCACCATCGTCCCCGAGCAGGAGGCCTTCGGACACTTGCACAACGCACTCACCTGGGAGCAGTACGAACCGCTCGCCGAGACCCCCCACGGCGCCGTGCTGGCCCCCGGGCAGCCCGGCTCAATCGCCGTCATCAAGCAGGAGTTTACCGAACTGGCCGCCGAGTACCCCGGCCCGTTCCTGCACATAGGCGCGGACGAGACCACGGACCTTGGCCTGGGCCAGACCAAAGCCGACGTCGACGCGCGCGGCCTCGCGCCCGTCTACCTTGACTTCATGCAACAGGTCGCGACCGCGCTCCAGCCTCTCCATCGCCGCCTGCTCTTTTGGGGCGACATCGCGCAGGACTCGCCCGATCTGCTGAAGGCTCTGCCCCAGAACTTCAAGGACGCGACCATTGCGATTGCCTGGATCTACAACCCGGAGCCGAAGGGCTATGCAAAATACCTGACGCCGTTCGAAAACGCCGGCTTCGAAACCTGGGTATCGCCCAGCGTGCACAACTTCCGCGTCGTGTATCCGGACAATAATATGGCCCTGTCCAATATTCAGCAGTTCACCCGCGACGGCCAAAAACTCGGCTCGACTGGACAACTGAACACCATCTGGAACGACGATGGCGAGGGCCTCATCAACCAGGATTGGTACGGCATTCTGTTTGGCGCGGCCGCAGCGTGGCAGCCTGGTGAATCGTCCGTCGAGGCATTCGAGCAGAGCTATGGCCAGGTCTTTCACGGCGATGCCACCGGCGACCTGGATAAGGCGCAGCTTGAGCTGATGGCCGCACACGCCGTGCTCAAGGACCAGGCCAAGGTCGGCGATGCAACCAACAACATCTTCTGGCTCGACCCGTGGTCGAAAGATGGACAGAAGGTTGCCGCGCAGGTACGGCCCTACACGCACGATCTCCGCCTGCACGCCGAGGCCGCGCTCACGCTGATCGCGCAAGCCCGCGTCGCGGCAGGCCCTAATCCAGTGGGCGTGCAAATCGTCCAGACCGATGTCGGATCAACCTCAACGCTGTACGACGCAACGAAATACGGTGCCGCAACCAGCGCTCTGCGTGAGCCCGACGCCGTCGACGCGATGGAACTGGGCGCGCGTCGCATGGACTTTATCGGCCTCAAATTTCAACTCGCCGACGAGATGGCGGAGGGTTACGCGCGGGCGCTCGCGAACTCTACCAGCACCGACCGCAAGACCCGCGCCAGCGTCAACCGCGAACTCAGCGACCTGAACGGAGTAAATGGCCGCATTCAGGATCTGCGCAACGGCTACACCCTTATCCGCGACCTGTTTGAGTCCGCGTGGCTGCGCTCCAACCGGCCTTACTGGCTGCGCAACGTGCTGGAGCAGTACGACTACACCACCCAGATCTGGCTGGCTCGCGCCGACAAGGTGCACAGTGCGCAACGCCAATGGAGCGAGAGCAAAACCTTGCCAACCCCCGAGGAACTGGGCATCCCCACTGCGCCTGCGCTCTCTCCATCCCCGCCTGCATTGCCCGCGACGCCGGTGACCGCCCCATGACTACCTTACTGAAAGCACGCCGGCTGATTACGGCGGAGGGTACCGTCGAACATCCGCGGATCGCGATTCTTGGCGACGGGACCATCGGCGGCATCGAATCCGGCGAGCCCGGCGCGGAGCAGACCACCCTCACCCCCGCGTTCTTCGACGTCCATGTGCACGGAGCGGCCGGCCACGACGCGATGGAAGGCTCGGCCGAGGCGCTGGATGCGATCGGCGCCTTTCTTGCCACCAAAGGGGTTGCACATTATCTTGCGACCACCGTAACCGCGCCGGTCGATCGAACTCTGCACGCGCTGGAGGGCATCGCCAACGCCATCGACGCGGCAAAACACGATCGCGAAGTCCTGGCCGCAAGGCCGGTGGGTATTCATCTCGAAGGGCCGTTCATCTCCCATGCCAAGCGCGGCGTGCATCCTCCTCCACACATCCAGCCGCCGTCCATTCCACTGTTCGAACGCATGCAGCAGGCCGCGCGCGGCCACATCCTGCTGATGACGATTGCGCCGGAAGCGCCGGGCGCGCTGGACCTGATCGCATTTGCAACCAAAGCAGGCACACATGTCAGCCTCGGCCACTCGGACGCAACTGCGGAGCAGACGCGGGCGGCGATCGCGGCCGGTGCCTGCAGCGCCACTCACACCTTCAACGCCATGCGCCGCCTCGACCATCGCGAGCCCGGGATCGCCGGCGTGGCGCTCGACGCGAAAAGTCTGTATGCGGAATTGATCTGTGACGGCATCCATGTTGCGCCGGAGTTCGTCCGGCTGTGGCTGCGTGCCAAGGGCGAGGAACGAGCGATCCTGATCACCGACGGCATCTCCGCCACAGGCATGCCCGACGGCAACTACATGCTCGGCGAGCTTGAAGTGACGGTTGCCGATGGGCGCTGTCTGCTTACCAGCGACCTCGCGCGCGGTGTGGAGACGCTGGCCGGGTCGGTGCTGACCATGGATCGCGCCGTGGCCAACCTGCGCCATTTTACCGGCGCCAGCCTGGCAACGGCGGTGCGCCTGGCATGTCGGAATCCGGCCCGCATGCTGGGACTCGACGTCATGGGGAAGATCGCGATCGGCCGCCCGGCAAACCTCAATATGTTTTCCGCAGATTGCACCCTGCAACAGACCATGCTGCACGGCCGTGTGGTCGGGCCGGCGCACTGCTGAAAGTTCGATCGCCGCTTCCGCCCGCGCGCGGCGTTACACTTACCATCAGGAATCGCCCTGGGCATCTTTAGAAGGCTCCAACGACAGTTCGCGTCCATTACCGTCTATCGTGAAATGATGACTGTCCACGCAATGTCGCGCATCACCTGTTTCGTGGCGCTGCTCCTTCTGGCGGCCGGGAGCGCCGCACAGGGGCCGGTCCTGCACGCCCCCGCGACCAACAGCGACAAGACTTTGGTCGATAGCGCCGCCGCACTCGGCGCCGATGCCCTCCTGATAAACATCCCCGTCGTCGTCCGCGACAAGCGTGGAGATCTGGTCCCGAACCTGACCAGGGACAGCTTCGCCCTTCAGGTCGACGATCGGTCCCAGACCATCCGCGACTTCAACCTGGACAAAGACCTTCCGCTTACCGTAGGCCTGGTCGTCGATACCAGCATGACCCATCGCGATGTCATCGACGAGGAACGCGCGGCCAGTTCTGCCTTCCTCGATGACATCCTCGCCGGCACTCCAGATAGCAACAAGGCCTTCGTCGTGCAGTTTGCCCGGCAGATCGATCTGCTCCAGGACGTCACCAGCTCAAAGCCCATGCTGCTGGCCGCCATCAAGCAACTCACGTCCTCGGGCAACCCCAACCAGGCCTCCGTCACCGACGTACACGATACTGCGTCCGCGGAGGGGCGCAACGTCACCAACGCACTGTACGATTCCCTGTTCCTCTCCGCCGACGAGATCATGAGCAAGCAGAAGGGCCGCAAGGCGTTGATTGTCCTCTCCGACGGCATCGACAGGGGAAGCAAGGAGTCGCTGGAATCGGCAGCCGAAGTTGCCCTGCGCGCCGATACCGTAATCTACGCCATCTACTTCAAAGGCACCCAGCCGAACACCGACCGGGGCTTCCACGCCGGCCAGCCCGATCCTCAGACCGATTGTTCCGGCTACCCGGGAGGCTATCCCGGCGGCTACCCGGGCGGCGGTTATCCGGGTGGCTATCCCGGCGGTTATCCCGGCGGCTGTCCGCCCGGCGGCAGAATCCCGCAGGGAATTCCACTTCCCGAGGCGAAGAAGACTTTGCAGCACCTCACCGCCGAAACCGGCGGACGTCTCTTCGAGGTCGGCGGCAGAGACACCGTAGCGGCAATCTACCAACAGATCGCTGAAGAACTGCGGGCGCAATACCGGCTCGGCTTCACGCCCGACAAGGACGGCGGTGCCGAGGGCTTCCATCGCATCAAGCTGTCGCTGGCGAACTCCAATCCAAAGGACTTCTCCATCGAGACCCGCGACGGCTACTACATCGGCAACTAGGCCGCGCTGCTGGAAAGCGCCAGGAAGCAGCTTGCGGTCGGTGGGCGGAGAGTATGGCAATTCGCCCGCAGTTTGGGGGACATTTGGCACGCCCGCCGCCGGAAACATCCCCACAGGCAGAGATGATGCCGTGACCTGGAAAGACAACAGCGGCAATTTCTGGCTCTTCGGCGGAACGGGGGAAGATCTATGGAAGTTCAATCCTCTTACGAACCAATGGGCGTGGATGGGCGGAGGTGACGCGATTACCGCTGCTACCGGGGTGTATGGCACATTAGGCACGCCTGCTCCGGGGAACATGCCTGGATCGCGTTTCGGAGGTTCCAGTTGGACCGACGGAAGCGGCAACTTCTGGCTCTTTGGGGGCTATGGCTTCCCCGCCAACCTCAACGATCTTTGGGAATATCGGCAATCGATAACCAATCTACCGTCGGCCCCCCAGCCAACCTTCAGCTTGGCATCCGGAACGTATACGGCAGCGCAGACCGTCACCATCAGCGATGCGATGGCTGGCGCAACCATCTACTACACCACCAACGGAACCACACCGACTGCAAGTTCAACCGTGTATGGCGGTCCCATCACCGTGTCATCCTCGCTAACATTGGAAGCGATTGCGACTGCAACAGACTATGCGGCCAGCGCCGTGGCAACCGCATCCTACACCTTCCCGCCGCCAGGTCCGGCGCAAACGACTGCCACCCTCGGTTCGTCGTTGAATCCCTCCGGCTTCGCGCAGCCCGTCACCTTCACGGCAACAGTCGCAAGCCAGTCAGCCGGTACGCCCACAGGCACGGTGACGTTTAGCAATGGCAATTCACCATTGGGAACTGCACCCGTGACTTCCGGTTCGGCAGTCTTCACTCTCGCGGCGCTTCCCCAGGGCACAGACTTAATTACCGCAACCTACAGCGGCGACCCCAACTTCGCCGGTAGCAAATCGGCCGCGTTGAGCCAGGTTGTGAATGCCGGGGCGACCGCTGCCGGCCAATGGACATGGATGGGCGGAAGCAACGCCATCAACCAGCCCGGCGTGTACGGCGCCTTGGGAACGCCCGCAGCCGGAAACACTCCCGGGAGTCGCGATGGCGCTGTCACGTGGACCGATACCGCCGGCCACCTCTGGCTCTTTGGAGGCCAACTCTATGACCCCGGCAACACCGGTTGTGACATTCTCAACGATCTGTGGGAGTTCAACCCCGCCCTGAATGAGTGGACGTGGATGGGCGGAAGCAGCGCGATCGGAAATACGTGCGTGACGGCTCAACAGAATTCCAATTTCTGCGGTCAACCTGGAGTCTATGGCAGTTTGGGAAAGCCCGCCGCCGCAAACATCCCCGGTGGGCGTCTGAGCGCAAACAGTTGGATTGACAGCAGCGGCCACTTCTGGCTCTTTGGCGGTGACGGCTTTGATGCCGCCGGCAATTTCGGCTATCTCAACGACCTCTGGGAGTTCAATCCATCCACTAACCAATGGACATGGATCAGCGGCAGCAACACCCTCGCCGACGGTGGCTACTACGTTGGCCAGGCCGGAGTGTATGGCACGCTGGGAGTATATGGGGCCGAAAACAACCCGGGAGGACGCTACGCAGCTACCAGTTGGATCGACAGGAGCGGGCATCTCTGGCTCTTTGGTGGCTACCGCTACGACGGCAACGGCAATAGTGGCTTTCTCAACGACCTTTGGGAATTTAGCCCTTCGACCGGCGAATGGGCATGGATGGGCGGCAGCAACACCTTCAGCAGCCTCACCAACGTGACCGCCGTCTACGGCACGCTGGGAACGGCCGCCGCCGCAAACATCCCCGGGGGCCGCTATTGCACTACCAGTTGGACCGATGAAAGCGGTCACGTCTGGCTCTTCGGCGGCCAGGGCTATGACGTTACCGGGACTTTCGGCGATCTCAACGACCTGTGGGAGTTCAATACCTCGACCAACGAATGGACATGGATGGGAGGCAGCAGCAAGGTTGGCAGCAACGGCAGTCTGCCCGGGGTGTACGGCACGTTGGGAACAGCTGCTCCCGGAAATACTCCTGGAGCGCGTTGGAAAGCTCTGAGTTGGACAGACTCCGGTGGAAATCTCTGGCTCTTTGGCGGCCAGGGCGTCGACACCAACAATAACAACCTCTTCTTTAATGATCTGTGGCTTTTCAATCCACTGACGAATCAATGGGCATGGATGAGCGGGAGCAGCTTAACCAATTGCAGCAGTGGGTATTACAGCTCTTGTGGCCAGACCGGCGTGTACGGCGCGGCGGGAATACCCTCTGCCGGAAATGCCCCTGGTAGCCGCTTCAGCGCCACCGGCTGGGCCGACAGCAGTGGCCGTCTCTGGCTGTTTGGAGGCAGTGGCTCCATCACCACCAACGCTGTCTATTTCAACGACCTCTGGAAGTATCAGCCGGCTATAACATCCCTGTCTCCCACCGCCACCCCAACCTTCAGCGTGCCCACCGGAACTTACACCTCGGCGCAGACAGTGACCATCACCGACCAGACCCCAGGCGCAATCATTTACTACACCTCCAACGGAACCCCGCCGACCACAAGCTCAACCCAGTACACCGGCCCAATCACCGTGTCGACTACCGAAACCATCCAGGCCATCGCCTTGGCTTCGGGCTACGGTGGCAGCATTGCTGCCAGCTCCACTTACACCTTCAACCCAGACTTCTCCGTCACAGCCTCTCCGGCATCCATTACGGTCAATCCCGGACAAAGCGCCAACGCCACTATCTCGGTCGCGCCACTAGGCGGGTTCGCATCCACTGTCTCATTCAGTTGCTCGGGATTGCCTGCCGGAACATCATGCAACATCTCCCCGGCAACCGTGACTCCGTCGGGCGCCACGGTTTCAACTACGCTGACCGTCACAGCCACCGCCAACGCAAGCAACCAGCTTCCCGCGCCAATCGGATACGCGCCAGTTGCCGCTCTGGTCCTGGCTCTGGGTCTCGTCCGGCGTAAGCATCGCCGCTTGTACTCGGTTTGGATTGGTGTGGCCGCAACGCTTAGCCTGTTTTGTCTCACTGCGTGCGGTGGGGGGAATTCCAACTCCAACAGCCAGAGCACACCGCCGCCGGAATCCGGATTGGTCACAGTAACGGCGATATCGGGCTCGCTCTCTCACGCGGCATCTCTGACTGTCTATGTGAACTGAACCGATACGAAACCATCAAGCGAGCTCCGCATTGACACGGCAGAGGAGGCTGCCTCAACGTTGAATCGGCACACGTTCGCCGGCCGTTTGGCAATGCAGCGGTACCCATTCACGCAATCGCCAAGCTCATCGGACACAGTACAATACAGGTGGGCACGCGGTATGACCACCTCAGCCCGGACTGCAGAATCAAAGGGACGTCAAAGCGAACAGCTCACAAGAAGAGTTACGGAATAGACAAGCAGAACATCAGTGCGAAAGTGGCGGAATTGGCAGACGCACCAGACTTAGGATCTGGCGGAGCAAT
>CAZAXI010000106.1:0-15609 GCA_964489045.1 uncultured Granulicella sp. | reverse complement strand
TCTACGGCGACGACCTCGGCTCGCCCGACGAGACCTACATCTCCTCCCAATTCGACCGCCCCGTCATGATCCACCGCTACCCCGCCGCCATCAAGGCCTTCTACATGCAGCCCGACCCCGCCGACCCCACCAAGGCCCTCTGCGTCGACGTGCTCGCGCCCGAGGGCTACGGCGAAATCATCGGCGGCTCCCAGCGCGTCGACTCCTACGAACTCCTCAAGTTGCGTATCGAAGAGCACCACCTGCCACTCGCCGCATTCGAGTGGTACCTCGACCTCCGCCGCTACGGCTCCGTCCCCCACGCCGGCTTCGGCATGGGCATCGAACGCGTCGTCGCCTGGCTCTGCGGCCTAGACCACGTCCGCGAAACCATCCCCTTCGCCAGAACCCTCAACCGCATTTATCCGTGAGTCTCAGGCGATCAACGCCTATACTTCCGAGCATGGAGCATTCACTTGATCGCGACAAGCTCGAACGGGACTACGCTTTGCGACTCCCCCTGTTTAAGCAACTTGAACAGGAGGGAGTCCATGAGATCGAAATTGCGCTCGAGCGCGAGAAGCTGAAAACTCACTCGATATCGTCACGGATTAAGACGCCCAAATCCCTATGTGATAAAGCCGAAGCAAAAGAGCTACAAGACCCGCTGACGGAGCTGAACGATATAGTCGGCATCAGAATCGTAGCCCTATTCCTTGGCGACATTGAAAGGATTCTCGCGCTGTTACAGAAGACCTTCGACGTCCAGCACACAGATAACAAAATAGAAGACGGAGATTTCACCAGATTTGGTTATCTGTCGGTGCATCTGCTAGCAAAGATCAAAAGCTCATTTGCTGGCACCCGATATGACTCAATTAAGGCTCTGGTCTTCGAAATCCAGATAAGGACAATAGCGATGGATGCGTGGGCGTCAGCCTCGCATTATCTGGACTATAAGAGCGAGGAAGACATACCGGCAGACCTAAAGCGAGATTTTCACGCCCTGTCCGGACTCTTCTACGTAGCCGACAAACACTTTGAGATGTTTTTCAGAAGCAGGCAAGCTGCAGTGAGAGTGGTACAGAAGCTATCGCGAACAGATGGTCTATTAGGCGAGGTGATCAATCTGGACACCTTAACCGCCTACCTGGACAAGCGATACCCTGAACGCCCTGCGCCAGCGGTGGATCATGTCTCGAAGCTGGTGACTTCCCTACGGGAGGCCGGATTACAGACCTTAGGCGAGCTCGACACCTACCTGGACAAGAAGATGGACCATCTAGCGCGGCGAACCAAACCCGGCGGCAAAGACAATTTGAATCGAGTTGGAGCAGTGCGAATGTCGTTTTCGGACGACCCGACCTTTGAACCCAAAATGCTCCGTCCAGACCTTCCCGACTTTGGCAAGAAGACGCAAGCCCCTGTCACTGAGCCCAAGTAGCTCCCTGCCGGTGCCCCATCCTTTACAGTCTCACCGCAAAGGGTGGGACGCAAGAGCCCCGAACCAATGCGATTCACCCACGAATCCCCACATTTCCCTTGCATTTCCCCACCACCAATGGCAAAGTAACAGAGCGTCAGGAGCGGCCCGATGAATACCAAATCGCATAACACGATGCGTAGATCGCCAGAGATGAGTTATCTCTGCGGCGATCGCCGGGCCTTGCCTCAACCCTCGCGATAACGCCGCCGGCGCCACAGCCACCCCACGCGCACCCTCCCTCATTTTGATCCAAGTGAGTCGCATATCCGCGCCTCGAAACCACCAGCCGCGCGCTGGTTAGAAAAGAAACTGCCATGAGCAAGCCATACATCAAGGGCGGAACTCCCGTTGGATCGGAGTCGCTCTGCAAAACCTGCTGCTACGCGCACATCATGACCGGCTACCGCGAGTCGGAGTCGATCACGCTGTGCACCGACCTCAACCCCAACATCGTCGTTCCGTTTGTCATCTACGAGTGCTCCGGCTACTACGACAAGAACCGTCCGAGCTGGCGGCAGATGGAGAAGCTCGCCATCAACGTCACCCCCGGGCCGCTCAAGAAGGTCGGCTTCAAGGTCGCCGCCGGCTTTGGCAATGCCGCAGACGCCAGCACCCTCGTCGAAGATCTGGACGCAGAGGACGACGACTAAACCAACCCACGCGCCGGGTGCCCCATTCATGACAGCTTCACCGTCATGGGTGGGGTCCAATCCACCTCAGTCGCTTGGCACCCTGCGTATAATAAAAGTAGGTCGAGACAGAATCCACGAGCCTCAGGCTTGTGTCTCCCCAAAGCTCCCAAAAAACCATAACTCCAGTGTTTGGAAGATCTTGCAAGACATCTCCTTTGTTTTCAAGATCCTGCAAACTCAAAGACCGCTAAGGATGATTATGCACTTGACACAGAAGGAGAGTTCGGGCATACTTGAGAAGTAGTCAAGAGGGTGCCGGAATGAACCTGATAGACGTAACCCAAAACTTCAAGTCGGACGACGATTGCTTGGCCTATATGGAGTCGATGCGCTGGCCCGATGGTATCCGATGCCCCACCTGCGGCTCCGACCATGTGAGCAAGATCACGCGGAAGTCTACAGGCAAGAACAAGCGCACCCGCATCTACCAATGCCTAGAGAAGTGCACCATGAACGCTAAAGGCGAGATGGTAAACGCGCAGTTCTCCGCTACCAGCGGCACCCTGTTCAATGACTCTCACCTATCCCTGCAAAAGTGGTTTATGGCCGTGGCGATGGTCGTGGACGCTAAGAAAGGCGTCTCTGCGAACCAGCTAAAGGAACACCTGGGTATCGGTTCCTATCGCACAAGCTGGTATATGGCGCACAGGATCAGGAAGGCGATGGAAGAGAGCGCACCGACGAAAATGAAGGGCGTGGTCGAGATGGATGAGACGTGGATTTCGGGCAAGGCCAAGCGTCGCGGCATCCAGAAACCCCGCACGAAGGACATGGTGATTGGTCTGCGGGAGCGCGAAGGACGTGTGCGGTTCTTCCATGTTCCCGACGCGAAGAAAGAGACGGTTCGCGCAATTATCAACCACAATATCCGCACAGACGTGAAACAGATCGTCACTGATCAGGCCGTCGTTTACGACTTCGCGCTGGATAAGATGTGGCAGAACAAACACCGCTCAGTGAACCACTCGAAGCATTGGGTGAGTCCAGCGGGAGTCCACACAAACACAATCGAGAGCGCGTTTAGCTTACTCAAGCGCGGCCTAATAGGGAGCTTTCACCGCGTCTCGATAGAGCATCTACACCGCTATCTGAGCGAGTTTGAATGGCGGTTTCAATGAACGCAAAGCTGACGACCGATTCAGCATGACACTGCGCCGCATGATGGGTGCGGAGCCTATGCCTTACGCGGTTCTGACGGAGCCGGTTTAGAGAGTATCGGCTTGAGGTTCCCCGGCTGGCCCTTTATGTCTTTCGAGGGCTGCGGGGGAGCCTGCATCAGCTTACCCAGTAAAGCGTCGAATTGGTCTTTGTCCACCTTCATTGGGCTACCAACAGTGTTAGTCTACCCCACTCACTCTCTGACAGTTTCCGGCCCGCCATTCCATCACGGTAGGCGTATACGTCCTCCTTCGGAAACCCCACCGGCTGAGAAGCCGCCTCTGGGCTGGCGATGTAGATAACCCGCTTATCCGCCCCAACAGCAATGCGATCCAGCGCCACTCCTTTCCAATCTCGTGCGATAACCCGTGTATTCACAGCGTTTTACCCCCCTCCAGCAATCAGTGTAAGAAAAAAGAGGGATAGATTCAAATTGTGTCCCATGTGGGTATTGCGTTATGCTCTGGGTATGGTATGATTTGGAACTGAAGGGAGTACACGGGCATGGCAGACGAGAAAGTTGCAAAACGGGAGGCTTTGGCGGTGCCTCCTTACTTGTCGTTCAAGACCTTCAAAAACTTCATCGACAGCCTGAAGGTCGGCATTCCGACGCGAATTGACCGAACGGTTCTCAGTTCCATGTCGGGAGCGGTCAGGTCTCAGTTGATGGCCGCCCTGCGGTACCTGGGCCTTGTTTCCCCTCACGGCGTGACTACAGAGAAGCTCGCCACGCTAGTCAATTCAGAGGGTGCGGAATTCTCTCTCGCGCTGAGAGCGATCCTGAAAGAAGGATACCCGTTCTTGTTCCAGGACTTCGACCTTATGCGCGCTACTACGGGACAAATGGAAGAGGCGTTCCGCAAGGCTGGCGCATCCGGTGAGACTATCCGCAAATGCGTGTCGTTCTTCTTGGCCGCTGCGAAAGCATCGGCATTGCCCATATCCCCCCACGTAAAGACTTCCAGCGTGTCCCGTACGCCGAGCACTAAGGCGAAGCGATCCAATGGTGCGTCCACGGGAGATGTAGTGGCGGCAGCCGCACCATCACCGAACGCTCCGCTGTCGCCGCCAATGGCTACCTGGTCTCAAATGCTCTTGGCAAAGTTCCCAAGTTTCGACCCGAACTGGCCAAATGAAGTCAAGGCCAAGTGGTTCGAGTCGTTTGAGAAGCTCATGAAGTCGGAAGGCAAGGCATGAATTCGCTTCCAGAGAGATTGCGTCTCCGTCGATTCCACATCGACCGCAAAGGGACGCAATGCAGAGAGAGCCAGACTAGAGGCGTCCAACACCTCGGTCTGGCTCCCGATAATCGGAGGGTGTCTAGCAGGTGCTAGGACAGGGATTTATACCCCTGAATTCCGCCCGGAATGGAGTTCGAATCTCCCGCCCTCCGGTCAAATCTGATTTAACTCCACTGGTTCGTGGTTAGCAAGTGTTTACATTTCGCCTTCTTTCCGCTCATGATAGGGATAGAGGCGAGCGATGAAACTTCACTTCGACATACAAAAGACGATGGCGGCAGTGGCTTTCCTCATGGATCGAAGCAGCGGCCAACTCGATATGTTCCTCGGATTGAAGAGTCTCTACTTGGCAGACAAAGGCTTGCTGACCAAGCGAGGTAAAACAATCACAGGGGACTCGTTCCGTTCACTTCCAAAGGGGCCGGTTATATGGAACACGTACAAGCTCTTCAAGGGCACAGCAGATCGAGTGCTGCAAGCAGAATGGGATAAGGTTTTCTCTGAGCGAGTGGATCATTCGATCCATGCCCTGAAAAAAGTTCGAATAGACATTCTCTCGCAAACAGAGATGGAAGCTCTCGCGTCAGCACAAGACGAGATTCTTTCAATTGCGCCGTGGGAAATAGCCGACTGGTTGCATAAAACCTGCCCTGAATGGGTCGATCCAAATGGGAAGAGTCGTCCAATCGAGCCAGAGACCATTCTGCGAAATGCTGGGCATTCAGACGAGGAAATCGCCCAAATTGCAGAATCGGAATCGCTCTTGAAGCGCACCCGCGCCCTGTTGGGCATGGTCTAGGTCATGAATCTAGGCGATGCGTTCATGATGACCGTACCGCCTAAGTTCAATGTCGATCATTTGCATTTCGTGATCTCTGATCCCAAAAAAGGAACGTACGTAGTCGTCAATGTCACGAGCGACCAACTTCGCGCTGGGAAAGACTGCGTTCTACAAGCTGGGGAGCATCGCCGGATCACCAAAGAGAGTTTCGTCAATTTTGTTGATGCGCTTGAAATCACGCCCGAAATTGCGAGGAACCTTGAAGGCCTAATCGGTAAGCTGATAGGGATGGAACGGCCCATGTCTCCTGCGCTTCTTTCCAAGATTGTCGCTGCGGGGAAGGCGACCAAAAACCTACAAGAAAACCTGAAGTCACTTTTATAGTTGCCCTGTCACGGCACCTTTAGTGTCGATTATCGACCGGTCTGTGTCAAGTGCATAATCATCCCGCTAAGCGGTTTGTTTGGAAGATCATCCACTAATCGATACCCCCGGGGGGTGCCATGCCGCAGCCAATTCGAGACCTCGACCGCGGCCAAACCCGCCATCAACGGAGTCCCGTCGCCAGTCAAGTATCATCGTCATGCAGGCCCGCGAAAATAAACATGATCAAAGCTCACAAAGCCATCGCCGCATCCATCCTCCTCTGCTGCCTCACCCTCGCGGCGCAAGAAAAGGGCGTCTGGGGTGCCGTCAGCTCGAACGCCCGGTCCATTACCGGCGATGTGGAGCTGTCGAACGAGAAGATCAGCATCAACCTTGTGACCTTCACGATGGCGCGCATTCGCGGCCTGGAACCGGCAGAGCTAAGCGCCGCCTTCGACGCGGACGCCAACTCGCCCGGAACCGGCAGCCTCTACCGCTTGCAAATCCCGTTCTCCAGAAAATTCCTGCGCAAGAACACCCTCTGCGGCGCGGAAGATACGCAGTGGATGGCAACCTACGTCCTGGGCCACTCCCTGCAGCTTGCCTTCTTCTCGGGCGACAAGCCGCCGGTCTTCACCCTGGAAGCGCTGGCAAACTCACCCGACGCGTGCGGCGTGTTCTCCTACGCCAGGTGAGTGCGTTGCCCGCCCATGATGACGCCGTAGAATAGCCGCATGGACGGCACGCGCATCGACAAGTGGCTATGGGCCGCGCGCTTCTTCAAGACCCGCGAGCTGGCCTCCAGGGCCAGCGAGATGGGCCGCATCACGTCGAACGGTGTCCGCGCCAAGCCCGCCCGCGAGGTCCGCGTCGGCGACCGGCTGCAAATCAAGAACGAAGCTGCCGAGTTCGAAATCGAAGTCCTCGCGCTCAGCCATCAGCGCGGCCCCGCAGCCGTCGCCCAGACGCTCTATCGCGAAACCGAAGCCAGCGCCGACTCGCGCCGCAAGGCCGCCGATTCCGACGATCGCCGCCGGTTCGGACCCTCGCTGCACATCCCCACCGGCCGTCCCTCCAAGCGCGATCGCCGCCTCATCCACAGCTTCAGCGGAAAACGCTGAAATCTCCCGCAACTCAAATTCGCCACGACCCCCGTTTGCCGTAGTCTTATCCAGACAATGAAGAAAAAACGACGCATCGGCATTCTCTTCGGCGGCCGCTCGGGCGAGCACGAAGTTTCGCTGCTTTCCGCCGCCTCCATCCTCCAGGCCATCGACCGCAAGCGCTACGACGTAGTCCCCATCGGCATCGACAAGCAGGGCCGCTGGCTCACTGGCGCCGAGGCTGATCGTCTGCTCGCCAGCAACCCGCTGGCGAAGCCCGCGCTCTCCAGCGCCGCCCAGCCGGAAGACATCTCCGAAGCGGCCGCAGAGTTCGCCATCTCCGCGGCCGTTCTGCGCAGCGGCGAAGAGCTCCACATCCCGCCACTGCCCCCGCAGCGCCGCGCCACGGATTCGCTGCAACATATCAGCAGCGCCGAACTTGCGCAGCCCGGCAACCCGCTTGCCGCGTCGCTTGACGTCGTCTTTCCCGTGCTGCACGGCACCTTTGGCGAGGACGGCACGATTCAGGGACTGTTCGAACTGGCCGACATCGCCTACGTTGGCTCGGGCGTCCTCGGCTCCTCCGCGGCCATGGACAAGGACGCCATGAAGCGCCTGTTCGCCGCTGCCGGCCTGACCCAAACACCCTATGTCGCCCTGCTGCGGAGCGAGTGGCACGCCGACTTCAGGCGCGCGACGCGGCTCATCGAGAAGGCGCTCACCTACCCAGTCTTCGTCAAGCCGGCGAACCTCGGCAGTTCGGTCGGCATCAGCAAAGTGCACGGCCGCAGCGAACTGGCTGCCGCGATCGACCTCGCCGCCAGCTTCGACCGCAAGCTGGTGATCGAGCAGGGCGTCGGCGGGCCGGGCGTCAAGCCGCGCGAGTTGGAAGTCTCGGTGCTGGGTAACGACGCGCCGGAGGCGTCGGTGGTGGGCGAGATTATCCCCAGCAAGGAGTTCTACGACTACGAGTCGAAGTACGAATCGTCCGAGAACCCATCCATCCCGATCATTCCCGCAAAGCTTAGCCGTGCCGAATCGAAGCAAATTCGCGAGCTGGCGCTGGCCGCCTTCCGCGCCTGCGACTGCGCCGGCCTCGCCCGCGTGGACTTCCTGATGGAGCCGGCCCGCGACGCCAAAGGCCGCAAGGTCCGCAAGCCGCGTGTCTTTCTCAACGAGATCAACACCATGCCCGGCTTCACCAGCATCTCCATGTACCCGAAGCTGTGGCAGGCCAGCGGCGTGCCATACAGGAAGCTCATCGACCGGCTGATCGAGCTTGCGGTCGAGAGGCACCGCGAGAAGCTGGAGACGCGCTTCACCGTGAGCTGATTCAGCGACTCAAGAGCGTGGTTTCGTCTCGCAAGGCCGGCCAACAGGTTCTAAGATGATGGGGCCGGACAATGGTGTCCATCGAACCTGTTCAGAGGAGCCCTCTTGATCAAGAATGTCTTTTTCGCGTTGCTGCAGTTCGTACTGTTCTGGCTGGTGTTTGCTGCGGGCAGCTTTTTCCCGCCGTTCCACATGGAACGCGTGCTTGGCACCACCCCCGACGGAACCCGCATCTTCATTTGGGATGGCGTTCTGCTGATGGTCGTGTTGTCCGCCGTAATCCTGCTGATTGAGGCGTTGCGCAAGCGCATCCGCAGCGCGGCTCCGTGGACCGTGCTGGCGCTGGTTCTCGCCGCGGCTGCAGGCTATGCGGCGAAGTTTGGCTTTCTCACGCGATGACCCAGCCCGACCCGCTAAGAAACGAATTCCTTGAGCGTCTGGGTGAGGCGCAGGCCAGGCTCGATGCAGGCTTTGCGCGTCTGCCCGAGTGCCCGCAGCCTGCGCTCGGCGAGGCCGCCGCGGCGGTCCTCGGCGAGGTTGCCGAGCGGATGCACGACAACGATCCCTACGCGCACCCACTGTATGCGGGACAGATGCTGAAGCCACCGCATCCCATCGCGCGCGCGGCCTACGCGCTGGCGATGTCGCTGAACCCCAACAACCACGCGCTCGACGGCGGTCGCGCCAGCTCGGCAATGGAGTTGGAAACGGTTGCGGCGCTGGCGAAGATGTTCGGTTTTCCGCAGCATCTCGGCCATCTCTCCAGCAGCGGGACCTTCGCCAATCTCGAGGCGCTGTGGGTCGCCGGCCAACTGCAGCGCGAGCAGGGAAGAGCGCGCGCGGTGGCCGCGTCCGACCAGGCGCACTACACCCACACGCGCATCTCCGGCGTGCTGGGGTTGCCGTGTGTGACCATCCGCTCCGACGATACCGGCCGCATGGACCTCTCCGCGCTCGAGCATGCCCTCAACACGCAGGACATCGGCACGGTGGTCGCCACGCTGGGCACCACGGCCGTAGGCGCGGTCGATCCGTTGGACCGGATATTGGAGTTGCAGCAAAAGCACGGCTTCCGCATCCATGTGGACTCGGCCTACGGCGGCTACTTCGTGCTCGCACGCAATCTCGGTCCGGAGGCGCGCGCGGCCTTCGACGCAATCCCGCATGCCGACTCCCTCGTGGTCGATCCGCACAAGCATGGCCTGCAGCCCTACGGCTGCGGTTGCGTTCTGTTCCGCGACCCCGCGGTGGGGCGCTTCTACCGGCACGACTCGCCGTTCACATATTTCACCTCGAAGGAGCTGCACCTGGGCCAGATTTCCCTCGAATGCTCGCGCGCCGGTGCCTCGGCGGTGGCGCTGTGGGCGACGCAGCGGCTGCTGCCGTCGACCGTGGGAGGCGAGTTCGCGTGCGGACTGGAGGCGGGACGCGAGGCGGCCCTGGCCATGCGTCAACGGCTGGCCGCCAACTCGCGATTTGTCCTGCCCATTGCCCCGCCTGCGCTCGACATTGTGTTCTGGGCCGTGAAGGGGGCAACGGTGGACGATTCATCGGCCAAGGCGCAGGCCATCTTCGACGAGGCCCGCCGCCGGGACCTCTATCTCGCGCTGGCCACGCTGCCCGCAAGATTCTTTCCTGCAACAACCTGGCCCGGTTCCACAGGCGACGCGCACGTCACCTGTCTGCGCTCCGTGATGATGAAACCCGAGCATCTAACCTGGGTGGAAGAGATCGGCCGGCGCCTGAACGCGGCAACCTCCGCTGTTTTCACCGGCGTCAATACCCGGTAGAGGGCATGTGACGGCACCGAAATGATTACCCGGCTCCGTGGTCCGTCCACTTCCCACTTTGGTAAGCTATAGGTTGTTGTCCGAGTGGACGGCGCATATCCGGCATCAGGCCGGATTTCTGGAATGTTTTGTTAGCTATCCCAAAGGACTTATCGCAGTATGACGCTTCCGACCTCCCCTTCCCGCGTTCCAGTCGTTGCCGACCTCGATCTCTCAGCCCGCAGAATCGCATATTTTTCCATGGAAATCGCTCTTTCCAAAGACCTCCCGACCTATTCGGGCGGTCTGGGCATGCTTGCCGGCGACACTTTGCGGTCAGCGGCGGATACCGCCGCGCCGATGATCGCTGTCTCGCTCGTGCATCGCCGCGGCTATTTCCGCCAACACCTCGATGCCACAGGCCAGCAGACGGAATCCGATGTGCCCTGGACACCGGAAACCATGCTGCCCAGCGCGCAGCGCGTGGTCACCATCTCCATGCAGGGGCGCAAGCTCTCAATCTGCGCATGGCGGTTCGACGTGGTGGGCGTCGCCGGGCATGTGATCCCCGTGTTTCTGCTGGACACCGATCTGGAGGGCAACGACCTCTACGACCGCCATTTGACCGACCACCTGTACGGCGGCGACACCTACTACCGGCTGTGCCAGGAGACGGTGCTGGGACTCGGCGGCGTGGCCCTGCTGAGGGAACTCGGCGTAAAGCCCGAGGTCTACCACATGAACGAAGGCCATGCCGCGCTGCTCGGCATTGGGCTGCTGGAGGAGCGCCTTGGCGGCGCCTCGCTGGAGCACGCGACCGAAGAAGATGTAGCGGCGATCGCCCAGTATTGCGTCTTCACCACCCACACGCCGGTGCCTGCCGGGCACGACCAGTTCGGGCTGGACCAGATGTACACCATTCTGGGCACGGATCGCAGCAACGCCATCGAGCGCTTCGGCTGCCTGCATAACGGGCTCCTCAATATGACCTATCTGGCTCTGCGCTTTTCGCGCTACGTCAACGGCGTCAGCATGCAGCACGGCAAGGTCTCGCAGCAGATGTTTCCGGATTACCACGTCCACTCCATCACCAACGGAGTCCATGCCGCAACCTGGATCTCTGAGCCGATGCAGGCGCTCTTCGACACCGAGGTCCCCGAGTGGCGGCACGATAACCACTACTTCCGGTCGGTCTACGGCATAACGCCGGCCAAGATCGCGAACTGCCATGAGATCGCCAAGCAGCGGCTCTTCGCCGAGGTGGCGCGCCGGTCCGGCCAGCAATTCAACCCCAAGATGCTGACCCTCGGCTTTGCACGCCGGGTGGCCACCTACAAGCGGGCCAGCTTGCTCTTCCACGATCCCAAGCGCCTCGCCAGGCTGGCGAAGAAGATCGGCGGCCTGCAAATTCTGTTCGCCGGCAAGGCCCATCCCGCAGACGTCGCCGGCAAAGGGCTGATCCGCGATGTTTTCGAGGCTGCTGCCAGCCTCAAGGCCAGCGGGGTCCGCATCCTCTACCTCGAAAACTACGACTGGGAGTTGGGCGGCCTGCTGACCCAGGGCGTCGATGTGTGGGTCAATACGCCCCGCCGGCCCTATGAGGCCTCAGGAACGTCTGGAATGAAGGCCGCGTTGAACGGTGTGCCCAGTTTGAGCGTGCTCGATGGATGGTGGATCGAGGGATGCGCGGAGGATCTGACCGGGTGGGCGATCGACGACGCGGACGACGAGGACGGCGAGGCGGCCAGCCTGTACGACAAGCTGGAGTCCAGGATTGCGCCGCTCTACGCCCGCCCCAACGCCTGGGCGCGGATGCAGCAGCACTGCATCGGGATCAATGGTTCCTTCTTCAACACCCACCGCATGCTCGGCCAGTACTTCGCCAACGCCTACTTCCCCCAGATGCCGGAGGAGCAAGCGGTTCCCCTGGCAGTCGATTTGCTGGCGGACCGCCGCAGTTCCCGGACCGACCGCCGGAAATCTTCTGCCAAGGAATCCGCACTCGTCTAGGGACGTCCGCGACCACCCGCCACTTCCGCGTTCTGCATGAGACCAAAAAAACGGCCCCTCGAGTGAGGGGCCAATCTGCCTTGGTTCTCTCTGGTAAGGAGAGCTTGTTGCGGTCGCGCTCTTGGGCCCGATTCCGCGAAACTCTTAGCGGTCTGGCGGGAGAAACCTCAGCCCGGTTTCCCCGCCATCTCCGCCCGGGGAGGACTACTGATTCGTCGCCGGCTGCGCAGTCTGGCTTGGCATAGCCGGGGACGGGGAAGACGGATACGTGTTCGAGGCTGCCGACGGACCCATCGTGGCCAGGCTGTTATGCAGCAGCGTCACACGGACGCCGTTGGTGATTGGGGTTTCGTTGTCAGCCTGCTGCGGTCCCGCTGTTGACGCCATCCCTGTGGCTGCTGGCGCCGTCCCCGTGGTCGTGGCTCTGCCCAGGCCGGTGCGATAGATGCGGTAGAGTGGCACCTGATGTTCGGTTACCAGGTAGCGGGCCACGGAGTCGGCCATGGCCTGCGACGTCTGAACACCGCTGCGGCTGTAGCCCTGGATCTCGATAATGTAGCCCTTCTCGCCGGCCAGCTTCTGTGCCATTTCGTCTAGGTCAGACTTGGCCTGCGCGTTCAGGGTCGTCCGGCCAGCCGCAAACTTCACGTCGGTCGAAGTCACTTGGTTGTACTGGTCGAGGTTGCTGACCGTGCCGTTGAGCTGGTCGGTGCGGGTGATTGCACCGGTCGCAGTCGACTGCGCGGCGTTGGCCTTGTTGGCCGCATCGGCGGCGTGCGAGTCGGCCGTGTTGGCCGCCATCATCGCGTTGTTGATCCCGTCCGTGGCGCGGCGGTCGACGTCCTTGATGTCATTGGCGTTCTTCGCCTGCAGTTGGTCGAGCTCGTTGGTGCGGTCCCGGATAGGATCCACCTCGCGAGCTACCCACTTCTTGCGGGCGAACGGGTTTACCTTACCCCAGAAACCTTCGCGCGACTGGTTCTCCAGTGGCTTGCCGGTCGCATAGGTCGTGCTGTCATTGGGGTTGATTGCGGCGGAGGGGGCCGACTGGTTCGCGGCCGGGGGCGTCGATTGATCCGTCGCGGGCGTCTGCGCAAGTACGGTTGCTCCCATCGTTCCTCCTAATATCAGAGCGGAAAGACCTAAGCCTTTAGCAAGATTGATCATTGGTTTGCGTCTCCTGGCACCGGCGGCCTATGGAACAACTGCTGACACGCATGCGGCTGCCATGACTAGAGCAAGCCTCCGGCCAAACCCTCCCCAAACCCTCCAGCGATGGGCAAGTGTCTGATAATCAAGTGGAATTGAGCCTTCGTCGGCTTGGGGAGCAGGGGTCTCCAGCAACAGCGAAACCGGACAATTCTGCCCGCGCACCAGTAAAAATTACGCTCGAGGCCAACAGCGGATCCCGGTCTCAGCCCCAGGCAATCTCAAGTTCCAGTTGCCCGCCTTACTCAGAACTGACAACTGAGAACTGACAACTACTTGAACTCAGTGTGAATAATGCGCACCACGGGCATCTGGGTGTTCCAACTGTCCGGGACGGCTTCAAAGGTCAGGCGGAACTCCCGGTCGTCGCCGGGCTTCAGCGGGGCCGCGCTAACCGGTTCGGTGTCGATATACGGGTCCTTCATGCGAATCAGCGTGAGCGGCACCGTATCGATCTGCGGAGCCAGCGCCAGGTCGTTCTCGAAGACCACCTGCACCGTAATTCCGCTCACCGTTCGATCGCCCGCATTGCGAACATGCCCATCGAGATACGTCAGCTTGCCGCCCGAGAGGTTCTCTGACTCGCTCATCGCGAACTGTGAGAGCGGGAGGCTGGCCGCATACGCATCCGCAGGCTGCAGCGTGCTGGGCGCGGGTGCCGGCCTCTTCCGTCCGGCGTATACCAATGCGCCGATCACGACCACCACGATCAGCGCGGCAACTCCCCACACGGCTGGGGGAAAGCCTCCGCGCTCGGCCGGTGGTGCGCCGAAGATCGGTGTCTCCACCGTGGCTTGGCTGGCGCCATCCTGCCCCCCGCTGTCCGGCCCGTTGTGAATTGGCTGTTCCTGTTCGCTCATAAGCCGAGATTTTATACCTCAGCGTGGAATTCTCCCGTAAGTTCTCGACTCTCAATTCAGTTCTCGGCTTCTTGTTCACCGCTCTGCGCTCTTGTACTTACCGGCAACTGAGAACTGACAACTGACAACTTCTTCTCGCATCCCCCAAAAGGTCGCCGAATCACCCAAAAGAAGGATGTCCACTCGCTCAAGCTCCGGCCTAAGGTGATATCGTCGTCCGCCCGAGGCAGAGTTTCAAAAGGCGGCGCCGAACGCCGATCACATCAGATCGAAGCAAAGTTGCCGCGCATGCCGGTGCGGCAGAGGGAGTCGTCTACCATGGCCGCAAGTCCAGTAACCTATCCTTCAGCGTTCGTTCCAATCGCCGCAACCGGTCAGAGGCTTGACCCCGTACGCGCTCGGGTAATCCTCAGCCAACAGCTCACCAACGACCAGATTCTTCAGGCAGATGCGGCGGCCCATCCCGCAGCCGATCTGCTCCGCCTGCCGCCCGACACCCGCGGCGGCGGCCCGCGCGGCCCGCATCCGGGCGACATCCTCTACTGGGTCGCCTGCGTCGGCGGCGTCGGCCTGCTCCTGATCGCAGCGACCACCTAGCACCCCGGCTCAGGCGAAGCTCGCGCGCTTCACCTTCTGGCGAAAGTCTTCGCCCTGCATCTCCACCACCACGCACATCTCCTGCAACCGGGAGCGCATGCGTTCCCCAATACGGTCGCCCAGAGTTGTCTGCGTGTTCGCTCGTCTCGCCTTCTCAAACATGTCGTTGGGGTTGGCAGGCAGTGGGGCTTTTGTGCTGTTTTCGAGATTCGTCGTGATGATGGTCGACAAGCTCTCGTTATAGCGACTACTCAAGATATAAGAAGTCGTGTCCCACGACCAATCGCTGGGGGTCATATCTCCTAGGTCGTCTAACACAAGAACGTCGCACTTGAGAACCGAACTCAGGAGTTGGTTCTCTTCTCCAACGATCCTTTTCTCATAGGTGGCCCTCAGCGCTTCCAAGAGTTCCTTCTGTTCCCAGAAAACGCCGCTGGCTCCCCGCTCGGTGATCAGGGCTTTCAGAATGCTCACCGCCAAATGTGTCTTGCCCAGGCCGCTCGGTCCTGTGAACAGGATGCCTTGGCCAGCCGTTTCCAGCGGATAGACCTCAAAAAAGTGCTTTGCTGTGCTCAGGGCCTTCTTTAGTGACGGATCAGAAGACCGGTGTGTCGTCTCAAAACTTTCGAATGAGCAATTGCGAAATCGTTTTGGTATCCGCGCCTTTGAAAGTCGTTGTTCCGCCCGCCTCTCAATCCGGCACTCGCACGCCCGCGCCACTTGCCGCCCGTCCTCCTCGACAATCCGCAGCCCCGAACCCTCGCACAAACTGCAAACTTCAACCATCTTCTCGACCATGCCCAACCGACTCCGCCGCGGCCAATCCCAAGTATCGCGCATCCGCGGCGGTGTGAATCGCATTGCCGCATGTGGGAATCCAAGATAAACTGAGGATAGTCAGCCATCGTGCCCCGGTCTTCCCCGCAACTCGGGAGCGGCAGGGGCTCTGTGGGCTCCCGCGACAGGCAAATCGATGTGATGGTGACCGCACCCGTTGCAAGCGAACCGCGAGCCGGCAGGCAACAC
>CAZAXI010000105.1:0-15627 GCA_964489045.1 uncultured Granulicella sp. | reverse complement strand
TGATGTAGGGGTTGGGCATCTGCTCGAAGGGCAGCTTGATGTTGAGGCCGATGGTTTTCGCGCCAGCCTCGTAGGCGCCGCGGTTGGCCGCTTCCATGATTCCCGGGCCGCCACCCGAGGTGATGACGTAGCGATGGCGCCGGCCGGGCAGCGTCATGGCCCAGCGCGAGACCATCCCCGCCAGCTTGCGCGCGTCCTCGTAGTACTGCGACATCTCCACCGCGGCCTCGGCCAGGCGAAGCTGCTGCGCCGATGCCTCGCCGCGCTCCACTTCTTCCTTGCGCGCCGGTTGCTCGTCGGCGGGCGCGGGCTTGCAGGAGCCGGTGTTCTCCAGCAGCTCCAGCTCGTGGCTGGCGACATCGAGCGCGCGGAACCGCGCTGAGCCGAAGAACACCACGGTGTCCTGGATGCGCTCGCGGCGGAAGCGCGTCATCGGCTCCTGGTACTCGGCCAGCATGCGGAATACCCGGCCGTCGGGCGAGCTAAGGAAGTCTTGATTCTGGTAGGCAAGCAGGGCGGGATACAACGGTTCGGGACTTTTTCGTGGCATTCGATCTTCTTCTTTTTCTGCTGTGTTCAACGTTTTCACCGTCTGGCACAGCCAGCTTTCTCTAGGGACGGTGGTCGCGGTAGTGTACCGCTTCGGAGACGCCAATCCATATATCGAGCAGGCCAAGGCCGGAGATCAACCCGCGCACTGCGCCGGTATGCAGTACCGCGGCCAGCGCAGGGTGCGACTGGATAAACAGATTGTGGTCCCACACCCGCGTCCACCAGGGCAGGATCATCACCAGCACGCCCAGGTAAACGCAGAACAGCACCAGGACAAACAGCGAGAGCCGCTGCAGCCAGACGGGCGCAGCTGCGCCTGCCTCTGGTTCCGGAGCCCCCAAGGCGGTCGCGGCTTCCGCAGGCGGCGGGCCGGGCGTTCGATCCAGGGGATCGGAGGAAATGTGTGACTCGATCGGCATCAGCCTCCCACCTTGACAGTAGCAGAGCCAGATGCCGGATTCTACTCGACGACTCTTGCCGTACTCGTCTAATTGGCCCGAGGTTACGGACGGGGCGGTGCCTGCCGGTCCGGCGGCGCGGCGTCCTTCGGGTGCGGGAACAGCCGGTCCAGGTCGAGACCAAGATTCAGCTTCGACCTGGTCCCGCTTATCTTGATTGGGACCTCGAGTCCGGCGCCATTCTTCTTCAGTAACCGGTCGAGCGGCATCGCCAGAATGCTCTTCCATCCGGTCAGCATCTCCGACGCCGTCGCCTGGGTCCGCACCGTGCCGCCAAAGTCGAAGGTCTCCCGGTCGAGGCCGTACTTCCCGGTGAGATCCACCTGCGCTCCCGGCATCTGGTAGTTGAGCCTGGACACGTCCAGCATCGCGTTCGCCAGCACAAAGTCGCCGCTCATTGCCGAGGCCACGTGGGCTGCGTCCGCCGCATTCGCCTGCTCGGGATTGCCGCTCGCGCGCGCGCTGAGTTGGTTCACGGTCTGCTGCCACTGCGGATTGTTGAAGGTCGCGCCGTGGATGGTGAAGGTGCCCTGCACGCGCATCTTCCGGGTGAGGCTGGCGTGGCCTGGCGGGATGCTCACCCGGGCGCTCAGCGTCATCTCTCCCTGCAGGAGCGGCGGACTGGTTCTGGTGCCGAGCCTCAGCAGGTCCTCCGCGCGCGCCTGAGTGCTTTCCACCGAAATGTCGATGAAGTGTCCCGGCACACTCTCCCCGCCTCCCGGCATATCGCTGGCGCGCATCACCATGCCGCTCGCCTGAAGCACCGTGTGCAGCAACGACGCACGCACGGAGTTCAGCCTGGTGTCGCCGGTCGTTCCATCCACGGTCGCATCGAACTGCGTGTGCAGGTCCACCGGATGCTCGCTCACGTCGAGTGCGAAGTTCGGTGTCTCGGTCGTGCCGGCCACGCGGATCTCGCCCAGCGTGCCGCTGTACTTTCCCGTCGACGAGAGCGTTCCCGAGATTCCCTTGATCGTCGCCAGGTCTGCGTTGGTAAAGGAGTAGCTACCGTCTACCGGCGTCTCGCGCGGGTCCTCGGCTGCCCACGGCCCAAAGTGCCCAAGCGAGTGAATCTCCCCAACCGGCTTCGGGTTCGCCAGCGACGCCTCGAAGGGAAACGCCTTCCCCGGGCCGACGTCGTGCAACGTCACGTCGTGGATCGCGAACACCAGCGGCTCCTTCCCCGGCTTGTTGGTCTCGATGGTGAGCGTCACGTCGCGGCACAGAATCGTGTCCATCGCAATGCTCAGCTTCCACTTCGCGGGTAGTTTTGCGCGCGGCGTCAGCGGCCCGCCGCTCGACTTCGGCAGAATGTCCAGCCGCATCCCGTCGACCCTGACCGTGCCCACCCGCATGGTCGGCTCAAACAACTCCCTGAGCCCGGTTCGGAACTCGAAACGCTCGACCGAAAGCATCGGCTTCGCGCCCGCCGGATGCGCGTCCGGCTGATTCGGATCCTCAACCGGAAATACTCGCAGCCCAGTGCCCGAAGCCTCCAGCCCGCGCAGCAGCGAGATGCGCAGCGCGTCCAATTCCACCGGCGCGCGGAATCGTTCTTCCAGGCTGGCAATCACCCGTTGGCGCAGGATCGGCTCTGCATTGTGAATGACATACGCTACCACCGCAGCTCCGGCAGCCAGCAGCACCAGAGCCGCGCCTGCCGTCCATGCCAGCCAGCGCGGGACCCGGCGCCGGTGTTGCGCCGGACTTTGCGACGGAACCGGATGGTTCGTGCCTCGGGTTTGCTCCGTTTGGCCGGATTGAATCACGCGCTCGTCCTCATCCTCATATCTCCTTTGACGCTTCCTGCAACGGCATTGATCCATGGCTCGGCGGTGATGACGATCTGGGATTTTATGACCCTCGCCGGGACGCTGCCATGCTGGTAAATCAGCGGGTATTCGATCTGACCGGGTCCCGAAGAGATGCAAGAGTAACTGGGCGCGAATCATATAGATAGTAAGGTCTGCGACGCCACTGGCTGCCGGGGTTCCCCCGCCGCGGAGGTGTGTCCGCCGTCACAGTATGCCTCCTGCCAAGGGACTAATGTACCTGTCGGCAAAAGGAGGTCTCTTATGCCGGAACTTATATCTATAAAAGCAGCGCTTATGGCCGGATTTGCATCCGCCATTTTTTTTGTCGTCGCACAACAACCAACACCGAACATAAAACTGGTGCCAATCAGGCCGACTCCCTCCGTATCCGGACAACAGATGTACGCCACCTACTGCGCCGTATGCCACGGCGTCGACGGCACCGGAAGCGGGCGTGCCGCACCTGCATTGAAGACTCCTCCCAGCGATCTGACCGCGCTGAGCCGGAGGAATGGCGGAGTGTTCCCAGCGGACCACATCCAAACCGTCCTCAAGTTCGGAGTAATTCCGGCGCACGGTTCGGCGGAGATGCCGATTTGGGGAGGCCTGATGCTGACGCTGGACGGAACCAGCCCGGATAGTGCCCTGGAGGTCCATCAGCGAATCGTGAATCTGACGAGCTATCTGAAGCAGATTCAGAAATAACCCGAGGGGCTGTCGCGGCGCCTGAATCGCCGGCGGCGAGAGAACACAAGAAACCCTTGCACCTGCAAAGGGAGATTTCCTTCTGCAAGGGGAAGCATCGATTTCTTCCGGCAATGAGAAAATAGAAGTCGATGCTCCAACTCTCCGCCGCCGGCAAGCGCTTTGGCCAAAAACTCCTCTTTGAAGACGTCAACTGGCTGATCACGCCGGACGAGCGCACCGGCCTGGTTGGCGGCAACGGCACGGGCAAGTCCACCATCCTGAAGATCCTCGCCGGCCTTGAAACCGTCGACTATGGGCAGCTTACGCGGGTGAAGGGGACGACCCTCGGCTATCTCCCGCAGGACGGCCTGGCGCTGCGCGGCAAGACCGTGTTCGCCGAATGCCTGTCCGTCTTCGACCACCTGCACGCGCTGGAGCGCGAGGCCGAAGGGATTACGCACACGCTCTCGACCGCCGATCCCAAGTCGCGTGAGTACGTTGCCGCTGCCGACCGCTACTCCGACATCGCCGATCAGCTCCACGTACACGACATTTATACCCTCGACTCGCAGGTAGGAGCAGTGCTCAGCGGACTCGGCTTCAACAAGGAAGACTGGGAACGCAAGACCGAAGAGTTCTCCGGCGGCTGGCAGATGCGCATCGCGCTGGCTAAGCTGCTGCTGCAGAAGCCGTCGCTGCTACTGCTGGACGAGCCGACCAACCATCTGGATCTGGAGAGCCGCAACTGGCTGGAAAACTACCTGCACGACTATCCCAACGCCTACATCCTGATCTCGCATGACCGCTACTTCCTCGATGTCACGGTGAACAAGACCGTTGAGATATGGAACAAGCACATGCATGTCTACCACGGGAACTATGAGAAATATGTTCAGCAGAAGGAGGAACGGCGGGCGACCTTGATGGCGGCGTACAAGAACCAGCGCGACCGCATCGAGGCGCTGGAGGCATTCATCAACCGCTTCCGCTACCAGGCGACGAAGGCCAAGCAGGTGCAGTCGAGAATCAAGGAGCTGGAGAAGATCGAGCGCATCGAAGTGCCGGAGGAAGAGGGGACCATCCACTTCACCATCCCGCAGCCGCCCGCGAGCGGCCGCACGGTGATTGAAGTTTCGCATTTGAGCAAGGACTACCCGATGCCGCCGGTTGATGGGAAGCCGGGCGGGGTGAAGCATGTGCTCGAAGACCTGAATTTTCAGATTGAACGCGGCGAGCGCATTGCGCTGGTGGGCGCGAATGGCGCGGGCAAGTCGACGCTGATCCGCCTGCTGAGCGGCCTGGAGCCGCCAACCGCCGGCACGGTTCGCCTCGGGCATAACGTGCTGGCGGATTATTTTGCGCAGGACCAGTACAAGGTGCTCGACCCCGACGCGCAGATGCTGGACGACATCGCCGGCATCGCGCCCAAAGTTCCGGTGGTGGAGCTACGCTCGCTGCTCGGCTGCTTCATGTTCTCCGGCGATGATGTGTTCAAGAAGCTGGGCGTACTCTCCGGCGGCGAGCGCAACCGCTACGCCATGGCGAAGATGCTGGTGTCACCGGCGAACATGCTGCTGCTCGACGAGCCGACCAACCACCTGGACCTGCGCGCGAAGGATGTGCTGCTGGAAGCGATCGCCAACTTCACCGGCACGGTGTTGTTCGTGTCGCACGACCGCTATTTCATCGACGGGCTGGCGACGCGCGTTTTCGAGGTGGAAGACCGCCGCATGCACATCTACCCCGGCAACTACGAAGACTACCTGTGGCGCAAGCAGGGCGGCCCGGAGCAGGTGGCTGTCTCGCTCGCATCCGGCCTGAAACCCATCGCAGTCCCGCACCCGAAGGCGGTGGTCCCAAGAGAGCCTGACCACCCGGAGGACCCCGACGAATCCGAACTCAGCGAGGTCTCCGGCGGCGTTGCGGCGCAGCCGCCGAAAGCTCCGGTCAAGCGGCTGAATCCCATCAAGCTGAAACAATTGGAAGACCGCGTCGCCCTGATCGAAGGCGAACTCTCCGCCATCGACGCGCGCGTCGCCGCCGCCGAGGAACATCTCGGCCACTACACCTCCGCCGAAGACTCGCAGCGCACCGCCGCTGAACTGGAAGACCTGCGCAGCCTACGCACCGCCCTCACGGCCGAGTGGGAATCGCTGGCCAGCACCCTTGAAGAACAAGCAACCGCGGTCTGACGATTGCCGTCAGCACCGAACGAGATTGTCGAAGGGTGAAACGCGAAATGGGGGCCTTAGCGCCCTTCCTCAATCGCGCCAACGGCGCTCCGGCGGTCTTCGTGCATGACCGCCCCCAAGCACTATCGCCGCGACAGGAACCGCTAAGCTCCCCCGGCATGCAATGGTATAGATCAGAGGGGCTCTCGTCCAGAAAATCGATCGCGGCGGCGTAGGTCCTATCGCCCTTCGCGCAGGCGGGCCGCCAGGCGCTCGGGCAGGCGAGCCATCAGGATGCGGCCCTGCGCGCGACGGAGGTCGTACGGCACGCGATGGTAGACAATTTCGCGGGCTTCACTCGAGTAGATGGCAAACGCGGCCCGCCAGTCGCAGTCGCGCGGCTGGCCAACCGAGCCGGGATTGATGAGGTTGCGCGTTCCCGGCGGGATCGGCATGGTCCAGGTGTCCGCGCTCGAGCGGCTGCGATAGCGGGGCCGCAGTTCGTGCCAGTCGTGCTCCTTCTGCGAGAAGCCGCCCTGGATGTGTGTGTGCCCGACAAAGGTGATCGCCGTGGTCATCTGTTGCAGTGGAGCCCAAGCATCGCGCATGGTCATGATGTACTGGTCTTCGTTCAGCGGCGAGCCGTGCGCCAGCGTCACCAGCGGTTCTGCCGGCGTCTGCTGTTCCGGCTGCAGCGGCCCCTGCGGAAGCGACCGCAGCCAGAGCAGGTTGTCCGGAGTGAGCATTTGCAGCGTCCACATGGCTGCTGCGCGCGCGGTCGGATTGAACGTCAGCGACGAACTGATCCCGGAGCAGACGCGGTCGTGGTTGCCCCGCACCGTCAGGGTGGCCAGCGGCCGGATCTTTTTCAGCACCTCGTTGGGGCTGGCGCCATAGCCCACCATGTCGCCCAGGTTCCACAGCACATCCCACTCGCCGGCCGCCGCAAGAACTGCGTTCAGGGCTTCAAGGTTGGCGTGGATGTCGGAGAGGATAAGGGCGCGCATGGCAGTTTTCGTGCATAGACGCACAAAACTCCAGTCTATCGCAGGTCCGACGGCATTGATATACTATATCGGATGTATATCTAAGGAGGCGCGATGCAAGTTTCGAAGTGGGGAAACAGTCTTGCGGTTCGCCTGCCCGCGGTTGTGGTCGAAGCGCTGGATTTGAAAGAGGGCGACCAGATCGAGGTGCGGATCGCGGGCGCGCGGGAGTTCGAGATCGACCGCGACCGCAGCCGCGAGCAGGCGCTAGAGCGGCTGCGGAAGATGCGTTGGAAGCTGCCGGCGGGATTCAAATTCGATCGGGTCGAGGCGAATGAGCGTTAGCCAGTTCTTGGACACGAACATTTTGATCCACGCGGTCTCGGACAACGATGCCCGCGCGGCGATCGCTCAGAAGCTGATCGCCGGCGGCGGACATATCAACGTTCAGGTCTTGAATGAGTTTGCAGCGGTCGCGCGGCGGAAGCTGAAGAAATCCTGGGCAGAAATCTCCGCGGCGCTGGAGGACATTCGGAGCCTGTGTGAGCCGCCGGCTCCACTCACGGTGCGAGTTCATGAGGCCGCGCTGAAGATCGCTGCAGATTCTGGTTACAGCATCTACGACGCGCTCATCCTCGCCGCCGCCATCGACGCCGGATGCGATACGGTCTACTCCGAGGACATGCAGGATGGGCAGAAGATCGGCACGCTTACGATCCGCAATCCTTTTGTCTAAGAGATGGCTCGCGGCCTAGGTGACGAGCGAAGCCAGCGGTCGCGTGCGGTCGCTTGTCATGGTGGGCGCGGAGGCCAGCAGTTTTCGCGTATAGGGATGCTGTGGACTGCGGAAGAGATCGAGCGTGGGCGCGCGCTCCACGATGCGCCCCTGCTGCATCACCGCGATCTGGTCGCCGGGCTGGTCGCACGCCTGCGCGACCACGGCGAGATCGTGCGAGATGAAGAGCATGGACAGGCCGTGGGTCCGGCGCAATTGCTTCAGCAGCGCCAGGATCTGCGCCTGCACGGTGACGTCGAGCGCGGTGGTTGGCTCGTCCGCTATCAGCAGCGCGGGCCGGTTCACAATAGCCATGGCGATGAGAATCCGCTGTTGCTGGCCGCCGGAGAACTGGTGCGGATAGTCGCGCACGCGCCGCTCCGGATCGGGCAGGGCCACCTCGCGCATGGCATCGAGCACCAGCCGGTCCACCGCTTTCGAACTCATCGCCGGCTGGTGCGCCCGGACCGCTTCGGCGATCTGCGAACCAACCCGCATCACCGGGTTCAGTGCGGTCATCGGTTCCTGGAAGATCATGGCCAGATCGCTGCCGCGCCGGAGCCGCATCTCGCGCTCGGGCAGCGCCAGCAGGTCGGTCGGAGTGTCCTTGCCTGGATCGCCGGGCGGGGCAAACAGGACCCTTCCCGAGACGTTCGCCGAGCGAGGAAGCAGCCGCAGCAACGCCAGCGCCGTTGCCGACTTGCCCGAGCCCGACTCGCCCACCAGGCCAAGAACCTGGCCGGCGCCGATCGCGAATGAGATGGCGTGGACGGCCTCGCTGTTGCCAAATCCGATCGACAGCTCCTGTACCTGGAGGATTGGTACCGGGAGAATGGGCGCGGGGTCGGCGGACTGAGAGCTCACGCCGTAATGGTAGCCGAGCGCGAGCGAATCCGTTCGCGGTACTCTTGGGGTGAGACGAGGACGCCTTGGCACCGTCTAAACAGTCGATGAACCCGGATCGGAGCGAGCGCGGTTTGCGGGCCCTCGCCGGCGTGCTTGGAGCGCTGGCGATCGCTGTGCCGCAGTGTGGTCCCGCGTGTGCCCAAACGCACAAGGTCGCGCAGCAGCAGAACGTCGTCCGCGCGGTGGGCGTCTACGAGTGGACGGGCGACATGGCCAAGCCTACCGCCAGCCGCCTTATCCCGGTCTCGCTCTTCATCAACGGCAAGCTTGATGACGCGGGCGTCTATCTCGCGCAGCCCGTGCCGTTTGCGCTGCTCACCGGCAATGCCTACGAGTTGCAGAAGGCGGGCACGCCTCTGGGGACGCTGAACCTGGAGTTCGCGCGGCATCTGATCGCGCCCGAGTCGGCGACCACGACCTACGACGATGGCTGGTTCGGCTATGGGAGGTTTGTACCGCCGGCCCTGCCGAAGAAGTCGACGCTGAAGGGCTCGGCGGTGGCCGTCAGCCTGAATGGCCTGGATGAGGACGAGTCTGCCCCGCACTTTTCTTCGCGCTCGGCGACGCCCGGATCCGGTGGAGCAGCAAAGTCCGCGCCGGGCACAGCGTCTGCGGCGACCGATACTCCAGCGGACGATCCCGACCGGCCTACGCTGCATCGTTCGTCCAGCACCCAAGACCAGACCGCCTCGGCCGGCGGTTCCGGCAACGCGCCGGCGGATGACTCCGACCGGCCGACCCTGCGCCGGCGCACGCCCGAGCAGACGCAGGCCGCAAAGGACCAGGCGAGCGGATCGCAGGCAGGAAACACACTGAACGATGACGCGAACCGGCCAATGCTGCACCGCGGGAAGCCCGAGGGCACGTTCACGGACACGGATATTCCCAAGCTCTCGGGGCTTCCCGGCGACCAGGACCTGCACCAGATGGCTGCGGTGTCGGATGCGGAGGATCGTCCGCCACACGATTTTTCGCGGACGTGGGAGGGCGACGATGAACGCCAGGCCATTCTTACCAAGATGGAGGCTGCTGCACGCACTCTGTTAACGGCGTACGAGACTGCCAACGCGGCCGCACCCGCCACGCCCCCTCCTCCGCCGCCGGCTTCGCGCGCAGCCACCAGCAGGGTGAGGCACAGCGCAGCAACGGTGACGCCTCCGCCGCCGCCCGAGGCGTTGCTGGATGAGCAACTGTCGGGCTACACGCTGAGCTATGGCGGCGCAGCTACCTTCGTCTACCACGCCCACACGGACGGTCTGGGGCCGATGCTGCGCTTTGTCACGCTGGTCGCGCAGGTCAACATGCAGGGCGAACCGGAGATGGCGCTGAAGAATGTCACCGACGCCGCTCATCTTGACCGCACGCCGCGCATGCGGCTGGTGGATGCGGTCGACGCCGAGGCGTCCAACCGCGCCAGCCTGCTGTTTGAGCTGCGCGCGCAGAACTCGCGGCAGTTTGCGCTGTATCGCGTGATCGGCGGCCAGGCTACCCAGACGTTCATCACCGGAATGACGCCGTAGCGCAGCGCTAGTTCCCCGGGCGAGGCGCAGGCGCTGCCGGCGCGGCAGCGGGAGACGGTGTCGCCGGCGCGGCTCCGGGTGGGCGGTTGCCCTCCGGACGCGGCGGCGGAACGTAGATGGACGGATGCTTCTCCCCGCGATGACAGGTACCGCAGGTGATGGGGTCGGCGTAGCGGCGGTTCGGCATCTCCGCGAGGTACTTATTGTTCAGATCGTCGGTCAACTGAATCATGAACCGAGCGGTCTCCTTGACGGGATTGGCGTCGGAGGGTGGATCAACGCGCTTGGTGGCCGGATTCACGGCGTGGCAGAACTCGCACTCGACGCCGAGGTCGCCGGCGTACCCGCGCATCACTTTGCGGAGGTCGGTGTCCTCGGGAAGCACCTTCAGATTTTGCGGTTTGTAGGGGGCGCGGGCGGCGGGCTGAGCGGGTGCGGCGGTGGGCGGCGCCGCGGGTGCACTCTGCGCGGCCGCGGAAAGGATGGGGATCAGACCGGCGCAGAGCACGGGCATGCAGCAACGAAGAATTCGATTCATTTGTCGGGTGCCTCGTTGGAAGTGAGAAAAGGGCCTATCTGAAGGTCTACGGATGGCTCGCGCGGCTGTCAAGTGCGAAGACACTCATGCGTTGCTCCCTGGAGCGGGAGAAAGGGGAGAGAGCGCAGTGCGCAGCCGGCCGGGGCCAAAGGGAATTAGTCGGCTATGCCCACGTCCGGTGGATCGATGCCCAAGGCGGTCGCCAGGGCGATCTGGTGGTCCTGCTCCTGCATGAGAATCTCCCGGATGTGTTCGGCGGTAGCGTACTCGCCGAGTTCATCGCACTGCTTCACCCGGCGGCGGTACTGGCGAATCGTCTCGTTCTCGTTGTCGAGGTCGAAGCGCAGCATTTCCTCGGCCTTCTCGGAGGTTTTTACCGGCTTGGGGACCGTTGTGGGCATGCCGCCGAGGTAGTCGATCTGGTTGGAGAGGATGATGGCGTGCGCCAGTTCCTCGCCCGCATGGACGGCAAGTTCGGCAGCGATGTTCATATAGGCCGCACCCTTGAGCACCTGCGAGTAGTTGACGTAAGCGATGATCGCCTGGAACTCGCGGGCAAGATCTTCGTTGAGAAGCTCGACAAGGCGCTTACGGGTGAGGGATGAGCTGGTTTGGCTTGCATTCTTGGGCATTTCGTCTCCGGAATGATCAGGAATTTGCTGCTGAAGTGAGATGCAGAAAATCGGAATCGCGTTCGGTCGCGCAGAATCAGGTGAAATGTAACCCTTTGGGGCATTTGCGCGCAAATTGGCGCCAATCCTGTCGCGCGCAGAAATGGTCGCGCGTCACAAAAGTCTGGTTCTGGTGCGGGTTCCTGTTTACTATTAGATTTCCATGTCTTTTACCGATTCTTTATTTGGCAGACCCCTGGCCACCAGCGAAGAGCGCGCCGAACACGTCGGCGTGGCTGCCGGAATCCCCATTTTCGGCCTCGATGCCCTGACCTCCGCTGCGTACGGACCCGAGACGGCGCTGGCACTGCTGATCCCGCTCGGGGTCGCAGGCATTACCCATCTCGTTCCCATCGTCACGGTAATTCTCGTCCTGCTGTGCATCGTCTTTTTCAGCTACCGCCAAACGATTGCGGCTTATCCCGGCGGGGGCGGCTCCTACACCGTCGCCAGCGAAAACCTGGGGGCCGGCGCCGGCCTGGTGGCAGCCGCTGCTTTGATGATCGACTACATTCTGACGGCCGCAGTCGGCATCACGGTTGGGATCGGAGCCGTGGTCTCCGACCAACCCTGGCTGGAGCCGCACATGCTGGCGCTATGCCTGATCGTGCTGGCGTTCCTTGCCCTAGTCAACATGCGCGGGGTCAAGGACACCGGCGCCGCTTTCATCGCTCCGACTTTTCTGTTTGTCGGGACCGTGCTTACCACCGTCGTATTCGGTTTCTTCCGCGTCCTTGCGTCCCACGGCCATCCGGTTGCGCTGGCGGAGATGCCACATCCGTTGCCGGCCACCATGGTTGGTCTCGGCGTCTGGCTGGCGCTGAAGTCTTTCTCCAATGGCTGCGCGGCGATGACCGGCGTAGAGGCGGTCTCGAACGGCGTAATGGCCTTCCGGGAACCAAGGGTCAAAAACGCGCAGATGGCGCTGACCGTCATCATGGGCACGCTGGTCATTATGCTGTTCGGTACTGCATGGCTGGCCAAGGAATACGGGATCATGGCGATGGACCCCACCCTCCCGGGCTATCAGAGCCTGCTCAGCCTGATCGTGCAGGCTGTCTTCGGGCGGAGCTGGTTCTTCCATTTCACCAGTTGGACCATCTTCCTCGCCCTGACCCTGAGCGCCAACACCGCCTTCGCCGATTTCCCGCGCGTTGCCCGCGCCGTGGCCATGAACGATTACCTGCCGCACGTCTTCACCCTGCGCGGGCGGCGCCTGCTGTTCTCGGCCGGAGTCTATGCCCTCACCGCGCTGACGGCAGTCATCCTCATCATCTTCAGCAGCGACATCGACAAAATGATCTCGCTGTATGCCATCGGCGCATTCCTGGCGTTCACGCTCTCGCAGGCCGGCATGGTCATACACTGGAAGAAGCAGCCCGGTGAACACAAGGGGCGCTACTGGCACATGTTCGTGAACGGCACCGGCGCCGTTGCGACCGGGGCCACGACCCTCATCGTCCTCGCCGCCAAGTTCACCTCCGGCGCGTGGTTTGTGGCGCTGCTGATTCCCACGCTTATCCTGTTGATGGTTGCGGTGAAGCAGCACTACACCCGGGTGAAGGACGTCGTCGCCATGGGTCCGCTGAACCTGAGCAACCTGCAGGAACCGCTGGTGGTGATTCCAATGGCCCGGTGGGACCGCATGACCGAGAAGGCCCTGCGCTTCGGAGTGCTGTTGTCAAATGAGGTCAAGGTCATCAACGTCGAGGGCGCGGACGGCGAGTCCTCGCTGGCTGAGGTCTGGCAGGCAAACGTCCTCAAGCCCATCCATGACAAAGGCCTGCCGGAGCCGGAACTGATCACGCTCCACTCCACGTATCGCCAGATCATTGCGCCGCTGATGGACTACATTCTGGAGCTGGAGCAGCAGAACCCCGATCGCAAAATCACTGTGCTGCTGCCCGAACTGGTGGTGAACCACTGGTGGGAGAACCTGCTCCACAACCAGCGGGTCCAGTTGCTGAAGCTGCTGCTGCTGGTCAAAGGCAAACAGCGCATTATTGTCGTGGACATTCCCTGGTATCTGTAGAGACAGTTGTCAGTTATCAGTTGTTAGTTAGGAGCTAACGGCTGAAAGCTAGCGGCTGCTTCCGCGGACTCAGTTCGCGCAGGCGGGCTACGGCGGCGGGAACAATCTCCAACGCAGCGTCAACCTCATCTTGCGTGGTCAGACGACTCAGGGAAAAGCGCACACTGGCGCGCGCGCGGGCCTCGCTCAGGCCCATTGCCAGCAACACATGCGACGGCTCGGTTGCGCCGGACTGGCACGCCGATCCGCCGGAGACCGCCAGCCCCTTCAGATCGAGCGCAATCACCAGCGCTTCAGCCTCCACATGATCGAAGCAGAGGTTGCTGGTGTTGGCCACACGGGCTGCTCCGCCGCCGTTCACGCCGGCTTCGGGGACTGCGGCCAGGATTCCCTGCTCCAGACGGTCGCGTAGAGTGGTGAGCGCTTGCGGGCCATCCTCCAGCAGCCACGCGCGCGCCAGTTCGGCCGCCTTACCCAGTCCGGCGATACCGGCGACGTTTTCCGTGCCGGGACGGCGTCCGCGCTCGTGCAGGCCGCCGAAGAACATCGACCGGAGGCGCACGTTGCGGCGGACAAACAGCGCGCCGGTGCCCTGTGGCGCATACATCTTGTGGCCGGAGATCGAGAGCAGATCGCAGCCGAGCGCCTTGACGTCCAGCGGCAGCTTGGCTGCGGCCTGGGTCGCGTCGGTGTGGAAGAGCGCGCCCACGGCGTGCGCACAGCCGGCCAGTTCGCGGACCGGTTCGATGACTCCGGTCTCGTTGTTGGCGAGCATTACGCTGACGAGTTTGGTGTTGGGGCGGAGTGCGGCCTGAAGCGTGGAGACTTCGATCAACCCTTGTGGCGTGCAGGGCAGAAAGGTGACCGCGATACCGCGGGATTCCAACTCCTGCGCGGCGTGCAGCACGGCGTGGTGCTCGATGCTGGTGGTGATGAGGTGGTCGCCGGGCTTAAGCAGGCCGAACAGCGCCATGTTGTCGCTCTCGGTGCCGCCTGAGGTGAAGACGATTTCGGCGGCGCGGCAATTGAGCAGCGCGGCGACCGACTCGCGCGCACGATCCACCGCGGCGCGTGCACGCTGGCCCGGCTGGTGAATGGAGCTGGCGTTGCCGAACTCCTCCGCCCAGAAGGGACGCATCGCCTCCAGCACCTCGGGCAACACAGGCGTGGTGGCGTTGGCGTCCATGTAGATGCGCCGCACAGTTCAAGTTTACGGCAGTTGCAGGTTGCCGGTTAAAGACCTGTCGCGGGCATCCGCTTAAGCCTGCAACTAGCAACCTGCAACTGACAACCGTTCTTACGCGGTGTCGCCGGGCGTGGGCTTGGGCGTGTTGGGATAGGGCTGCGTGGGGTATGGCGGGCCTTTGGACAGGACCTGCTGCAGCGCCTGGTCGTAGCCGTAAAGGTCTTCGAAGAAGTGGGTCTGGCCGTCTTCGGCGACGATGGCGGTGGCGTAGAAGATGACGATCGGGATGGGATTCTTGAGGCCAACCGCGTAGTTGTCGGGGCCGGTGGTCATGGCGTCGTGGACGCGGTCGATGTCCCAGGCGCTCTTGCCAACGCCGGAGGTGCCGCTGGCGGCGAGCACCCAGACGGCGAGATCCTCGGGATCCTGCACGCGGATGCAGCCGTGAGAGAAGTCTCGGCGCGAGCGGCTGAAGAGCTGGGGCTCGGGCGTGGAGTGGAGATAGATGTCGTACTGGTTGGGAAACATGAACTTGATCAGGCCGAGCGAGTTCTTGGGGCCTGGCTTCTCGCGCACCTGCAGACCGCCGTGCTCGACTTGCTTGGCGGTGAAGTTGGTGAGGACTTTGCCCTTGCTGTCGGTGACCTCGAAGTTCTTGCTGGCGAGGTAACCGACGCCACTGGCGCGGATGTGCGGCATCAGCTCCTTCTCGACGATGTCGTGGGGGACACTCCAATAGGGGCGAAAGATGAGGTAGCGCATCATGTGGGCGAAGACGGGCGTGTCGTGGTCGCCGACGACCTTGCCGACGACAACGCGCATGGTGAAGTCGAGCTGGTGCTGGGGGTTGTAGCCGCGCAGGACGAACTCCGGCAGGTTGACCATCAGCGGTGCGTTGACGTACTGGTTGGGCAGCCAGCGCCAGCGCTCCAGCGAGTCCTGAAGCTGGATGACGCGCTCGGTGAGCGGGACGTTGAGGCTTTTGACGGTGTCCTGGGTAAGCCTGCCATCTTCGGTGAGGCCGTGGCGGTGCTGGTAGCTCTTGACTGCTTCCGCCAGCGCGGCGGTGTAGACCGGCGGAAGGTGCGGCGGATCGAAGGCGGGAGGCACGGGTGCCTGCGTTCCAGGTCCAAGCTCGAGGTCCAACCCGCGGCGATGGAAGAAGTGATTGGCGCGGGCGATGGTCTTTGAGCCGAAGCGCGGCGTTGCGGTTGGCATGGCAGCTTGGGGTTGCGGTGGTGAGGCGGCTGCCTCCTGATATGGGTAATTGCCGGGCGCGTCGCCTTCGAGCTGGAGGCGGGCGAGAAGCTGGCCGGTGGCGGAGTACTCGC
>CAZAXI010000104.1:0-15758 GCA_964489045.1 uncultured Granulicella sp. | reverse complement strand
CGTGCGACCACTTTGTGGAGCCGGATTTCAAGCTGGGGAATATCCGCGAGACGCACATGACGGACCTGGTGGTCTCGGCGCGGCAGCGGAAGTTTGGGACGGACAAGCGGGACACGCTGCCGAGGTACTGCCGCGAGTGCAGCGTGCGCTTTGCCTGCAACGGGGGCTGTCCGAAGGACCGGTTCATTGCGACTCCGGATGGTGAGCCGGGGCTGAACTACCTGTGCACCGGGCTGAAGATGTTCTTCGAGCATGTGGATAAGCCGATGCGGATGATGGCGAAGCTGCTGAAGGCGGAACGGCCGCCGGCGGAGATCATGCACTGGTATGCGATGGAGGATGATAAGTGGCGGGCGGAGGCGCGGAAGCTGGGACGGAATGAGCCGTGCCCCTGCGGCAGCGGGCGCAAGGTGAAGCATTGCCACGGGGCGTGAGTCAGGATAGAATTGCCTGACATGCGTTACGTAACGCATTACGGCCAGGGATGATTCGCTCGATTCGCCACAAGGGGCTCAGACGCCTCTACGAGGAAGATGACCCGCGTGGCGTTATGGCCGAGCACGCTAAGAAGTTGCGTAACATTCTCACGAGGCTGGAGGCAGCCCGCACAGTAACGGACATGGATATTCCCGGGTTTCGGTTGCATGCGCTCAAGGGCGAACGGGCGGGCTTTTGGGCTGTGACTGTCCGCGCGAATTGGCGGGTCATCTTCCGTTTCGACGAATCTGACGCATTTGAGATCGATTATGTGGACTACCACTGAGAGGAGATTAGCCATGCCGATGAAGAACCCTCCGCATCCTGGGAGCTTCGTTTTCGATGAGTGCATTGAACCCTTGGGGCTGACGATTACAGATGCCGCTGCGGCGCTCGGAGTGACACGTACGACGTTGTCGGAGTTGGTGAACGGAAAGCGAGGCATCTCGCCCGAGATGGCGGTGAGGTTGTCGATGGTCTTCGGCGGCAGTGCCCAAAGCTGGATACTGCAGCAGGCGCAGTACGACTTAGCCCAGATTCCCGTCAGCCGCATGAAATTGAAGAGGCTACGGGCGGCTTAGAATGCACAGTGCTTCTGCTGCTGTGCCGGGGGGCTTGACCAGGAGCAGTGCCCTACTTCTGTGGGACAACCACCGGGTGCCGGATCGACTTCACTATAGCTGGCTGAGTCGCGCCTAGCTTGAGTTCTTCGGTTGGGCAGATGGTGAAGTCGGCGAACAGCGATGGGCTCTGAGTTGGGCAGGGACCTTTCGAGGGGCAGAGGTACTTTAAGAGCATGTCGGACGAGGGCCCGTCAGAGATTGCAAACTCATGGTGAGTGCCGATATGCCAGATGCGCATTTGGCCGTCAGCGGAATAGAAGCGTGCTCTTCCGTGGATTACCTGGCAGGACTGAGCCTGCAAAGGCGTTATAGGCAGCGAACAGATTATCAGCGCGAGGATGCCCCTCAGTTGCATGGATCACCCCTTTCAAGGGCCGGTAGAAGCATACATCGGTTTTGACCTGGGATGGCCCTAACGGCAAATTCACAATCGCGCCTGATACTCGGATGGGCGCAGTCCGCGATAAACTAGGAGGTGACTATGCCTACCAAAAAAGAGCTGCTCAAAACGCCGATTCAACACATTGATATCACTGCCCACAACGTTGTTCCGCTGGTCGACGCGATGGCGTCCATGGCCTACACCTCGCGCGATACGGCACGAGCTGCGTCGATCTACGAGTTGATGCTGCGGGACCAGGAGTGCGGCGTGATCCTGTGCCTGGCCGGGTCGCTGATCTCGGCCGGGCTGCAGAAGGTGTTTGTGGACATGATCCGCAACAACATGGTGGACGCGATTGTGTCGACCGGCGCGAACATTGTGGACCAGGACTTCTTTGAGGCGCTGGGCTTCCGCCACTACATCGCGGGCGACGAGTACAAGTACGGGCACGGCGACGGCCAGCTGCGCGAGCTGATGATCGATCGCATCTACGACACCTTTATCGACGAGGAAGAGCTGCGCATCTGCGATGACACGACGGAGAAGATCATCAACGGGATGGCGCCCAGGGCGTACAGCTCGCGGGAGATTATCCGCGAGTTTGGCGTGTATCTGGAGCGCGCGGGGCGGACGCCGGCGAATGGGCAGCCGGACTCGATTATCTTTGCGGCGTATCAGAAGGGCGTCCCCATCTTTTGCCCGGCGTTTTCGGACTGTTCGGCGGGGTTCGGGTTTGTGGCGCACCAGCATGCGCGGCGGGGACAGGCGGTGGTGTCGATCGATTCGGCCAAGGATTTCTATGAGTTGACCCAGTTGAAGATCGCCAACCCGACCACCGGATTGCTGATGATCGGCGGTGGCGTGCCCAAGAACTTTGCCCAGGACATCGTAGTGGCGGCGGAGGTCCTCGGCGTGGATGCGCCCATGCACAAGTATGCGATCCAGGTTACGGTGGCCGACTCCCGCGACGGCGCTTTGTCGGGCTCCACACTGAAGGAAGCCAGTTCGTGGGGCAAGGTCGATACCACCTACGAGCAGATGGTGTATGCCGAGGCAACGCTGGCGCTGCCGCTGATCGCGGGATATGCCCTGCACAAGTGCGCCGGCGAGGCCCGAAAGGGGAAGAACTGGACCGAGGTACTCAGCCATATTGCGGAACCGGTGTCCGCCTGAGGGGGTCTTCCTATATAGTTGACGGTGCCCTAACTGGTTCACTTTTCTCTCTCAGCCTGGAATCCCGCGGTACTATGAGGCATCGGCGATGACAGCGCTTCCATCGATATTCCTTATCCTGTTGCTGCTGAGCGTCTTTCTGCTGGGCTTTCACACGCTCCGGCAGAGCTCGCGGACGCGCGAGCTGCAGCGTGAACTCGAGCAGTTGAAGGAAGCACTGCGGCGCAGCCGGGAGTATGCCGAGCAGCAGCGGGCCAAGCTGGCGCAGCGTTCCGATCTGGACAGCGTAAAGGACGAGTTCATCTCCACCGTCTCCCACGAACTGCGCACGCCGCTGACCAGCATCCGCGGGGCGCTGGGGCTGCTTTCGGCGGGGCTGCTGGGCAATGTGGATGCCAAGGCGCAGAACCTGCTGCGGATCGCGTCCACCAATACCGAACGGCTGATCCGCCTGATCAACGACATTCTGGACCTGGAGCGTATGGAGTCCGGGCGGGCGCCGCTGAAGCTGCGCCGCTGCTCCATGTACGATCTGGCGCGCGAAGCGATCGACACCATGACCCCAATGGCCGATGGGGCCGGTGTCTACCTGGAACTGACCTGCAATGCGCCGCGGGACTCGATTTACTTTGATGCCGATTCCGACCGCATTCTGCAGGTGATGACGAACCTGCTGTCCAATGCGGTCAAGTTCTCGCCCGCCGCATCGACAGTCGCGGTGCAGATCGACTCGGACGCGAATTCGTTGTTGCTTAAGGTGGTTGACCAGGGGCGTGGGATTCCGGCGGACAAGCTGGAGTCGGTGTTCGACCGGTTCCAGCAGGTCGAGTCGGCGGACGCCAGCAAGAAGGGCGGCACGGGACTTGGCCTGGCGATTTGCCGCAGCATTATTCAGCAGCACGGCGGGGCGATCTGGGCGCAGCCCAACCAAACCGGGTCGGGCACCACGCTGTGGGTGCAGCTATCCCGGTCCGCGCGTGCGTCCGATGCCGGGGCTTCGTCGGCGCTGGCGCTGGAGGCGGAGCGCGGCGAAGGGCTGATCCTGGTGTGCGACGACGACCCAGGCATCCGGGTGGTGGTGGCCGAACAGCTTCGCCAGCACGGATACGACATTCTGGAGGCCGGAAGCGGAGAAGAGGTGGTTGCACTGGCCAACGAGCATTCGGCGCAGGCAACCCAGGGACGGCGAACCAGGGACGCGCGAGTGCCCCCCATTTCGGCGATCCTGCTGGATCTGTACATGCCGGGCCTGAATGGTTGGGAGACGCTGCAACGGCTGAAGGAATCGCCCGCGACCGCGGCGATTCCGGTGGTGATTCTGAGCGTTATCCCGCCAACCGACCACCCGTTGCGCGCGGGCGGTCCCGAGGGCTGGGTGCAGAAACCGTTCAATGAGAACCTGCTGCTGGCCGAACTCGGGCGGGTGCTGCGCACCCACGAGGGTCCGGGGCGCATCCTGCTGGTCGAAGAGGACGGGGAGCTTGCCCACGCCATGGTCGCGGGGTTCCAGGAGGCGGGCCTGCGGCTTGACCACGCCGCCTCGCTGCGCCAGGCCGTGGACCGGTGCATGGTCGGCGCTCCCGACCTGATTGTCCTGGATCTGACGCTGCCCGACGGCGACGGCTTCTCGCTGGTGGACTGGCTGCGCCGGCAGCCGACCTTGCAGTCGCTGCCGCTGGTGGTGTATTCCAGCCGGGAGATGTCCCAGGCCGAGATGGCGAAGCTGCGTCTCGGTCAAACCGAGTTCCTCGACAAGGCAAAGGTTCAGCCTCACGAGGTGGAAGAACTTGTGCTTGCCATGGTTCAGCGGCTGCGCAACCCGGCCGCGTCACGGGTAGCCTGACGGCATGAGAGACTATTACAAGTAATGCGCCAGATCCTGATTATCGACGACGAAGACGACATCCGCGAAGTAGCCGCACTTTCTCTTGAAGCCACGGCCGGCTGGGACATCATCACCGCGAGTTCGGGCGCGGACGGTATCCGCGCCGCAGCCGATCCCATGCACAGACCGCACGCCATCCTGATGGATGTGATGATGCCGGGCATGGACGGCCCTACGACCTTTCGCCAGATGCAGCTGAATCCTGAGATCGCGGGGATTCCCGTGTTGCTGTTGACGGCCAAGGTTCAGGGAGTGGACCAGCGCCGGTTCGCCGGGCTGGGAGTCGCGGGCGTGCTGTTCAAGCCGTTCGACCCGCTGACGCTGGCGGCGCAGATCTCGGACGCGCTGGGCTGGAAGGACTGACCGGGGCGAGTTTTCCCTTGACCAATATGACCGACGCCGAAGCTAAGACCGCGGCCTTGCTCGCAACCCTCTGGGTGAAGATCCGGCCACTGGTGGAGGAGCGGCTGGCGACTCTGGACCAGGCTGCGGCGGCTGCGAAGGCGGGTACGCTGGCGGAGGATTTGCGCAAGCAGGCGGCGGGCAGCGCGCACAAGCTGGCCGGTTCGCTGGGCATGTATGGCTACGACGAGGGCACGCGGGTGGCGCGGGAACTGGAGGTGCTGCTGGGTGAGGCGGCGCCGGATGCGGCAAAGCTGGGGGCGTTGATCCAGGAATTGCGGGCGGCAATTCCGGCTGCGTGACTTGAGTTATAACTCATTCTTCCAATCAACGTGATTGCTGGATGGCCCATGCGGCGACGTCCTGGGCGGCTTCGAATCCGCGATACTGGCCCATCTTGCGGCCGTCGGCGTACTCGTTGTAGAACCAGGGATCGACGACGCCGAGGACGGTGCCTTTGCCGATGTGGGAGACGGCGATCATGACGTCGCCATGGTCGGTGACCAGCGCTTTGGCCGGGCCGGAGACGGTGATGGTGCTGGTGTCCTTCATAAAGGCGGTGAAGCCTGCGCCGAAGATGCCGGTGCCGGGCGGGATGATGACCTCGCCGGATGCATGGTCGTCGCCGACGACGTGGTGCGACAGCACCGGATTGAAGTGGATGCCGAAACGGTCGCTGAGCGTGTCGAAGTGGGTGAACTCGGTATTGTCGCGGTCGTTGGAGAAGAGCAGCAGGACGCCGCCGGCGCGGACCCAAGCTTCGATGGCGTCGCCGCTGGCCTTGTCCATGTAGTGCGGGTTGGGGTTCTTGGAGGGATTGTCCGGCGACGCGATGATGTATATCTGCGCGTGGCTGAGCGCGGCGGGCGTAGGCGCTTCGGGCAGCGTGGCCAGCGTGACGCCGTAACGGCGGAAGGCGCGCCCGAAGAAAGAGTAGCCGTTGTTTGAGTCGTCCGTCCACTTGTAGTGGAAGAGTTCGGTTTGGCCGAGGGCGTTCTGGCGGGTTTGCGAGTTGAACCAGGCGTCGACCAGCGCGGTCATCTTGCGCGCGGAGGGCTGCGCGCTGGCGTGGTAGTCCTTCGAACTCGGAAGCAGACCGGTCCTGGCTGCGCCGGAGGGCGCGGCAGTGGCCTGATCCATCTCGGAGCCGGCCAGCAGGAATGCGCCGACGCCCTTCAGGTCCTGATCGACGATCGCCTCTTTCAGGTAGTAGGCGAAGTCGCCGGCGCGGTAGGGCGTGCCGCCGAGGCCGCCGACCCTGACGGTGCCGTGGAGAACCAGCGTGCCGTCGGAATTGGTGGTGATGAACTGCTTCTGGATGCCTTCCCAGGCGCGTTGTGCGTTGGCTTCATCGGCTGCGGGGAGATAGCGCAGGCGGACGCCCTTGGCCAGGGCATAGGTAAACATGCAGCTTGCGGAGGCTTCGAGGTAGTTGCCGTTGTCGGATTTCGCGACGCCCAGGCGGATGCTTCCATCGGGCTGCTTCTGCATCAGGGGGCCCTCGTGGGGCGGGCGATCCATAACCTCCCACCAGAGGCCGGATTTGGGGTCCTGCACTTTGATCACCGCGGCCATGGTGCGATTGAGCGCGGCGACCAGCGCGGGGCGCTGCGGGTGGTCGGCAGGGAACCAGTCGAGTAGGTCGACCAGCGCCATGCAATACCAGCCCATAGCCCGGCCCCAGACTTCGGGGCTCAGGCCAGTAGTCTTGTCGGCCCAGGGCATGGCTTTCGACTCGTCCCAGCCGTGGCGCAGGAGGCCGGACTTGGGATCGCGCATGTGCTCGTCCATCAAAAGAAGTTGCTTGGCGATGTCGTCGAAGTCCTGCGGTTGCTGGAAGGTGGCGGCGTAGGCGGCGCGAAAAGGTTCGGCCATGTAGGCGCCGTCGAGCCACATCTGGTTGGGGTAGATCTGCTTGTGCCAGTAGCCACCGCTGGCGGTGCGCGGCTGTTGGGCGAGCTGGTCGTGCAGGAACTTGGCGGCCTTCGCGTATTTCTCCTGCTGGGTGACGCGGTAGACGAGCAGCGTGGCGCGGCCCATCTCGATGTCGTCCAGGGTGTGGCCCTGCGGTTTGAAGCCGGAGATGGTGCCGTCGGCAGTGACGTACTTGTCGACCGCGGCCTTGATGTAGGCGAAGTCCGCGCCGTTGGCGGTGACGTGCCACTCGGCGGCGAGCCCGTCCAGCAGAACGCCTTCTTCGTAGCCCATGGAGGCGGCTGGACCGCCAGCGGGCGAAGGCACAATGGGCCGCTGCTGGAGGATGGTCGCGGCCATCTTCTGCGCGGGGGTTTGCGGGGCGGGGCTCTGAGCGGCGGCGGTTACGACGGCGGCGAATAGCAGGGTCGTTGCGAGTTTGCTGGACAGGGGCACGGTTTCCTCGGATATTGGGTCGCCGTCCAGAATACCGCGAGCGGGGGAGTTCGTTCTTGTGCGCCAGGCGAAAAGCCCCACATCCCAAAGCGAGATGCGGGGCCCTCAAAAAGCAGTTTGGTGTTATTGCTGGCCGACGACGACGATCATAAAGGTGTCGGGTTTGATTTTGGGGCGGGCGCCGGGCGCGGCGCCGGGCTCAGTCTCGGCCGCTGCCAGGTAGATGCGATGCGTCGCCGGATCCATGCCCATGGTGCGGGCGCTGACGGGGGTGGTGACGGTCTGCGCGACCGCCCACTTGCCGCCATTATCGATGGCGACGGTGAGCTTGCCGTCTCCGGTGCTGGCGAAGGCGATGCCCGCGGCGGCGGCAGTGGCGTCGACGCCGGCGCCAATTGGCAGCGTGGCCTCAATCTTGCCGTCGGCGGTGTCCATGACGACGAGGTCCTGGGGTTTTCGGCAGCCGATGAAGAGGTGCTTGCCGGAGGGGTCCATGGCCAGGCCGACAGGAGAGCCTGCGGGTGCAACCGGCCAGCGCGAAACGACAGAGCGCGAGGCGAGATCGACCACTGCGACGACGCCCTTGTCCGCAAGGTTGACGAAGACCTTGCCGCTGCCGTCGGTGGCGAGGAACTCAGGCGCGCCGCCGAGCGCGATGGTGTCGACTTTGCCGGTCTTGGGGTCGATGTCGGGCGAGAAGATCATCATCGCGTTGCCGTCGCCGGAGACGGCGAGGACCTTGTTCTGCTTGGCGTCGTAGATGATGCCGTCGGAGTCGGGCATGGTGGGGATGCTGCCGAGCACGGCGTAGGTCTTCAGGTCGAAGACGATGATGGCGCCCTTGCCGCCGCCGTCGGTGATGAAGCCGCGGTTGAGTTTGGGGACAATGGCGACGCCGTGCGAGCGCGCCTGGCCGGGAATGTCGCCGAGTACCTTGCCGGTGTCGGTGTCGATGGCCTGGGTATGAGTGGCGCGAGTGACGAAGAGGCGGTGGTTGGGGGAGTCGATGGTGACGTAGTCCCACGCGCCTTCGCCGCCGATGTGGAAGGTGTTGAGGACGGCGTAATTGGTCTGCGCGAAGCAGGGCGCGGCGGCGAGGACGGTGAAGGCGGCCAGCGAGGCGAGAGCGGTACGGATTGTTCGCAAGGGAAATCTCCTATCGGATAAGAATGATAGGCGATCGAGCTTAAATTGGGGTGAATGTCAGTTTTCAGTTGGGCGGTCGATCGCGTCGATCACGAGGACCTCGATGGGGTCTTTGGCGGGGATGACCTTGAGGCCGAGCTTCTGCTCGAGCGCTTCGGTGAGCGACGGAGCGTCGGGGGAGGTGGTGGCGGCGGCGTCGCCAACGGACGCCCAGGTGAGGTCGGTGACGTCGAAGTAGCCGGTGAAGCCAGTGTGGTCCACGATGGGACGGTCGCCGGTGTCGGGGCCGAGGGGGCGGATCAGCGCCTGCATTTTGATGGCGCGACCGTTGAAGGCGCGGAGGCCGTTGCTGTTGAGCATCGTCATCGACATGCCTGGAGGCGGCGGCTGGCCGGGTGCAGGCGGCTGCGGCGGAGGGTCGCCGGGTTTGCGGTCGGGCGGCGCGGGCACCTCGGTGATCTTCAGGCCGCCCTTGGCAGGCACCAGCTCATAGACCGGCAGAACGCGGGCTTCAAATTGCGCCTTCAGATGGAAGCGCTCGGCGAGCAGGGCCTGCTGCATGCTGCGGGTCTGGTTCAGGCGGTCGTCGGACTTCATAGTCTGCTGTGCAGCTTCGATGTCGTCGGGAATCTTGCCTTTGATGTTGTAGGAGTCCTTGCTGAGCCAGTCCGGGCCGCCGACGACCTGCGCCGCGTATATGGCGCCATAGGCATTCATGATGTAGCGGCGGATACTGAACGGGCTCAGCGTGACGCCCGGCGGCAGCCTGACCATCTGGTCGGCGGTGTTGGGGTCGATGGGCTTGATGGTGGCGACTTCGTAGGAAAGCGGCGGGCCGGAAGGATGGAAGAGCAGCAGTTCGGGCTTGGGCTGCGCGGTTTGCGCGAAGCCGGCGAGGGCAGCCAAAGCGAGGATCGCCGTGAGAGAGCGGGCAACGCGCATGGGAGGAAGTATACTACATAGGGTATGGTTCATGCAGAAGATGCGGGGTATCGAGGTTGAGATTCTCACCCGGCCTTAGCCCACCAGAAAACGGAGCGGCCTGTCTACCGCTTTGCGTATGCCGATGCGTGGGGTGGTAAGGATTGACGGCGGACGAAAGCCGTCGTCGACGACCTGCAGCGGTGAATCGGCGTGGGTGACATCGAGGCCGTTGGCGTTGGCGCGGGTGATATCCAGCGCCTGGCAGAGGCGGCCTGGGCCGGAGGTAAGCAGGCGTGGTTTTGGCACTGCCGCAAAGCCGCGCAGGCGAGCCATGGTGTCCAGGCCTTCGACGGGGTCGAGCGCGCGTATCAGGACGCCTCCGGGTTCGCCATCCGGCAGGCAGGAGAAGTTGAGGCAGTAGTACATGCCGTAGACGAAGTAGACGTACGCAAAGCCGGGCGGCCCGAAGAGCACCGCATTGCGCGGGGTCTTGCCGGCGAAGCTATGGGAGGCGGGGTCGCCGGCGCCGGGATAGGCTTCGACCTCTGTGATTCGCCCTACAAGCCGCTTTCTGCCCAGACGGCGCACGACCAGCTTGCCCAGCAAGTTACGGGCAACGACTTCGGGCGAGTCGAGATAGAAACGGCGGGGCAGAATGGTGGGCGTGGATCCAGAGGGGCGCGTCATTTTCGCAGGAGCAGCTCTTGCAAGACGACGGCTTCGTTGTGCTCCTGATCGCGCGCTCCGTAGATCAGCGTGACCGGGCCTTTGGCGGCATGTTGCTTCAGGAGCGCAAGCTGTTCGTTGTGCTGCTTGAGTTCCTCTTTGTAGCGCCGCTGGAATTCAGTCCACTTCGCGGGATCGTGGGCGAACCATTTCCGCAGCTCAGTGCTGGGGGCAATCTCCTTCAGCCAAAGGTCAATCTTCGCTTTGACCTTGGTCAGGCCGCGCGGCCACAGTCGATCGACCAGTATCCGCGTTCCATCTGCTTCGTCCGGCTCTTCGTAGGCGCGCTTGATCCTTATGTTCATGGGAGCAGCCACATTATTGTGAGATTCTCCGGAACTCGAGGCGGTTGCCGGACGTTTCAGTGCTGCAGGGCGAGCGCGATTTCGTGGGTGGGGATAGCGCCTTCGCGCAGGATCATCCAGGAGTTGCCGCCGCCGGAGAGGTCGACGATGGTGGTAGGGACAGCGCGGGCGGTGGGGCCACCGTCGACGATCAGCGGGATCTGGTCGCAGAGCTGCTCGAAGACGCGGTCGCAGGAGGTGCACTCGGGCATGCCGCGCAGATTGGCAGAGGTTGCGGTGATGGGCAGGCCGAGGCGGTCGACCACGGCGCGGGCGATGGGCGACTCAGGCACGCGAAGGGCGACGTTGCCGGTGTTGGCGGTAACGCGCAGGGGCAGGCGGGTGCCGGCCTTGACCACCAGCGTCAGCGGGCCGGGCCAGAAGCGCTCGGCGAGGCGGTCGAACGCGGTGTCGATGTCGCGCGCGAGCCCGTAGGCCTGGGCGGTCTCGGAGATCAGCAGCGAGAGCGGCTTGTGGCGGGCGCGGGTCTTGATCTCGTAGATGCGGTCGACGGCGCGGAGATTGACCGGGTCGACGGCGAGGCCGTAGAAGGTGTCGGTGGGCAGCGCGGCGACCTGGCCGGCGTTGAGGCTCTGGACTACTTTGGCGATGAGTTCCGGTTCAGGCTCTTCCGGATGAATCGACAGGATCTCGGCCGTCAATGGGTTCTCCTACGCGGGCGTTGGAGCAGGGATGCAGGTTGCGATGCAATTGGAAACTGCCCAGGCTCGCAACCATAGCATACCCCCGGAGGGGAGGATGCGCGGGCCGAGCGATACGCGAACCCAACGGAACGCCGAGTGGGAAGAGATTGGCCGCGGGCAGGGGCAGGCGTCATACTGGAGGGAGCGCAAATTCTTCGAGTTCCTGCTGCCGCGCATTTTGGGGCCGCAATTGGGGCCACTGCATTGCGTTTGAATTCTTCTGCCATGACTCCTTCACCATCCAGTGCGGTGCGGCGCCCAGATTCTGGCCGAGGATCCAGGTCGCGGCGGTGGCTCCGCTGGCTGGCCGGCCTGGTGCTGCTGGCGGCGCTGGGGTGGTTTGGCGGGCTCTACCTCCGGATCAATTCGGTGGCACAGCAGGACGAGGCGCGCCCGGCCGATGCGATCGCGGTGTTTGGCGCGGCGGAGTACCTGGGACGGCCGTCGCCGGTGCTGCATGCGCGCCTGGACCACGCGGTGGAACTGTATCGCGAGGAGATTGCGCCGCTGGTGATTACGCTGGGCGGCGGCAGCGACCGCGACTCGGGCATGACCGAGGGCGGCGTGGGCCGCGACTACCTGCTGGCGAACGGCGTTCCCTACGACCGGATTGTCGCGGAGACGGAGTCGGTGGACACCGAGCAGCAGGTGGCGCGACTGGCGGAGATTGCGCGGACCAGGAACCTGAAGAGCATCGTGGTGGTCAGCGACGGGACGCATCTGTTTCGCGTCCGCGAGCTATGCCAGGATGCCGGGCTGACCGTGTATACGTCGCCGCGGCCGGCGCTGGGGCACATCGATGGCTGGGACATGGCGCAGCGCTACTTCCACGAGATGCTGAGCTATACCCTGCTGCGGCTGCACCTGGACTTTGGCTGGGTGCATGGCAAGGCAGATGCGTAAGGGCAGGTTCGAGGTTAGGGGTTCGAGGTTCGAGGGAAAAAGCGGTCAGCGGAAGAGGTGGCCTTGGCCGAAGCGGATGGCGAGCAGGCTGAGCGCGGCGGCGAAGGCGGTTGAGAAAAAGTTGACCAGGTCATTGCCAATCCAGCCGCGGCGTTCGAGTGTAGCGCCCAAAAGTGAATCGAAAAAGAGCCCGAGGGTGGCGGCACTGAGGACGATGCAGAAATCAGGCGTCTGCAAATGCATGGACCAGATGCCTGCTCCGGAGACGATCGCGGCTGCAAGGATGCCCGCGGCGGTGCCAGTGAAGCTGAAGGCGCCGTCTACGCCTGGCTCGACCGTGCGAAAAGTTGTTACGAGGATTGGCATCCCGCCGAAAGCGTGGCCGATCTCGGAGGAGACAGTGTCGGCTGTCGCTTCAGCGAGCACGGCCAAAATGACTACGCGCAATACCCAGAAGGAACTGAGATCCGAGATACCTGGGTGCTCAGCAACCCAGGTGATCAAGCCGACCAGGTTTGGCAGCAGAGCGGCGACGCCGAGGTTGGCGATGACCTGCGAGGCGCGCCGGCCTCTGCGGCTTTCTTCAAGGCCGCGCTCGGATTTCTTCTTGCGACCGGCTCGCGTTGCAAGAAAGGTGAGGATGAAAAGCGTGAGCAGTGGGGTCAGGGCAGAATGCAGTGGAGACTCTATGGCCAATCCGCTCCAGAGCGTTAGAAGAAGGCAGATCATACCTCCGATGAGGGCCGCGGCAGGGGTTGCCGCGCGGAGGAACCATGCGGCGAGGGCAAACGCGATGCTCACGGCGAGGTCTCTGAGCAGGGGGCTCTCCCAGCCATAGAAAAAGTGGATGATCTGAGCACATGACCAGGCGATGAGCGGTGCGACAATCCACACCAGAATGCGGGATTGCAGGCGGTCGCGGGCGGGCGGGATGGCTTTGGGCGGCATTCGAGTGCGTAGCGCGGCGCGCGCGGTGGGCGTGGGATTCGTTCCCAATCGTTATACTCTGACTGCGCAGCGGTCCGGGTTGATTTACAATCAAGCCTTGAGCATAGTCAGCATCGGCAGGAATTTGGGAGCAGGTTTGCAATCAGGTAAAGTGCAGTCAGCAGGGAGCGGTAGCAGGGCCATGCGGATGGCGGCAGCGGCGGTGTTGGCCGCATGTGTGGGGGCCGTGGCGGGGTGCGGCAATACCTATCGCCCGGTGGTGGCCACGGTGGGCCTGGTGGGACCGGCGGGAGAGCCGCAGAAGTACGCGATCGCGGTGTCCAGCCCGAGTCCGACCGCGAACGGGCTGATGACCATGGTGGATTTTTCCGGCGACACGGTGCTGGTGACCGCGACGCTGGGCGTGAATCCCTACTACCTGGTTTTGAGCGCGCAGGGAACCACGGGCTACACCCTGAACAGCGACAAGACCATGACCTCGTTTGACATCAACACCCAGCTGATTTCGAGCCAGGTGCTGGAATCGACGCTGCTGCCGGGATCGAATCCGGTGAGCCTGTTTGCGACCGTGCAGTCGACCTATATTTCGGACCCCGGCGTGAATGCGATTGACCAACTGACCAGCTCGCCGCCGGCGCTGAAGCAGGAGTTGCCGGTTGCGACCGGTTACTCGCCGCTGTACGTGGTGGGCCAATCGGGCGCGACCCGGGCATATGCCATCAGCCAGTCGACCAGCGGCGGGCCGGGTGAGGTGCTGGCAATCGAAAACGTCAGCAGTCTCACATCGTCGCCGACCATCTCGACCACGCTTCCGGTAGGCCGTGGGCCGGTGTACGGAGTGATGACGGCGGATGACCGGCGCGCCTTCATCCTGAACCAGACCGACGGCACAGTGTCGGTGATCAATGTGCAGAACAACGCGCTGGATTCGCCAGTGAATACGATTGCGGTGGGGACGCGGCCGGTGTGGGCGGACCTTGCGTCCGGTCTGGATGAACTGGTGGTGGCCAACGAAGGAAACGGCACCACCACGCCGGGTTCGGTGACGATCGTCGAGATCCCGCTGTGTTCCCCGGAGGCGCTGCCGACCAACCCGAATTGCGATCCGACCAACCCGATCGATTCGGTTTTGTTCGGGCAGGTGGTGGCGAACGTCCCGGTGGGGATCAACCCGATTATGGTGTCGGTATTGAGCGACGAAACCCGGGCGTATGTGGCCAACGCGGGGAATCCCAACCTGCCCTGCGCGGCGAATGGGATTGCGGTGCCGGGGGTATCGACCACCTGCACGGTGTCGGTGGTGAACCTGACTTCGAATACAGTGACGGCGACGATCCCGATCGGCGGGCATCCCGCTTACCTTGCCACTTCGGCGGCGGCGCCCACCGGCAAGGTATATGTCGTGTGCAAGGACTCGCAGGTGATGACCGTGATCGAGACGGATACGGACTCAGTGGACACCACCGTCCCGCTGCAGGGGTACGGGGTGAGTGTGCGAGTAACGCAACCTTAGAAGGCAGTTGTTAGTTGTCAGTTCTCAGTTGTCAGTTGAAAAACAAAAGGTCCGCCTTCGAGGTGGGCCTCTTTGTTTGTGGATGACTGTCTTCTCTGACAACTGACAACTGAGAACTGAGAACTGAGAACTAGCAACTAGCAACAACTAACAACTGTCCTCAACTGCCGGAGAGGATGATGGGCAGCGTGGGCGATTCGGAGCCGCCGTCTGGCTCGATGGTGACGCCGAAGGCTTTGGCGGCAACGCCGCGGGGCAGGTCGGGGATGATGACGCTGGCGTTGCCCTGGTCGTCGGGGTGGAAGGTGCCGGCGGGGATGGCAGCGCTGCCGTCGGCGGGGATCACCCAGAGTTCGTAGGTCTTCCGTGCCTGCAGCGGGTTCAGGTCGCTGGCGAGGAAGACGAGGGTGCCTTTTTCGGAGTCGTAGGTAACGCCGCCGATGGGCGCGGTGTGGGGTTGCGGCTTGGCGGTGAGGGTGACGCGGACGGCCCTGGGATCGGTGAGCGCGTCCATCAGTTGATGGGCGGAGGCGGCGTCGGTGTTGAGCCGTTGGAGTTCGCCGGCCTGGGAGGCCAGCGTTTCGCGCAGAGTGGAGCGGTCGCCGTAGAGGAATCCGAGGGCGACGGCGAGGCCCGCAGCGATGCCCCAACCAGACCACGCGAGGAAGGAGCGGCCGGCGGAGCGCCTGGGCGGGCGTGTCTCCGCGGCGAAGACGGAGCCGCTGCGGCCGAAGGCGGGGATGGGGGGACGCGGCTCGGGCTGGGGCTGGGCCTGCGCAGAGGTCGCCGGAACGATTTTCTTCTCGCGGGCCACCTGCTGGATCAGGCGCTGGCGGGCGGCGGCGGGCGGAGATTCGAGATCGACGGTGGCGGCGCAGGCGGCGAGGTCGTCGTGGACGCGTGCCAACTCGGCGCGGCACTCGGCGCAGTACTCCATGTGCCGGGTGATAATGGCGGCATCGTCGGTGGGGAGAAGCTGCATGGCGTAGAGCGCGAGGTCGTCGGGGTCGGTATGGCGCGGGCCACCCAGGGCGGCGGAGATCGGGTAGAGATTTTGCGGCCGATTGGGCTGGTTAGCGCTCATGGCTGAAAGGCCTTTCTCAGCGAGAGCAGAGCGCTGCGGATGCGGGTCTTGACGGTGCCCAGCGGGTCGCCGGTAATCTCCGCGATCTCGGCGTGGGTGAGGCCGTCGAAGAAGGCCATTTCCAGGGTCTTGCGCTGCTCGCGGGGGAGCTGGA
>CAZAXI010000103.1:0-15815 GCA_964489045.1 uncultured Granulicella sp. | reverse complement strand
TCTACCTCCCGTCCAGCTCCATGTGGCTCAACGACCGCGACTCCGACACCGCCTTTGTCTCGACCGAACGAATGCTCGCCGAACGCCAGATCGACTTCGACATCATCAACCAGGACGCGCTCGCCACCGAACTCCAGGCGGGACTCGGCCCAACCGCGGGTTCCTTCGAGACAATGAGCGGAAACGATTACTTCGCAGTCATTATCCCGTCCGCCGCGATTCTCAGCCAAACCGAACTCGACCGCTTGAAGGCCTTCGCCAGAGGCGGCGGCAAAGTCCTCTTCCTCGGCCGCACCCCATCCATTGTTTCCGGCAAAACCATCCTCGACTCCCGCGCCGCCACTCCTGCCGACTTCAGCTTCGCCACCGTCGAAACCTCCGCCCAACTCCCGCCCACCCCAACTCCGCCGGCGCAGGCCCCCGCCACGCCGCCCGGCCCGCAGGTCGTCCCAGCCGCGATCGAAACCGCCCTCAACAAGGTCATCCCCCGCCGCGCTGTCACCCTCGACGCTGCTGACCCCGCGCTCAAGGTAAACACCCGCTACCTCAAGGATGCCAGCGTCTATTTCTTCTTCAATGAGGGCGCTCAACCCATCTCCCACACGGTCACCCTCTCGGCTGGTGGAAGCTTGAAGGTCGAAGCCTGGGACCCAACCACCGGCACGGTTGCGCCCCTCGCCTCCACCCCAGGGAAAGGCTCTGTCACCCTCAAGCTCGACCTCAAGCCCTACGAAACCAAGCTGATCACGATCAAGTAATCGGGTGCCCCATGATCGGCGCGGAACGCGCCTATCGTGGGTCAGACTCTTCTCCGTCGCCTTGCTCACCGCTCGAAGATCGCATTATGCCGCGCCAGCCACCAGCAAGCCCCGCTGCCCGCCTGCGGAAACAGTGATTTGCTGCAAGCCACGTCCGCGATCCCGCCCTCGTCGTACTCTTCCTTATTGTCTTTTAGCGGCAGCACCACCACCGTGTTCACCGTGACCGTGCCCATTCCGCCGCCCATCGCGACCCGCACGCGCCACACCGCCCAGTCCCCCACATACAGGACCGAGAGCGCTCCAATCAACCCAACCAGCAGCTTGCCGAGAATCCGTTTCACCGGAGCCAACCGTCCTCAATTCCCCCAGCGGAGAACTAGAAGCCTAGCAGAGAGCGGGTGGCCCCGCCGAAATCCTACGAAGCCATCTTCATCAACTCTTGCTCTGCCCGCAGCCAGTCCTGCTCGGCCTGCCCATCCTGCCGGCCCCGTTCCGCCCAATACTGCTCAGCCAGCCGGGCAATCTCTGCGTGCGTTGGCATGGTCCTGGTTACCTTCTCGGCAACAGTTTCCTTCTTGGCTGCTGCCTTCTTGGTCGTCACCGCAGCCGCCTTCGGCTTCGCCGGAGCCTTTGTTTTCTTCACTTTCTCGGTCATCTGAACTCTCCTTAAGTGGTTGGGCCGCCAACAGTAGGTGGCATCGTCTTTAACGATACCGGATTCTGTCAAATAAAGCTCGCGCCACATCCCGGGGGGTACCTCGCCGCATACCCGCGCAGGCACCCATCTCTGCGCCAATTGCGGCTTTCAGGCCTCCGTTCCTCAGTGCGCCGGCGCGTCGCCCGAAGGCGGCCGGATCCGCCCGATGGCCAGCACCAGCGGAATCATGCAGGCGCAAAACACCGCAAACACCGCGATGATGTCCATGTAGGCCAGCATGGCCGACTGCCGGTGCAGCTGGTTGTACAGAAACGCCTGCGCCGCCTGCAGGTTCCCGCTCGTCTTGCCCCCGAAACCGCTCGCCGCCCCGTTTCCGCCCCCATAGAAGAACCCCTTCAATTGGTTCACCTGGTCGCGGAAGGCCTCATTCCCCGGCGTAAGGTTCCGCACCATCGCCGCCTCGTGCACCTGTTGCCGCCGCGTCAGCATGGTCGCCACAAACGCCGTCCCCGTCGATCCGCCAATATTGCGCGCCAGGTTGGTCAGGCCCGAGACATCGTTGCTCTGCTCTCTCGGCACCCCAATGTAAGAGATTGTATTGATTGGAATAAAAAGGAAAGCCAGCCCCGACGCCTGCAGCACCCGCACCCACATGATGTAGCTGAAGCTCGACCCCAGCGAGAACGTATGCATCGCTACCATTGAAATCGCCAGCATCGTGAACCCATAGCAGATCAGGTACCGCGGATCGACCTTCCCCACCAGAATCCCCACCACCGGCATCATCAGCATGATGCAGATCGCCCCCGGCGAGATCACCAGCCCCGCCAGCTCGGCCGTATACCCCAGCAGCAACTGCACCAATTGCGGAATCAGCACCGTCGTCCCGTACAGCGCAAAGCCCAGCACAAACATCAGCACAAACGGAATCGCAAACGTCTTCCGCTTGAACAGCGTCAGGTTCAAAATCGGCCGCTTCTTGGCCTTCAACTCGTACAACTCCCACACAATCAGCGTCACCAGCGACACCACGCACAACACGATGAAGAACGTGATCACCCGCGAGCCGAACCAGTCATCCTCCTGCCCCTTGTCCAGAACGAACTCCAGCGACCCAAACCCCGACGCCAGCAGCCCAAACCCGAAGTAATCCAGCTTCAGCCCCTCCCGAGCACTCTTCGCCACCTCGCGCTTGATGTGCGGCGGGTCCTCCACCAACCGGTTGGTCAGATACAGGCTCACTAGCGCCACCGGCACGTTGATAAAGAAGATCCAGCGCCAGTTGTAGTTGTCCGTAATCCAGCCGCCCAGCGTCGGCCCGATCGCCGGCGCGCACACCACCGCCAGCCCATACAGCGCAAACGCCTGCCCGCGCTGCTTCGGCGAAAACGTATCCGCCAGGATCGCCTGCTCCGACGGCGCCAGTCCACCGCCGCCCGCCCCCTGCAGCACCCGGCAGAAAATCAGCATCCCCAGCGACGGCGCAAGCCCGCACAGCATCGAGCTGATCCCGAACAGCACCACGCAGATCATGTAGAACTTCTTGCGCCCGATGAAAGTCGTCAGGTACGCCGAGGCCGGCAGAATAATCGCGTTCGACACCAGGTAGCTGGTCAGCACCCAGGTGGCCTCGTCCTCGCTCGCCCCCAGCGACCCGGCAATGTGCGGCAGCGCCACGTTGGCGATGGACGAGTCCAGCACCTCCATAAACGTCGCCAGCGTCACCGTAATCGCAATCGCCCACTGGTTCGCGCGCGGCTTCCACGCGCGGTCCGCGGCAAGCTGGGCGGCCTCGAATTCATCCATCTGGGGAGTTGCCGTCGCCATGCGTCTGAATTGGATTCCGCCAGCGCCCCGTGCGACCCAGAAAAAAACCGCCGCCAACAACCTTTCCACCGGCGACGACCCCGCCCCGCCCAAGCTATCATCAGAGACAATTCCCGGGGCCCGACGTCGAACGAGGAAAACCATGAAGAAAACCTGGATTGCCTGGTCTCTCGCCATTCTCATCGCCGCCGGCGTCGCCGCCTACTACTACAACTCCTCAGACCGCGCAGCGAGCGATCAGACCAGCGTCAACCCCGCTCAGCCGGCCGCGCCGCCCGCTGCAAAGTATCCCTTCAACGCTGGCCACCCCCTAAAAGACACCTCCATGCTCAAGCCGCCCGCCGGCGCCAAGGTCGCCATCTTCGAGTTCGAAGACCTGGAGTGCCCCGCCTGCGCGCACGCTTTCCCCGTCGTTCACGCCACCGCAACCGAGTACCAGGTCCCTCTGGTGCGCCGCGATTACCCGTGGTCGTTTCACATCTGGAGCTTCGACGCGGCCGTCACCGCGCGCTATATTCAGGACAAAATCTCGCCCCAACTCGCCGACGATTTCCGCCGCGATGTCTTCGCCAACCAGCAGCGCATCGCCAGCAAGGACGACCTTGTCACCTACACCCGCGCCTGGTTCAAATCACACGGCAAGACACTGCCCTTCGTCATGGATGCCAATGGCGCCTGCAGGAATGAGGTCGAGTCCGACCGTGCCCTGGGCGATCGCCTCGGCGTGGCCAGCACTCCCTGCATCATCGTGGTCACCCAGACCGGCTTTGTCCCGGTCGCGGACATCGGCCAACTTGGCCGCATCGTCCACGATGCTCTCGCCCAAACCGGCGGCCCGACCGGCAGCCCAGCCACATCTTTGCTGACCGTCCCCGCCGACACCCCACGCGCGCAGTCCTGACACAGGGGAGTGGATCACGGCGGATCGATTATCCACCAGCGATCCGCAAGAATGATCCCTGTGTTCTCTCTTCTTGCTCTGTGATCTCTGTGATTCGCTTTTGGGCAAGACTAGAGGCCTTCCTCCGCGAACGCCACCGGCTTCTCGTTCTCGTAGCCCGACAGACCTTGCAGCAGTTGCGCGTTCACCTCGTCGGCGATCGCCATCAACGTGGCCGGCAACTGGCCCACGTCAATCCGCCCAAGATTGTCCTGGATGGTCTGGAATAGCGCCACCTGCAGCGCCCGTGCCTCCTCCACCAGCGCCGGCGACCCCAGCCCCTGCCTGCGCCGTCGCGCCCCGTGCTGCAAGCTCGCCATCGAGAACAGCGTCATCACTCCCAGCGGCTGCGCATAGCGCAGACGGTACACAATCTCGTCCAGCGCCCCCGGCAGATGTTCGCACTTCTCTTCGTCAGTCAGCGTCGCCAGGCCGCCGGCCTCGTTCATCTTTTTCAGCCACGCCTGCGTAATCGCCGCCCGCTCCCGTTCCAGCAGGCTCGCCACCAACTCCACCGCCTGCGGCCGCAGCGGTTCGTCCTCCACCAGCATCGGCCGCGGAAACTCCTTCTCCTCAGCCAGCCACCGCTGGATAGCCTCCACGATTGGCCCGGCCTTCACCGGTTTCAGCAGGACCTCGTCGACCATCCGCAGTATGGCTCGCGTGGCCTTCGCCATGTCCGGATTGGCGCTCAACACCAGCGTGATCGCCCGCGGGTTGGCATGCCGCATCGCTCCGACCACGATCAGGCCGTCGCCCGCGCCCGGCATGTGCAGATCGCTCAGCAGCACGTCGAAGCTTGCGCTTGCGATGTGCTTCAGCGCGTCAGCCACATTCGCCGCGGTCGTAACTTCGAATTCATGGGCTGCGAGGATGACACTCAGTCCGGAGAGAACCGATTCGTCATCATCCACCAGCAGGAGTCGCACGGGTGCCAAGGAGAAACCCCTTGTGCCGGTTGCACACAGAAGGAAAGCGTCCCGCAGCACTCGGCCGCGGGACACTCAAAGGAACTGCAACGGTAAAGCTAGTCGAACTTACTTGCAGACTACACCGCCCGCCAGTGCACATCGCCACCAATCTGGTGTGACTCCCTATAACTCTGGTAACCAATTAGTTTGCCCTCCCCTTGAAAACTCTGTGATCTCTCTTCTCCTCCGTGTCGTCTGTGATTCGCTCTTACCGGTTCCCGCCCGCCCGCCCGCGTGCTAGACTCGAAGTTTTCCGCTGTCCGCACGCTCTGCGCCGTGTTCTGTGCGAACCGGAAAAAAGGAGGGCCCTTCATGCATCCGGATCTCGCCATGCTCGTCGTCCTGCAGACGCACGACCTCGAAGCAAACCGCCTGCGCGACCAGATGGCGTCGCTCACCAGGCAGATCGCCGTACTCGAAACCAACGCCAAGGCCACCACCGGCCAACGCGCCGTCATCCTCGACCTCATCGCAAAAGAGGAAGCTCTCCGCCGCAAGGAAGAATTAGAGACCGCCGACCTCCGCGCCAAGCTCGAGCGCAACAAGAAGAAGCTCGACATGACCACCACCACCCATCAGCTCGAGGCGCTCGAGCACGAGGCCGCCTTTATCCGCTCCGAGATCACCCGCATCGAAGACCAGGAGTTCGAAAGCCTGGAGCGCGGCGAGGCCCTCGACGCCCAACTCGCCCTGGCCAACGCCGCCGTCGACGAGTCCGCCGCCTCGCTGGAGCGCGAGCGCCCCCGCGCCGCCGAAACCATCTCCCGCGATCAGGCCGAGCTCGCCGAGCTCGAACTCAAGCGCCTCGCACTCCGCGCCCAGATCGCCCAGTCCGACACCGGCGAAGCCTCCCTCTCCGCCTACGACCGCATCGCCCACGCCAAGGGCACGGCCATCGCCGAAGCCCTCCATCAGCAATGCACCGCCTGCCAGATGATGCTGCGCCCGCAGCGCTGGAACGACCTCCGCGACAACAGCCCCGATTCCGAGTCCGGCCACACCCTGATGTCCTGCGAGAACTGTGGCCGCATGCTCTTCTACGATCCTGCCCGCGACAGCCCCCAGCGCAAAACCGTCCAGTCCGAATCCATAGCCGCCCAAATCGTCCGCTCCTCCATCTAGCGCGTCCCATGGATATTTGTCCCGTCTGCGGATGCCGTCTTTCATTCTCCCCGTGGGAGAACGGGTTGGGCTCGTTCGAGATATGCCCGTGCTGTCACATCCACTTCGGATATGACGATGCCGCTGGAGGCAATCGGGCAGATCGCGCCGGGGTCTACGAAAACTGGAGAAAGCGATGGGTCGACACCGGGATGAAATGGAACAGCAAAGGTACCAAGCCACCTGACAACTGGAGCCCAGTCGAGCAACTACGTGTCCTGCTGTCACCTCGTCGCTAGCTCCCACCTCGAACCTCGAACCCCAATCGCAGATAATAGAACCATGACCCCCCGCAAACGCATCTGCGTCGACATGGACGAAGTCATGGCCGACGCCATCGCCGAGCACCTCGCCCGCTACAACCAGGAATTCCAGCGCAACCTCACCAAGCAAGACCTCCGCGGCAAGCGCTTCTGGCAGATCGTCCCCGAACCCCACCACGCCGTACTCGACGACTACCTCCGCGCCGCTGACTTTTTTGAAGACCTCGACGTCATGCCCGACGCCCCCCGCGTTCTCGTCGAACTCCAGCGCCACTACGAAGTCTTCATCGCCTCCGCCGCCATGGAAGTCCCCAGCTCGTTCAACCCCAAGTTCCGCTGGCTCCAGCGCCACTTCCCCACCATCCCCCACACCCACATCGTCTTCTGCGGCGACAAGTCCATCCTCCGCGCCGACTACCTCATCGACGACAACCCCCGCCAGCTCGCATGCTTCACCGGCACAGGCATTCTCTACGACGCCCCCCACAACGTCGCCGTCACCGGCTACACCCGCGTCCACAACTGGGTCGAAATCGAATCCCTCTTCCTTCCGCCGGAGTAAAGTCGTCTGCAAGGGGTACGAACCAGGATGCTGGAGCGACTATCCGACTCCCTCAGGCGGTTCTTGTTCCGTAGCGTTCAGTGGGTCGCTGGACTCCCGCCTGCGGCAAGGTTCGCGTTCATCGTCATCCTGCTGGCGCTAATCGTTCTTGCCTACCATTACGGTCTCCTCCCACGCAGAGGAGGCATCTATCCCCATCCACTGTTCAACCTGCACGTCGCTCTCCCGAGCGCTGCGAAGGATGGGAGCCGAAGACCCGCCTAAAAGGGGCTCACTCTTCAGAACGCCCTGGCGGACCGTTTGCTCCCCATTGCCATAATTCCTTATTATCAACCCGCACCTTGGGCCAACCTGCCCACGAATTGCCAGCCTAGGAGGAATCGCGATGAAACTCAGTCCCGTCATTGCACTTGCCATTGTTTCCAGCGCAGCTCTCGCCATCGTTCTGTTCGAGCAACCCGCCTCCCGCGTCTTTGCCTCCTCCGCCGCGCAGGCACAACAGGGTCAACCTTCCGGCAAAATCGTCCTCCAGGACAACGGAAAGCCCCTTACCCCGGCCCAGCAGATCCAGGTCCAGTTTGCCGGCGTCGAATTGGAGGTACAACTGCTGCAGACCCAACTCAAGTCAGATGAGAATTCCATCCACACGCTGCAGGCGTCCCTGCAAACGCTTCAAACCCAGTTCGCCAACCATTCCCATAAAGTGACGTACCTCGTGCCCGGCCATCCCTGCATGGGCATCGACACATTCCTCGTCACCGACGCAGCCACCGGCAAGCAAAGAAATCTGGGTCTTGAATTCACCGAGCCCTGCTCCAACCCCAAATGGAACGGAGCTATCCCAGATTTATGGCAGGCCTTGAATGTGAGCACGCCAGTCCAGGGTGCTCAGACGCCGGAGCAATAGTCGCAGTATCGAAAAAAGATTGGGTCATTCTCCGGCAAGGCGCTGCATCGTGCTGCGGCTCGGTGACGACGGCCCCTTCCGCCCCATCCCCGAAACCAGCATCAGCCATCCCTGCCCCACCAGCGCCACCGAAATCACCAGCACAAACCCTTCAAAATGCGCCGCCCGCGCATCCCGGACAAAAGCCAGTCCGCCGATCCCGATCAGCACCACTGCTCCCACCCACAGCCATCGTTCACCGCGAGCGCCCAGGTTAGTCAACCGCACCAGAACCGTCGCCATGCTGATCAGCGCGATCAGCGCCGCCACGCCAACGCGCGTCCCATATCCCGGATGGCGCAGCACCACCTCCATCACCCCCAGCCAGCAGGCGCATGCGCATGTAAAGAACGAAATCGCTAAGAGGGCAGTCTTCACGGGATTCTCCTCAACCAAGCATTTTCCCCGCAAAACCGTGTTGTCAAGCCGCTCACGCATACAGCGCCGCCTCAAATTCCTGGAGCGCCGCATCCGACCACGCATGGCTGTTCCTCCGCCACACGTCGCCCTGGTCTTCCAGGAAGTTCGGAAAGTCCATCCGGCAGTACCCGCGGCGCGCGCCAAAGTCGTAAAGCGCCTGCGCCGCACCGTCCAGATACAGCGCCGCCTTCAACCCATCGCGCGACCACTCAATCGACGCGATCCGTTCCGGCACCGGCCGCTTCAATTGCTCATCGCTCGCGGCCAGCGCGCTGACGTTATAAATCAGCATCGCGTCCAAAATGCTCTCGTCCAGCTTCTCCCGCGACCGGTCGCATGCGTAAAAATAGCCAGCGATACCTTCATCCTCGAACACCACGGTCCACGGCACCGCGGTCGAGTCCGAAGACAGAAAGGCACGGCCCGGGCTGAATGTTAGCGACTGCATCGGCGCCTCACTTCCACCATACACGGCGCGATACACTCGAAAGCGAGCCCGCGAGGAGAATACTGAACGTGCACATCGAAGTCGCAGCATGACATTTCCGCGCATCCAGATCGGACGGCCGCAACGCCTCGCCGCGCTTCTGCTCCTCATCTTCCTCGCCCAGTGTCTCTGGGTCGTCGGCCACCAGCAGCTCTCCACCACCGACTATCGCTTCGCCCGCTGCGGCCGCGAGATGTGGGAGCGTCCCTCGCCGCTCGCCGGATACTTCACCACCTGCGGCAACCTCAACGGCGACGGCACCTTCGCCTACCGCGTCGCCGGCTTCCCGCTCACCGCGCAGCGCCTCACTCTGCTCGCCATCGACCACTTTCGCGCGCCCGCCAATCGCCTCTACGCCGGCGGTTCGCTCAACGGTTCCACGTGGGAAGCCCGCCACCAACTCACCAGCGTCATCTACCTCATCCACCTGCCGTTCGTGCTCTTCGCCGTGTGGCTCGGCGGCGGCCTCTGGTGGGTCGCGCGCCGCCTCTTCGGCAACCAGGGTGGCTTCTTCGCGCTCGGCCTCTACTGCTTCTGCCCCGCCGTCGTTCGCCTCGCGGTCACGCCTAACAACGACCTGCTCGCCATGTGGGGACTCTACGGCCTCGTCTATACTGCCATCGGCGTCGCCCACGCCATGCAGGGCCCGCGCCGCAAGTGGCGTCCGCGCATCATGCTCCTCACGGTCGCCCTCGGACTCACCGCAGCCGCACATCTGCTGGCCGCAATCCTCGGCTTCCTCGCCGCGATTATCTTCATGCTGTACCTTGCGGAACGCGGCCGCGGATACGTCATGCAGATCCTCATCTTCTCCGCCATCAGCGCGCTCGTCATCCTCTTTGCATTCTACGGATTCCACCTGGCGGCCTTCAGCTACGTCTTCACCGGAGGCGCGGCGCGCTTCTGGTTCTCCTTCACTCCGCTGCACAGCTTCTTCACCAGCGCGCTCAATTTTCCCATCCTGATCGCAACCGCTGTGGCTGTGCTGCTCTACTGCGCCGTCCGCCGCAGCCGCTACTTCGGCAATACGGCCCCAATGCTCATCGTCCTTGCGCTCGCGACCTTGGTCACCACGCAGACCGTAAGCGCGCCGTGGCTATGGGCGCTTCCATTCCTCTTCACCTTCGTCGGCGGCGTCTTTGCCGACGCGCTCGAAACCCGTTACCGCAAACTCTTCCTCCTACTCACCGGCGCAATCCTCGCGGCCCAGGCAATGGAATGCCTCACCGCCCTTCCTCTACTCGCGCGCTGAAGCCCCAGCCGCATCTTTACTGTCCCGCCTGCGCCAGCGCCGCCCGCTGCTCGTCCCACGGCTTCATCTGGTACTCCTCCGGCGGCACTCCCCCCGACAGGTAGCGCACGAAGTAGTCCCATCGCCTCCGCATCACATACGGATTCGCTGCTTCATAGCCGTGCTTTGCGTTCGGAATCATCAGCAGATCAAAATCCTTGTTCGCCTTGATCAGCGCATCAACCACCAGCAGTGTATTGTTCGGCGGCACGTTATCGTCCATCGTCCCGTGCATCAAGAGCAGATGCCCTTTCAGGTTCTTCGCAAAGTCCTCGTTCGCCTGGCTGTCGTAGTTCGTCGTCCCATCCGCGTTCTTTTTCAGCAACCCGATCCACTTCTCCGCCCAGTCGTCCTCGTACAAGCGGTTGTCGTGGTTGCCGCTCTCGCTCACACCCACCTTGAAGAAGTCCGGATAATGAAACATCGCCGCCGCCGCCGCCGCGCCGCCCCCAGAGTGACCATAAATACCGACGTGATCCACATCAATCCAGGGATACTTCGCCACCAGCTCCTTGATCCCCGCCACCTGGTCAGGAATCGTGTTGTCCGCCATGTCCCCGTACAGCGCGTCGTGAAAGCTCTTCGACCGGTTCGGCGTGCCCATGCCATCGATGCACACCACCACGAAACCCAGCTCCGCCAGCGACTCCATGTCCCTATGCGCCGCTGCGAAACTCCGGCTGCCGCACGATCCTGTCTGCGGCCCGGGATAGACATGGTCGACGATGGGATACCGCTTCGCCGCATCAAAGTTCGTCGGCTTGAACAGGAACCCGTACAGATCCGTCTTGCCGTCGCGCGCCTTCACCGTGATCGCCGTCAGCGGCTTCCATCCGCTCTCGCGCAACCTTGAGATGTCCTGCCGAGCCACGTCCATCACTGCATTGCCATCACCATCGCGCACCACCGTCGTCTGCGGCGTCGTCGGCGTCGAAGCCACATCGACAAACGCGCGCCCATCCGGCGCCATGGTTACCGCATGGTCGGCATCCTCCGGCGTCAGCAGCTTCAACTCCGTGCCATCAAAGTTCACACGGTAGAGCCCCGCGAAGTACGGATCGCGCCCCGCTTCCTTGCCCACCGCAAGGAAGTAGACCACGCGCGCCCTCTCATCGACACGCAGCACCTGCGTCACATCGCCGTCACCATGCGTAATCTGGTTCTTCAGTTTCCCCGTAGTCAAGTCGTACAGATACAACTGCCCCCAGTTGTCGCGTTCCGAAAACCACAGCGCTTCATTCGAGCCCGCCAGGTAGCGCCAGTTTTCCGTCTTGTCGTTCCCGCTTTCGAAGAACGTCGCAACCTTCTCGTTCATCGCGTCGCGCACCTCGCCGGTCGCGGCATCGGCCACACGCAGCCACTCCTGTTTATGGTCCCGCGACGTCGAGACGAACGCCAGGTGCGAGCCATCCGCACTCCACTGCACGTCGTCCCAGCCTTCCCCACCCGCACAGCTCAAGTCGTCGCACAGGCTCGATCGGTGCTGGTCCGGCGGCATCTTCAACCGCACCACCTTGCGCGCGTCCACGTCGACGATCACCCGCTGGATCATGGTCACGTTTTCGTCTCCAGCCAGCGGATAGGGCCACGATTCAAGTGCCGGATGCCCAACCGTCGTGCTCACCAGGTACATCCTCCGCACCTTGCGCTGGTCCTGTTGAAACGTCGCAATCTTCTTCGAGTCCGGCGACCACACCACGATGGGCCTGCCGCTGTGCGTCCATCCCGCGTTATCCGTGGCATAGCCGAAGTCCGGCACGCCGTCCATGGTCAACTCCGTCTCGTGCCCGCTGGCCACATCGCGCACCCACAAGTTGTCGTCGTAAACAAACGCCGCCTTCTTCCCATCGGGCGAAAGGTCGTACGTCTCCGGCAAAGTCTCGCCCGCGCTCTTGCATTCGCCCGCCCCGCGCAGATCGCACCGGACCATCGCTCGCCCAAACCGCAGCACCACCACGCGGTCCCCATCCTCCAGCTTCAGATCGTCAATCAGCAGATGCCCCGCATCCAACGGCGACGCGATTGCCAGTTTGCCGGAGCTGACGACCGCTCTCAACCCCGCTGCCACCTTGCTCTGGTCGAACGCCGGTGCCTTCATTCGCTTCACCGGATCGACCAGCATGTACGTCACGCCATCCGGCCCCAGGTCGCGATACCAGAAGCGCCCATCGTCCAGCCACACCGGGTCCTTCACCGTGTGGTAGACCAGCGGGTCCACGTTATAGTTCATCCACCTCTCGGCCTGCGCGTAGTCGGCCGCCGTGTACACCCTGCCTGCCTGCGCTGCGGCCATCGCAACCCAACCGCACCACGCCGTCACTGTCACCGCACGGCTCACGCTTCGCAACATCCCTCGCCTCCAGGGTTTCGGACGCCAGCCAGCTACCGGCGCCTGGAAGCAAGTCTAGCAACCCAGCCTCACTATACCGGCCTCCGCGTCACTACCACTTCGCTGAGGGTTCAGGTTGCGTGCCGGTATATGCCGAGCAGCACGGATCCTTCACCGGCGCAAACTCCATGAACTCCACCCGAGTGCCGTCGGGATCTCTCAAGCCGATCTGCATCTTCCCATCCACGCCCAGTGTCCACGGGTCCCTGCCCGCCGCAAACTTCCAACCCCGCGCTTCCAGCTTCTTCTGCAACTCCGCTATGCTGACGACGCCGGGCGAAAAATGGTTTGCCGTCCCCAACTGGCCCGCAGACGGGTTGGCCGGCAGCAGCAGCATGTATTCAATCCAGTCCGTCCCATCCGGCACCTGCATCATCACCCAGTTCACGCGTTCCGGCGGGTTCCCGCCCTGCCAGTACAGATGAAACCCGAGCAGGTCCTTGTAGAAGTGGTCCATCGCCCCGCGGTCGTGGACTACATACCCGGCATGGATAATGTGCGAGCTCAAACTCTGCGCCGCGGAAGCCGGTTCGGCAGGCGGGCGCTTTCCGTCCTGGGTGAATCCAACCTTGTTGCCTTCAGGATCGTGAACGGCGAAGCTCCTGCTACCGTCCGCCTCTGTCGTCACACGATCCGGAACCACGACGCCCCGGCTGCCCAGATACTTGCGCATCGCTTCAGCGTCAGTCGTCGCGAACGCAACCGAGTCCCAGTGGTTCGCCAGTCCCGGCGACGCCGGCGACAGCAGCTCGACATACTGCGCGTGGTTGGCGTAGAAGCGCACGCCCGCACTGGCAGCACCCGCAGGCACCTGGTCCCATCCCAGCACTCCCGCATAGAACTGCTGCGACTTCTGGATGTCGTCCGCGAACACCACCACGTGCGAGATGCCCGTGACCGCGGGGCGCGGAAGCGCCACCGGCTGAGCCAGACCAACAGCAGAAAGAAATGCGGCGCCTACCGCCGCAACCACGCACTTGAACATTGCCATCTCCAATGAATGCAGGTCCTGCCCACACTACTCTGGTTCCCCTCAATTGGCCAAATGCGAAAGTCGGAAGGCGCGCATCCAACTTGTAAGTGGTGGAGAGCCTGGTTGCAAGTATAGCCAGACCGTCTAACGCAGTTGGGATTCTACATAGTCCGGGAGCACACTCTATGGCAGTCATGATGCAAGCGTTCTATTGGGACGCGCCGAAGCACGAGAACAAGGAACACGAGTGGTGGAACTTCGTCGCCGAGAGGGTAGAAGATCTGGGCAACGCTGGGTTCAACGCGCTCTGGCTGCCGCCGGTCAACAAGGCAGCGAGCAACACGTCAATGGGCTACGACCCGTACGACTACTTCGACCTGGGAGACTTCGACCAGAAGGGCGGCACGAAAACCTGGTATGGGAACCGCGCGGAGTTGGAGGCACTGATTGCGAAGGCGCACGCCCATGGCGTTGGGCTCTATGCGGACATGGTCATCAATCACAACGGGGGTGCAGACGAGGAAGAGGTGAGTCCGCTCGACGGCCAGAAGCGCTGGACCAAGTTCAACCCGAAGAGCGGAATCTTTCCCCGCGACTACAACCACTTCCATCCCAGCCGGTACGAGCGGGTGATCCTGGAAGGGGAAAACTTCGCAGGTTATCCGCATCTCTGCCATCGCAACCCTGAGGTCTATGCGGCAATGTACCGGTATGCGCGGATGCTCATCGAGGAGTTGGGCTTCGACGGCTTTCGCTTCGACTACGCCAAGGGGTTCGGCGCGTGGATGATTGCACTGCTCGCGAAGTACCAGTATGTCAGGAACGGGAAGGACTTCGAGCCCTATGTAGTCGGAGAATATTGGTCCGGCACTGAGGACATCGACGACTGGCTAAGCCGAGTGGAAGAGTTTACCGATAGTCAGATCGCGGCGTTCGACTTCCCCCTTCGCTACAAGCTGAAGGACATGTGCGACTCGCTGAACTACGATCTGCGTAACCTGACCGACGGCGGCTCGGTGGTGATGAAGCGGCCGCGCCACGCGGCCACCTTTGTCGACAACCACGACATGGGCGACAGCGCGATCGTCAACGACAAGCTGATGGCGTACTCGTTCATCATGGTGCATGAGGGCTACCCGTGCGTCTTCTGGTACGACTACTACAACAACGGGCTGGCGCGCTCCGGGGCCCCGAATGGCATCGATGCGCTCGTTCAGGCGCACCACAAGCACGCCGGCGGCGACTCGCAGATACTGCACGCCGATCCCGACCTCTACATCATGCAGCGGGTGGGCTGGAAGGACGAGAGCGCCGACCAGACGGGGCTGATTTATGTGCTCAACAACCTGGGCGACAAGTGGTCGGGCACCTCAGTCAAGACCAAGTGGGCCAATCAGAAGTTTGTGCCCATCGCCTGGGACGGGCACGACCAGGCGTGGCCCGACGCGCGTACCACTGACGGCGACGGCAACGCCGAGTTCCCGGCCCCGCCGCGCGGCTATGCCATCTACGTTCCAGTGTAGGTTTACTAGTCGAAGGGCGCGATTTAGCGCAAAGTTCAGAATTGCTCAGTGTCCCGGACTCTCAATTGAGGAAATGGAACTGAACCAGAAGTCGCAATCGTTGGAGGACGCATTGAGGACATGCCCGTAACCGCATAATCCCGCCGCAATACCGAACCGGCACTCGCAGGAAGCACGGCAGATTCGGCATTGCCGACCCAATTCGTCCGCTCGATGATTGCTTTCGGCTCGTACGTTATGCCTCGCGCCAGACGCCGCCCCTCCCGTCTTGCAGTAGCCAGCAACAGCGGTCCCAGCAACCGTTCCGACAGCATGGACGCAACTCCGAACTCCCGCCGCAGCTCATCGCGCAATACTCGAATCTGCTCCGCTACACGTTCATTGGTGGGCCTGAGCATGCGCTCCATCGCCCAAAGCAGTCCAGGATAGCTCCACTTCAACGCTCTCGCCTCGTGGCAAAACCTTCCACGAATCCGCGGATCGGGATGGTCCTTGTAGCGCATCCAGCCCTGCAGCGTCGTCCTGCAAACCCGGAACAAGCTCGGCCCGTTGCGCTCGAAGTCGCGCCGGAACGCCCCGTCCAGAAACTCCTTCGACTGGTCCCGCGAGATCGCCGGATGGCGAAAATTAAACTTGAATTGTC
>CAZAXI010000102.1:8973-15825 GCA_964489045.1 uncultured Granulicella sp. | reverse complement strand
GGCGGAGCTTGACGATTTCGAGGTACCAGTCGCAGAGGTCGCCCCAGAAGAACTGATAGATGGTGTTGGCGGCTTCGTCGAAGCGGTATTCGGCGAGGGAGGCGTTGGCGGAAGCGGCGGTTTGGGAGAGGCGGGCGACGATCCAGCGGGATTCGAGGGCGTCGGTGGTGGTCGACCCCACCCATGACGATGAAACCGTCATGAATGGGGCACCCAGTTTCGGTAATTGGACTTCGATGTTGGCGGCGCGGGCGCGGTCGAGATTCATGAAGAGGAAGCGGGCGGCGTTCCAGATTTTGTTGGCGAAGGCGCGATAGCCTTCGGTGCGGGCTTCCGAGAAGGCGATGTCGGTGCCGGGCGAGGCCATGCTGGCGAGGGTGAAGCGGACGGCGTCGGTACCGTAGCGAGTGATTATGTCGATGGGGTCGACGACGTTGCCCTTGGTCTTGGACATCTTTTCGCGGTTGGCGTCGCGGATGAGGGCGTGGATGTAGACGTTGCGGAAGGGGACGGCGTCGGCGAGGGTGCGCGGGCTGCCGTCGGGCATGGGAATGTCGAGTGTGAAGTGGACGCCGAGCATGATCATGCGGGCGACCCAGAAGAAGAGGATGTCGAAGCCGGTGACGAGTTGGGTGGTGGGGTAGAAGGCGGCGAGGTCGGGGGTGAGGTTTGCCCCAGGGGCTAAAGCCCCTTCTTCTTTTTTGGCTGGCAGTGAGACCCGACCCTGAAGGGTCGGGGTACTTAATTCGTGGTCCGTCGGGGTACCTGTTTCGTGGTCCGACTGAGCGGCCTTTCCGGGCCAGCCGAAGACGGTGAAGGGGAGCATGCCGGAAGAGAACCAGGTGTCGAGGACGTCGGTGGATTGGGTGATCTGGGTGCTGCCGCAGGTGGCGCAGGCGGTGGGGGTTTCGCGGGCGACGGTGATGGCGGGGCAGGCGGCGCAGTGCCAGGCGGGAATGCGGTGTCCCCACCAGAGCTGGCGGGAGATGCACCAGTCGTAGAGCTTGGACATCCACTCCATGTAGGTTTTGCGGTGCTGGTCGGGAGTGAAGCGGACGTGGCCTTCGGCGACGGCGCGGGTGGCGTTGTCGGCTATGGATCGGCCGCGGGGGTCGTTTGAATCCCACATTTCAGAAGCGAGATGTGGGGCACCCGGTTTGGTGGGGACCTTGTTTACTGCGAGGAACCATTGCAGTGAGAGGCGCGGTTCGATGACGGCGCCGGTGCGCTGGGAGAGGGCGATGGCGAACTGGTGATCCTTGACGGCGACGAGCAGGCCCGCGGCTTCGAGATCGGCGACGATGCGCTCGCGGGCGGCGAAACGGTCCAGGCCGAAATACGGAGACCCGACGAGGGAAACGTGGGCGGTCTCGTCGAGGATGAGGGGCGAGGGCAGGTGGTGGCGCTGGCCGACGGCGAAGTCGTTGGGGTCGTGGGCGGGGGTGACCTTGACGGCGCCGGTGCCGAACTCGGGCTGCGCCCAGTCATCGGCGAGGATGGGGATTTCGCGGTCACCGTGGCCAGAGGCGGCGCTGAGCGGGAGGGTGACGAGCTTGCCGATGAATTGCTGGTAGCGCTCGTCGTTCGGATTAACAGCAACAGCGACGTCGCCGAGCATGGTTTCGGGGCGGGTGGTGGCGACGACGATGGAGCCGGTGCCGTCGGCGAAGGGGTAGCGGATGTGGTAGAGCTTGCCGGTGCGGTCCTCGTGGGTGACTTCGAGGTCGGAGACGGCGGTCTGGATCTGCGGGTCCCAGTTGACGATGTAGGCGCCGCGGTAGATGAGGCCCTGCTCGTACAGGCGGACGAAGGCTTCGCGGACGGCGACGTTGAGGCGGTCGTCCATGGTGAAGTACTCGCGCGACCAGTCGACGGAGGCGCCGAGGCGGCGCATCTGATCGGTGATGGCGGAGCCGTACTGGCGCTTCCAGGCCCATACACGTTCGGTGAAAGCTTCGCGGCCCATGGTTTTGCGGTCGGTGCCTTCGACTTTGAGTTGGCGCTCGACCAGCATCTGCGTGGCGATGCCGGCGTGGTCGGTGCCCGGGACCCAGACGGTTGGCTCGCCGAGCATGCGGTGCCAGCGGGCCAGGATGTCGGACTCGGTGTGCTCGAACATGTGGCCCATGTGGAGATAGCCGGTGACGTTGGGGGGTGGGAGGAGCATGGTGAAGACGGCGTTTGGGTTCGAGGTTCGAGGTTCGAGGTTCGAGGTGTCGTCGGTCCCACCCAAGCGGAGCTTGGATCCACCCCTGCGAACAAGTTCGCTGGGGACCCCGGTAGATGGGGCACCCGGCTTGGGGGTCTCAACTTCGAAGAGGCGCTCGCGGACCCAGTAGTCGGCCCAGCGCTGCTCGATGGCGGAGGGGTCGTAGGCCTTGGGGAGGTTGTTGTCGGAGGATTCGGCGGGGGCTTCTGCGGGCTTCTTGTCGCTCATAGTGGGTAGGACTTAAGGGTAGCACTGGTCAGGTTGGAGGTTGGAGGTGTGAGGTGTGCGGCAGGAGGCGGGTGGGAATGACGGAACTAACCGGTCGCTGGCCGCGTATGGTTTGGCAGGGGCGGGACGCGCCGGTTTTTCCAGACACGAAAGCGAGGCACAGGGATGCGAACGCGGGAGATTGCGGTTGGGGTGGCCTTGGGAGCGGCGGCGGTGCTGATGGCGGGTTGCCGCGTGGAGGAGAACCGGCACGGCGATAGCAAGGACGTGAAGATTGTGACGCCGTTCGGCGGGATGAATGTGACGACCAACGATGCGAACGTGCTGGCGAGCATCGGGCTGCCGGCGTATCCGGGCGCGGTGGCGGCGAACAAGGATGATGACAAGGACCGCTCGGCGGATGTGGACATGAGCTTCGGGGACTACAAGTTGCGGGTGAAGGTGGCGAGCTTCCGCACGGACGATTCGACGGACAAGGTAGAAGCGTTCTATCGCGATGGGTTGCGGCGGTTTGGCGGTGCGATTGCGTGCCGCAATAACCAGGCGGTGGGATCACCCGCGGCGACTGCGGAGGGGTTGACCTGCGACGACAAGCACGGCCACGTGAATGTGGACGACAGCTCGAGCAATCACCAGTTGGCGCTGAAGGCGGGTTCGGAGCGTCATCAGCATATTGTGACCATCGATCCGGATGGCGGCGGGACGAAGTTCTCGCTGGTGGCGCTGGACCTGCCGGGAGACATCACGTTCGGCGACGACAGCGGCGGCGACCGGCGCCAGTGAGGGAGCCGAAAAGCAGACTCTTAAGCGATACGGCGGCACGACGGGAGCGGCGCCAGGGCTAGTGACTCACCCCACGATAAACGAGGGCCCTTCGACTGCGCTCAGGGCCGCTCGTTGATCATGGGGCACCCTTGCCGCGGGATTTGCGGTAGGGTAGCCTCGGTAGGTATGCAGGAGACGTGTCACCGGTGTGGCGGCGAGCTGTCGAAGGAGACCGGCGAAACGCCGTTCTGCCCACACTGCGGGGCGCCGCAGCTATTTTTGGCGCTGGAGAACCAGTCGGTAGAGACGGGCGGCGAGGCTGGAGGCGCGGCGGCGAGCACTGGGGTAGCGGCGCCTCCGCGGGCGCGGCAGGTGGAGTGGAAGACGGCGATCCGGTGCGCGGCGGCGGTGGCTGGGGTGGGGTCGGTGCTGACGCTGGTGGCGATGAAGGTGGACGTGCTGACGCCGGTGAGCCTGCTGTGGATTATGAGCGCTTCGCTGATTACGCTGGGTTTCTACCAGAAGCGGAGGCCGGCGGCGTGGATGGATGTGCGCGTTGGGGCGCGCATCGGGGTGGTGGTGGGGATATGCCTGGCGCTGGAGTTGGGGGTTGCCATGGCGGGTGCGGGGCTGGTGGCGCGGTTTGTGCTGCACTCGATGGGGAACTTTGACGCGCAGATGGCGGAAATCGTCACGCAGGTGCAGAAGGTGATGCAGCAGAAGAGTATGCAGCAACCCAATACGCCGATGCCGGCGGGGTGGATGGAGTTTGTCCGCTCGCCTGAATTTCGCGGCGGGTATGCGCTGTTTTGTTGCGCGTTTGTGTCGGTGGTGTTGCTGGCGCTGTCCACGCTGGGCGGGGCGTTTGCGGGGCTGCTGCGGATGCGGCGCGGGCCGGCGGTGTAAGCGGGCCTGGTTTGTGGGCCGGGTTTGAGCGGAGGCAGCAGACGGCGAGAAACTTCTGAAGCTGCGGACAACCTCGTGGGTTGGTTAATAGTCGAAGAAGATCAGCCGGGAGTTTCTTGGGCTGAGCTAGCTAGTTTTGCGCCTCACGGGCCGTAGCCGCTTCCGGTAAGCGTTTTCCTTTGATCGATATCCAATCGATAGTCAATTGGGAGCCGCGAGTGAAGGCGCGCGAAGACGCCTCGCTGCCGATGTGATCTTCATCACATCCCTGCCCCAGGGAAATATAGTAAAGTCGTGTTCCGGGGTGTACGCCGATGGTAAATCGCTGCGTTAATCCAGCCTGCCACGAGGAGTTCAAACTTCTGAATGCCGGCGATCTGTATGCGCACGAGCGGCGATCTACCGGCACGGAGTTTTTCTGGCTCTGTGCCACGTGCGCTGCCAGTTTCGATTTGTATCTCGACCCGGAGGGCTCGGTCACGGTAAGAGCGCGTAGCGCCACCAGCCGCGCTCAGCCGCCGCATCCGGACGGCTATCTCCGACTGGTCTCCCGCTCCAGGAAACCCGCACCCCGGCCGCATACGATGCCCTCCGGCGAGCGAACCTTCTCGTTTGTGTTCGACGCCGACCCGATTTCATCTGCTTTCCGCGCACGCGGCGGCATAGGCCGCTGAACTGCGCGAGACGATCTAAGAATTCCCTAACCGGCACGAGCCAACCCAGGGAGGTCCTACGATGGACAAGCCAACCTTCACACCCCATGGGCGAGACAAGGATGTATTGAAGAACGCGACGCAGGGGGTCGGCGTCCCGGCCAGCCGCCAGGCCAAGGTTGCGGGCCAACCCGCTGCGAAGGACAAGGCTCACCTATGGGAGACGGCCTTCCATGCAGATCGCGGCTGCCTGGGCTGCGGGCTGGGGCCGATCCATCCGGCGCCGCTGCCGCGCCACTAGAGCCATTCGCGGAGCCCCGCCCGGCGCGGACGTTGGGTTTTCTGCGCCGGGCGGCGTGGGGCGGACTATTCTGTTGCCATGCGCTTGATGCTGACGGTCCTGCTCGTAGTTTTTTTTGCGCCATCCTGTCTGGTTGCCCAGAAAACCGAAGCCGACTTGCGGGCGCGGCTGGTCGACAAGCCGCTCTACCTGCGCGGGCATTGGAGCGGGGACACGCTGGGCTTTGACGATGCGGGGCAACTGCAGGGAACTTCCGCGCCGGTGACGTTCACGCTGGCGGGCGTCGATGTACAGTCGGTCAAGCTGACGGCCAAAGAGCTGGTGCTAAGCGGACAGCGGGTTGGGCTGGAGTTCGAGAAGGACGTGCCGAAGCGGGTGGGGCTGGTGGTACGCAACGGGTCGGGCGACCCTTCCCCGGAAAAGATGACAATTCGGATCCAGACACCCGCGGACGGGGATTTCACCGCTGCTTTAGACGCGATTTTTGCGGACAGCCTGGCGGAGCTGGTGCCGTTGCTTCCGTCGTACTGGCGGCAATTCGCGGACGGGCACTTGCTCCCCGGGGCCGACGCCGGTGGTGTGGCGCGGGCTTTCCACGCGGAGAAGCTTGCTCGCATCGGCGGAGGGGTGACCCAGCCGCGGCTGCTGACCCATGTTGATCCGTCTTTTGACGAGGCGGCGCGAGCGATGAAGTACAACGGGATCGTGCTGGTGAATTTTGTGCTGAACGACCAGGGGAAGCCGACCCGCCTCGAGATTCTGCACCCGGTGGGGCTGGGGTTGGACGAGGAGGCCGTCGCGGCAGTTTCGCAGTACACGTTTCAGCCAGCCATGGAGAATGGGGCGCCGGTTGCGGTGGAACTGAACGTCGAGGTGAACTTCCGGATTTTCTAGCCCAGGGGGGCGGGTCGCATCCGGGCGAGTTTTGCACGCGTGGGCTGGGTCCGGGCTGCTATTATCAGCAACGACGGAACGGAATACTTTATGAGCGAAGCAACTGAAGGGACTGCTGCGGACAAGCTGAAGCCGAGGCTGCGCGAGAAGGGCCGGCTGATGTCGGCGTCGGAGATTGAGCGGACGCTGGTGCGGCTGGCGCATGAGATTGTGGAGAAGAACGACGGCGCGGCCAACCTGGGACTGGTGGGCATCAAGCGGCGGGGGGTGCCGCTGGCCGAGCGGCTGGCGAAGATGATCGAGAACATAGAGAAGCTGCCAGTGGATGTGGGCGTGCTCGACATCAGCTTCTATCGCGACGACCTGTCGACGGCCGGCCCGAGGCCGATTGTGAAGCCGGGCGACCTGGGCTTCGACGTAAATGGGCGCGACATCATTCTGATGGACGACGTGCTGTACACCGGGCGCACGGTGCGGGCAGCGCTGGATGCGCTGTTCAGCCACGGGCGGCCGAAGAGCGTGCAACTGCTGGTGCTGATCGATCGCGGGCATCGCGAACTGCCGATCCAGGCGACGTTTACCGGGCGCATGGTGCCGACCTCGCGGCGCGAGATCATCGAAGTGAAGCTGAATGAAGTCGACGGGCAGGAGCAGGTGCTGCTGGTCGAACTGGTGGACTGAGGCGCGACGTTGGCCCAAAGAGAAAACCTTGCCCCAGGGGCTAAAGCCCCTAATCCGCGCGGAGCCGGAATGTCCGGACTAAAGTCCGGACCTATCTCAGAGACAAAAGCTGCGGAGTCCGGAACGTCCTCAATACCCAAGGCTGAAGCCTTGGGCTACCAGTCCGGACCTATCTCAGAGACAAAAGCTGCGGAGTCCGGAACGTCCTCAATACC
>CAZAXI010000102.1:0-8873 GCA_964489045.1 uncultured Granulicella sp. | reverse complement strand
CAAGGCTGAAGCCTTGGGCTACCAGTCCGGACCTATCTCAGAGACAAGAACGGCAAACTTCTCAGAAGAGAGAGCGGCAGACTCAGTCGCAAGCGCGGCAAGGCCGGAGTATGCGCCGGGATCGCTGCTGACGGTGGAGCATTTGTCGGTCGCGGACGTGGCGGAGATTCTGGCGAGCACGGCGCGGCTGGAAGCGATGGATGCGGCGGCGCGCGTGCGGATACTCGAAGGGCGGACGATCGCGCTGCTGTTCTATGAGTCGAGCACGCGCACGCGGACGAGCTTCGAACTGGCGGCGAAGTCGCTGGGCGCGATGACGACGCTGGTGAGCGACAAATCTTCTTCGATTGAAAAAGGCGAGAGCCTGAAGGACACCGGGCTGACGCTGCGCGCGCTGGGCGCGGAGGCGATTGTGCTGCGGCACCTGTCGTCGGGCGCGCCGATGCTGCTGGCGCGGGTGACGGGGCTGCCGGTGCTGAACGCGGGCGATGGGATGCATCAGCATCCGTCGCAGGCGCTGCTGGACCTGCGCACGATCCTTACCAGATTGGGACTGGGGGGAGTCGCATCCCAGGTATCAAAATCGAGACCTGGGGCACCCAATTCTGTAGCAATAGATGCCAAGACGCTGGACGGCGTTACGGTGGTGATTACGGGAGACATTCTGCATAGCCGCGTGGCGCGGTCGAATGCGATGCTGCTGCCGCGGCTGGGCGCGCGCGTGGTGCTGTGCGGGCCGGTGGAACTGCTGCCGGAGGACGCGCTGGGGATGGGCGAGGGGATTGAGATCGAGCGCGATTTCGACGCGGCGCTGCGGCGGGCGAGCGTGGTGATGATGCTGCGCATCCAGAAGGAGCGGCTGGCGGGCTTCGATTTGAACCTGGACGAATACATTGCGCGGTACCAGTTGGGTGCGGAGCGGCTGGCGGCGCTGGCGCCGAGGGCGGTGGTGATGCATCCGGGGCCCATCATTCGCGGGCTCGAGATTACGGGCGAAGTGGCCGATGGGACACAGTCGGCGATCGAGGACCAGGTGGCCAACGGGTTGGCGGTGCGCAGAGCGGTGCTGGTGCGGGCGCTCAGGGTGATCGCATGAGCAAAGGCTTAACACCGATTGACACCGACAGGCACCGATTCTATTGCGGGAATAAAGACGAAGACGATGAATGAACTTCTTGTTCTTGGCGGGCACGTGATTGATCCGGCGAGCGGGGTGGATGGGCTGCGCGATGTGCTGGTGCGCGATGGACGGATTGCGGCGATGGAGATGCCAGGCGGGTTGGCGGGGCTTGCGAATTCGTTACCAAAGGAGTTGCAGATCGATGCGGTGGGTTGCGTGGTGGCGCCGGGGCTGATCGATATTCACGTGCATCTGCGCGAGCCGGGACAGACGCACAAGGAGACCATCGCGACGGGGACGGCTGCGGCTGCGGCGGGCGGATTCACGTGCGTGGTGGCGATGCCGAACACGACGCCGGTGAACGATTCGGTTGCCGAGTTGAAGTGGATGCTGGACGCGGCGCGCGGGCCGGTGGTGAAGCTGCTGGCCATGCCGGCGGCGACCTTCGGCAGCAATGGCTGCGAGATTACGGACTTCCATGAACTGGTACGCGCGGGCGCGGTGGGATTTACCGACGACGGCCGGCCGGTGCTGGAGGACAACGTGATGCGCGCGGCGCTGACGGCGGCGGCGCGTCTCGGCGTGCCGGTGTCGCAGCACGCGGAAGACACGCGGCTGACGGGTGGATGCAGCATGAACGCTGGGCGCGTGGCGTTCCGGCTGGGGCTGCGCGGAATGCCGGTGGAGGCGGAGGCGCGGATCGTCGAGCGGGACATCGGGTTGCTGCGGGAGATTGAGCGCGTGGAGGGGGCGCGGCCGCATCTGCATGTGCAGCATGTGTCCACCGCACGCGCTTTGCGCGAGATACGGCGCGCGAAAGACGAGGGGCTGCAGGTGACGTGCGAGGCGACGCCGCACCACTTTACGCTGACGGACGAGGCGATCGGCGACTACGACACTAATGCGAAGATGAATCCGCCGCTGCGGGTGGAGGCCGACCGGCGGGCCGTGATTGAGGCGCTGCTGGACGGCACGGTGGATTCGATTGCGACCGACCACGCGCCGCATGCGAGCCATGAGAAGGAAGTTGAGTTCGAGCGTGCGCCGAATGGGATTACCGGCCTGGAGACCGCGCTGGGACTGGCGCTGCGGGTGCTGCATCGCGAGCATGGAATGCCGCTGGCGAAGGTGATGGCGTTGATGAGCGAGCATCCGGCGAAGGTGATTGGGCTGCGCGAGCGCGGAAACCTGCGCGTGGGGAGTTATGCGGATGTGGTGGTGTTCGATGCGGGGGCGGAGTGGAAGTTTCGGGCGAGCGCGTCCAAGTCGAAGTCGCGGAACACGCCGTTCGATGGGGCGGCGATGCTGGGGCGGGTGCGGGCGACGATTTGCGAAGGGCGGGTTGTGTACGCGGGAGATTCCATTGACGCCTGATGAGAGGATGGACGTCGGTCGTTGTTGGAATGACACTCAGCGACAGGAATTGAAGGCAATCGTCAAGGATGGTTGTGCGGTTGTGAAGGTGCTGGAGGGAGACGACCCTAGAACTCCCGAGTGGGCGTATACCGTTGGTCTACAGCACTCCTATGAGCATCCGGAAGTTCTCATTATTGGACTCGAAAACGAGCTGACTCAAGTCCTGTTGCAGAACATCAACTGCCGCATTCGCGATAAGAGTTTGAGTTTTCGGCACGGGACCGTGTGGAATGACGTTATCGCTGGTTACGACTGCTTTTTTCAACAGATCGATCCAGATAGTTATGGAGAGTGGTTCGTTGCCAACCGTTGGTTCTACGGAGGCAACGACTTTGAAGCAGTTCAGATGTTGTGGCCTAGCGTGGGCGGTGTGTATCCATGGCAGAGTGCGGCCGATTCTTACCTGCGCTGGGATCAGCCGGTGCTGACTGTTCTGCCTCAAAGATTCCTGAGCTAGAGGGGTGCTGGGTCGGGTGCGGCGGCGGTGTGCGAAGGACGGGTTGTGTACCGGGGGGTGACCCAACCCGGGTGGTATCTACGCGATCTTCTTCCGACGGTTGGCGGGTGGCGAGTGCTTTCGGGCGGCGATTGCGGGTCGTCCTGAATGCAATGCTGCGATCACGGCGACGGGGTTCTTCGCGATGACCGTGAGAAAGGCGCGGGCAGAAGCCTCGGGCGTCCGCCGGCCGCCCTCCCAGTGCTTTACGGCGTCTAGGGAGAAGCCGAATGTGTCGGAGAATCGGGCCTGGGTCATCTTGAGTCTCTTGCGAATGCTTTTGACGTCGACTTCGTCGGGGAGAGTGACCTTGTAGCCAGCCCGTTGACCCGACAGAAATGCGTCGACTTCATCGAGGCCGATCATCAGATCATTGAATATAGCGGTCATTGGCTCCCTCCGTATCGCGCGAAGATCTCTTCGGCGCGTTTGGCGAGTTCATTACGTTCCTTCTTCGTCAGGTTGTCTTTCTCGTTCTTTGGATAGGCAGTGACGAGGAAGATTGAGAAGCTGGCGTTGCGCAGAATGTATACGACACGAGCGCCTCCGCGCCTTCCTATTCCGCTGCGTCCGACGCGGACCTTGCGGAAGCCTCCCGTACCCTGGATGAGGTCGCCACATTCGGGGTCCGCAGCAAGCCGGGACACGATATCAGAGCGTTCGCTTTCGGTGAAGATTGCCTCTGCTGCTCTGAGAGTAGGAAGGCATCTCCACTACTGTTTGCACGTTCTATATGTACTCCATTGGACACTTTTTGTCAAAGACACCGCTGGTTATTTGCATGGCTTGAGACGGTCAAACCAGGATGGCCGGGGTATGATGACTGCAAGGCAGTGGGGCTTCCAGTGAATGCGTGGAAGGACAAAGAGTTGTGGACGATTTCTTAGCTTTTTTCGATTCTCCGTGGGTTTCGCTGTTCGTCGGTCTCTTCGTCATCTGGGTGGGATGCGTTCGTGGGCGGCGCCGGCCTCCGACCTTCATCACGGGAGGAGGAGGAAAGATCGTATTCGCCATCGTGGGAACAATTCTGTTGTGCCATGCGGCCTATCAATTCCTGCGCAATTGAATCGGCAAGCGGGAGAGTGCCGCTGGGGTGAAGCAGGTCTCTCGAGCTAGAGCACGCCGGATTTGCGGGCGGTGGCGACGATGATTTCGAGGGCGCGGTCGATCTGGGGGCGGGTGTGTTCGCTGGTCATGATGGTGCGGATGCGGGCTTTGCCTTCGGGGACGGTGGGGAAGGCGATGCCGGTGGCCATCAGGCCTGCGTCGAAGAGGGCGCGTGAGAAGTCCATGGTCTTGCGGCCATCGCCGAGAATGATGGGCGTAATGGGGGTTTCGCTGATGGGGGTGGTGCGGCCGCCTATGTCGAAGCCGGCGGCGGCGAGTTGCTGCTTGAAGTAGCGGGTGTTGTCCCAGAGGCGGGCGATGCGGTCGGGCTCGGTTTCCAGAATGTCGAACGCGGCGATGCAGGTGGCGGCTACCGATGGCGGGTGCGAGGTGGAGAAGAGGAATGGGCGGGCGCGGTGGTAAAGGAAGTCGATGAGATCGCGGCTGCCGCAGACGTAGCCGCCCAGGGCGCCGATGGCTTTGGATAATGTGCCGACCTGAATGTCGACCTTGCCGTGGGCGTTCTGGTGGTCGACGCTACCGCGACCGTTGCGGCCGAGGACACCGGAGGCGTGGGCGTCGTCGACCATCATGATGGCGCCGTATTTTTCGGCCAGGTTGGCGAGTGCGGCTACGGGGCCGATGTCGCCATCCATCGAAAAGACGCCGTCGGTGATGAGGAGTTTGTGGCCGGGTTCGGATTGAATCTCCTTGAGCAGTTCTTCAGCGTGGGCGACGTCCTTGTGGCGGAAGACTTTTATTCTTGCCCGCGACAGGCGCGCGCCATCGATGATCGAGGCATGGTTGAGTTCGTCGGAGAGGATGAAGTCGTCCTTGCCGAGGATGGCGGAGACGGTGCCGGCATTGGCGGCGAAGCCGGACTGGAAGACGACGCAGGCTTCGACGTTCTTGAAGGCCGCGATTTTTTCTTCGAGCTCCATGTGGATACGCATGGTGCCGGCGATGGTGCGGACGGCGCCGGAGCCGACGCCGTACGTCCGGGTGGCGGCGATGGCGGCTTCGCGGAGTTTGGGGTGGTTGCAGAGGCCGAGGTAGTTGTTGCTGGCGAGGTTGATGACCTCGCGGCCGTCGTAGTGGCAGACGGGGGCCTGTTGGTCGGAGAGGATGCGCAGGCGGAAGTGGGTGCCGCGGGCGCGAAGGTCGTCGAGGGCGGCGGTGAGATGGGCGAGCTGGGGGCGGGGCAGAGACGGGGTGGAGCCCATGGCAGAACCTCTAAAAACTAATCGTAAACCTTTTCGTTTCAGGGATGTTTGCGGGCGGCTTTCGGTGGAGAACCTGCATCTTACTTAGGTGAAGCGCTGCAAGTTTTGGTGGTCTTGCCTTGAGTGCGGCGTCGCAGGGTACAAGACAAAATCAGAGATTCTGGTCATCGATTTCGCTGGAGGCCAGAATGACGACGTATGGGTTTCAACAAAACAAATTCAGGGCATGGAAAAAGAGGATGCGAACAATGAATGCTTATTCGGTTCACACAGGTTTGAAGGGATTGGGCGCATTGGCGCTGGCGGTAGCGTTGCTGGCTGGTTGCGCTTCAAAGCAGGATAAGGCGATCGAAGCGGCGAAAAAGCAGGCGGCAGCGACGGGACAGCCGCAGCAGGTGGTGACGGTGGACAAGCAGGGAAATACCACGACCACCACAGTGCAGCCGCCGGCTTCCGGACAAACGGCAGAGACGGTTACGACGACGACGCAACCGGCTTCGGCGCAGCCAGGGCAGATACCGCCGGCGGCGGGAGTTTACTATCAGCCGAACGGGACGGCGCAGGGTCAGCCCACGCAGGGCGGAGCACCCGCGGTGCAGCCGGCGAGCATCAATATCCCCGCGGGATCGGAACTGGCGATCCGGATCAATGAGAACATCAGCGTGAAGCACACGGAGCCGGGTACGCCCTTCGATGGCGAAGTGGTGGAGCCGTGGGTGGATGCGAACGGCCGGGTAATCCTGCCCAAGGGCACGCCGGTGGGCGGAATTGTGGACGAGTCGCACCGGCGCGGACACTTCAAGGGCCGGTCGGTGCTGGAACTGCGGCTGACGTCGCTGACGCTGAACGGGCAGCAGTATCCGCTGAGTACGCATGACATGCGCGAGACCAAGAAGGGCAAAGGCAAGCGGTCGGCGGCGTTCATCGGCGGCGGCAGCGGACTGGGTATGCTGATTGGCGGCGTGGCCTCGGGTGGCACGGGACTGCTGATCGGCGGACTGGCCGGCGGCGGTGCAGGCACGGCGGCGGCCGGGTTGACGGGCAATCGCGACCTGGATATTCCGGCGGAGTCGATTGTGCACTTCAGGCTGGCGGACGATCTGACGCTGCAGGGTTAGAGGCAGGGAACAGCCAACAGGGAACAGGGAAAGGCCCGGCGCGGAGGCTGGGCCTTTTTCCGTTAAGCCGAGGTTGGGGAACAGTGGTTTGCGGTTGCGGACGATAGAATGGAGGCTCTACGAAGGAGCCATCCAGTGAAAACAAGACTGAAGGTTGCTGCGATTTGCTGTGCAATGGCGCTGGCTGTGCCTGCGTTTGCGCAGGACTCCGGGGCGGACACTTACAAATTGAAGTGCGCGATGTGCCACGGCGTGGATGGCACGGCTAACACGCCGGCGGGCAAGGTCTTCAAGGCGGCGTCGTTCAGCGATCCGGCGATTGTGAAGATACCGGATACGGACCGGACGGCGATCGTGAAGAAGGGCAAAGACAAGATGCCGGCGTTTGGCGACAAGCTGACGGATGACCTGATCAAATCGGTGCTGGCGTATATCCGCACGTTGGAGAAGTGAAGCGGGTTCAAGGTTCGAGGTTCGAGGTGGGGAGCGAGGTGCAAAGGGAAGGCCCAGCACGGTGGCCGGGCCTTCTCTTCTTGAACTGCGAAGAAACCTCAGGCGGCTTTGGATGCGGCGTGTTTGCAGAAGGCGAGCAGGTCGGCGTTGATCTCGTCTTTGAGCGTGGAGCACATGCCGTGGGGCGCGCCCTTGTAGATCTTGAACTCGGAGCCCCTGACGATCCTGGAGGAGAGCATTCCGGCGGCGGCGATGGGGACGATCTGGTCGTCGTCGCCGTGGAGGATAAGGGTGGGGATGTCGAACTTCTTGAGGTCTTCGGTGCAGTCGGTCTCGGAGAAGGCCTTGATGCAGTAGTAGGCGGCGGGAAATCCGCACATCATGCCTTGGAGCCAGAAGGAGTCGCGCAGGCCCTGGGACACAGTGTTGCCGGGGCGATTGGCACCGTAAAAGGGCAAGCTGAGGTCCTTGAAGAACTGCGAGCGGTCGGCCTGGACGCTGGCGCGGAGGCCGTCGAAGACCTCCATGGGCGTGCCGTTGGGGTTGTTGGGAGTCTTGAGCATAAGCGGGGTGATGGAGCCGATGAGAACCGCCTTGGCGACGCGGCCGGTGCCGTGGCGGCCGATGTAGCGGGCAACTTCGCCGCCGCCGGTGGAGTGGCCGACGTGGATCGCCCTGGTGAGGCCAAGGTACTGGACGAGCTCGGCGAGATCGTCGGCGTAGGTGTCGAGGTCGTTGCCGTTCCATGGCTGGCTGGAGCGGCCATGGCCGCGGCGATCGTGGGCGATACAGCGGAAGCCCTGGTTGACGAGGAAGTTCATCTGGTCTTCGAAGGCGTCGGCGCAGAGAGGCCAGCCGTGGCTGAAGACTACGGGCTGTCCGGCGCCCCAGTCCTTGTAGTAGAGCTCGGTGCCGTCTTTGGTGGTGAACATGCTCATGGTGTTTTCTCCTTGGGTGGAATGTGAAAAGAGGCCGATCATTCCAAGTGGCCTGACGTTGTGAGGAGTGAGCGGAAGGCTGGTTCCGTGCGGCAGCCCGGCGGACTTGCAGGAAGGACCTTGACTGGGTTCGAGACTGCGGCTGCCGCGGGCGAGGAAACGGCATTTCGTTCACGCAGGGAACCCAGGGGCCGAATACTACCAGAGGAAGATGAAACTGAGCCACTGAAGCTGAGGGGTCGCGGTTTACGGGCGGTCGAGGTGGGCGGCGACCAGGGCGGTGGCTTGCTGGATGGCATCGGCGTCGCTGCCGAAGCCGGAAAGCCATTGGGTTTCTGGGTCTTTGCGGAACCAGGTGAGCTGGCGCTTGGCGTAGTTGCGATGGCCCTGGGCGGCGATGGCGACGGCGTCTTCGCGGGTGATCTGGTTGCGGAGAACGGCGATGGCCTGGGCGTAGCCGAGCGAGGTGAAGGCGCGGCAGGCGAATCCATAGGTTTCTACGAGTTGGGTGGTTTCTTCGACCAGGCCGCGATCGAACATCTCGTACGCGCGGCGGTTGATGCGGTCGTATAGCTCGGCGCGGGGCGGGTTGAGGCCGAGGCGAAGGATGCGATAGCCGGTGAGCGCGTCGCGGCCTTGCTCCCACTGCTGCGTGATGGGCTGGCGGGCGGCGAGCGTGACCTCGATGGCGCGGATGATCTTGGGCGTGTCGTTGGCGTGGATGAGAGCGGCGGCCGTGGGGTCGAGGCGGGTGAGGATGCGGTGCAGGTGGGCTGGGTTCTTCTGCGCGCGGGTGCGGAGTTTGGCACGAAGCGATTCGTGGCGTTGGGGCGCGGGAAACAGGCCGTCGAGCAGCGCGCGCAGGTAGAGGCCAGTGCCTCCGGCGACGATCGGAAGGTGGCCGCGGCCGGTGATTCCGATTCCGACGATGGCTTCGCGGGCGAGGCGCGCGTAGTCGCCGGCGGTGCAGGGCTGGTCGGGAGTGAGGATGTCGATGAGGTG
>CAZAXI010000101.1:0-16423 GCA_964489045.1 uncultured Granulicella sp. | reverse complement strand
ACTACAACACGCGGATGCGGCCGGCGGAGGTGCTGGTGGACGGCGCGGAGGCGAGGTTGATCCGGCGGCGGGAGACGTTGAAGGACCTGTTCGCGCCTGAGATTCTGTAGCGTCAGTCGCTAAATGTGGGCAGTTTGGTGTGGCAGCCTGCTGCCGGGAAGGCTCGTCGACAAGCTCAGTGCTTGGTGCGGCCGTGCAGTCCGGCTTCGAAGCTGCGGCGGTCGAGACGGGGCAGCGCGCGGGCCACCTTGTCGGGAAAGAGCGGATAGTGCCGGGCGGCGATGAGGAGTTCGGGGACGCACCAGACGTCTTCCTCGGAGGTCATCCAGTGTTGGCTGTCCAGGCGGGCCAGGTTCACCGGCCCCGAGTAGGCACGGAGCGTGCGTTCGCCGCGCAGGTTGTAGTAGTTCTCAAAGTAGCTGAGCGCCAGCTCGCGGAGGGTGCGGTAGATGGGAGCGCGGAAGCGGAGGCCGGCGTAGTTGGACTTGGCGATGCCTCCCCAGAGGCCGCGTTCTCGGTAGAGGGCGATGACGTGGTCGTCATCGCGCACGGACTCGAGATCCATCAGCAGCGGCGGGTGGCCGTTGACACGCAGGGCGGCAGCGGCCAGCAGCGCTCCCTCGAGGCAGTGTCCCTTGCGCTCGCGCAAGGCGCGCTGCGGAGACAATGCCGTGTTGGCGTACTGGTAGGGGAGAGCGTCGAGAAAACGCTGTATTTTTGCCGGGGAATTCAGGGCGCGAATGGTGCGCAGGTCCTTCGGGGATAGGCCGAAGGATTCCCGGCTGTCTCGGCGAATTCCGGTTGTCGGCGGTTCCTTACGCGGCGAAGGCAAAGGGCGACTCTTTTCTGGAAGGTCTCGGGAATTATATAGACTGTCCGCCCGTATATCGCTGATATCCTTGCATAACCACGGCCCCCGAGAAAACCTATGGCAGAGACACCGGAAATTCCGGAAGAGTTGCCGCTTGCCGATGCGGCTGAGGCGACGCCGTCTGCGCTGGAGGGCGAAGCGTCGGAGATTGCCGCGCCTGATGAGGTTGCGGAGATTGCGGCTCAGGAGGCTGCGGGGTTTGCTGCGCCTGAAGCGGTTGCGGAGGCTGCGAAGGAGAACGAATCGATGCTTGATGTTGAGATGCTTGATGTTAATGTTCCGCATGCGAAGCATACGTGGAAGGATTTCATCATCCACATTGGAACCATTACGGTGGGGCTGCTGATTGCGATCGGGCTGGAGCAGAGCGTGGAGAAACTGCACCACCTGCGTCAGCGGCATGAACTGGAGGCGGCGCTGCGGGCGGAGGGCGATTGGAATAAGTCGCTCTCAGAGGCCAACTTTCAAGCGTTTGACGACTCGATGACATGGCGCCTGGGCTTGCACCAGGATATTCAGACGATGCTGGCGACCGGGGGAAAGGCGAATCTGCCGTACCGGGTGCTGCACCATCGCCCGGCGATGGTCGCTGGCAGACCTTCCCTGATTAGCAGCTCTGCGGGCCTCTCGACCGCTGCGTGGGACACCGCCGCGGAAGATAACCGCCTGACCCTGTTGCCCGACGATCTGGCCGCTGCGTACTCCCGGCTCTACAGCGAAGAGAAGGGTTTTGCCGATGCCCAGCATATAGCGGCTATCGCCGAATATCAGCAGTCGGCGTTCGAGGGCCAGTTCGCCGACATCAGAACGCCGAGAACGCCCGTGCTGGCGAAGATGAACGCTGGGCAACTGCAACAGTACGATGCCCTGGTGATGGAGGCCTTTACCGACGTCCGGCGGGAGAAGGCCGCGCTAACGACCTTTTATGGGAGCAACAACGCTATGCTCGACGGGACCCTCGATCTGGTGAGGGGACAGCGTGAAGCGAAGGACGCTTATCCGGATGACTACGACAAGATGGCTCGGGAGATTGAAAGGGAAGACGCGGAGCGGGATGGGGCGGCGGCAACGCCGGCGAACAAGGGTGCGCGATGAGCGAAGACTTGCCGGAGATTCCGAGCGAAGAGGCCGCCGCCGACTATGTCGAGACAGAGGGGGCTGTGCAGTTTGCTGCGACGGAAGAAGTTGCGGAGACTGCGGAGATTCACGCGGACGAGAAAGAGGAGACGCCTGTGATCGATATTCATGAGCCGCACGGGGGAGTTCATACGTGGAAGGATTTCTGGATTCACCTGGGGACGATCACGGTTGGGCTGTTGATCGCGATTGGGCTGGAGCAGGGAGTGGAAAAGCTGCATCATCTGGAGCAGGGGCGCCAGTTGGAGGCGGACCTGCAACAAGAGGCCCTCGTCAATCGCGACCGCATTGCCATGGACGAAGCCGCTCTGGATAGCGATATGGCCTGGCTGCTGCGGTTGCGGCGCAATGTGAGTGCGCTTCGCGACGGTGCGCCGAAGCAGAGCTTTGTCTATCCTGAGCGGCCGGAGACCTATCCGTCCAATCCCAATCGCTCCTTCGTACGGCTGCCTTATGTGACGGTATGGACTACGGCGCAAGAGAGCAATCTAATCCCACTGCTGCCGCAGGAACGCGCGCGGAACTACGCCTCAGTCCATCTGGAGGCTGATCTTGCAACGAATGTCCTCTTGGGGCTTCAAGAAGCCAAATGGCCGGAACTGGATAAATTCGAGCTCCGCTTTGAGGACGACGTGCTCTCGGGAAAGCCAAACGTGGGAAAAATGACACCAGCGCAGTTGGACGAGTATGTGGGCGTGATCGGGGATGTTTTCCTGGCGTGCAGGACCACGAAGCGGCGGGTGAAGGTCTACCATGCGTGGAATGAGAGCATCCTGGCTCCACGGTACAAGCCGTTTGAGTCGCCGGACGAGTATTTGAGGGCGCACCCTGATCCGCCGATCGATCTTTCGAAGTAGGGGCAGACTTATGCCAGGACTCGGAAGTCCTGGCCTTCTCAGGTACAAGTGCAAAGCACGTGCCCGCTTCAGCGGGGGTAATATTCAAGTGCTATGGCAATACCGAATGGAACGCGGATTGGGCATGTGCATTTGAAGGTGGCGGAGATTGAGCGGGCGCTCGATTTCTACTGCGGGGTGCTGGGGTTTACGCTGATGCAGCGGCTGGGGACGCAGGCGGCGTTTGTGTCGGCGGGCGGGTATCACCACCACATTGGGCTGAATACGTGGGAGAGCCAGGGCGGGCATGCGCCGGCGGCGGGGACGACGGGGCTGTATCATCTGGCGATTTTGTATCCGACGCGGGCGGACCTAGGTGCTGCGCTGAAGGGGCTGATTCGGCATAAAGTGCTGCTGGATGGGGCGGCGGACCATGGAGTGAGCGAGGCGCTGTATCTGCGCGATCCGGATGGGAATGGAGTGGAGCTATATTGGGACCGGCCCAAGGACGAGTGGCCGCGAGACGCGGAGGGCGGGATTGCGATGTTTACGCGGGCGCTTAATTTGGACGACTTGCTGGCGGCTGCGGACGATGCGGTGGATGCGGCGCCGAAGGTGGGGGAGGGGCCGAGGGATCTGGGGTGAAAGCGAGTGGTAAGCGGTCAGTGGTAAGTGGTAAGCGAATACAAGCAACGGCGGAGGCCTCAGTGGGCGGCTTCGAGGCGAACGCGGAGGACCATGCTGACTCCCCATGGGTGGTTGCCATAGACGGTGGAGATGGTGTTGCGGGCGAAGGCGGTGGAACTGCCATCCGCGACGATATAACCGGTTGCGTTGGCTCCAATACCGAGGCCGGCATGGTGCCAGGTGCCGAGTTGGCGCGTGTATCCGGCGGTGAAGGCGGAGACGTCGAACCAGGGTGGGAGCTGGGAGGCGAGTGCGGGCTGGGCGGCGAAGAGTTCGTCGCGCTGGGACCACTCGAATCGTCCGGTGAGGAGGTTGTCTCGGGTGACGGGCAAGACGGCTTCGGCGGTGATGGCGTTGACGGCGTAGTGGCCGGTGGTCTTGTAATCGCGGCCCCAGATGAGGCTGGCAGCGCGGCTGCCGAAGGCGTACTCGACGGAGGCCGTGGCGCGTTCTTCGTCGCCGGAGTCGATCGCTTCGGGATGGTGCAGGCGGCCGGTGGAGACCTGCGCCTGCCAATTATCGGTGGGCAGCCAGGTGAGGCGGGAGGTCCACGAGTCCATGGGGCCGAAGCCGAGGTTCCAGCGGTTCTCGCCGGGCTCACGTCCGCAGAAGCCGCCGGCCTCGAAGTGGAGGCGATGCCAAGCCAGTTCGGCGTTGGCGACGTTGTAGGAGATATGGGTTGAGTCTTCGTAGTGATGGGCGAGGGTGGCCTGGGGCAACTCGGCGGCGGAGGCGCGGTGCGGATAGGCGGTGGGGCCGAGTACGGGATCGCCGACGGGAGCGTAGTAGAGGTTGAGGACGGCGTTGGCGATGGGGTGCGCGTATTGCGTGCCGATCTCCATGAAGAGATTGTGAGGGTGCTGTCCGTCGATGATGGGCTTGCCGTAGGCGGTCTCGCCGAACTGGAAGAGCTCGGGGTAGCGGCGATCGGCGATGGTTGCGGGTTCGAGCGAGAGCATGGTGCGCAGCATGACGGTGCCGCCGGCGAGGGAGTGGGTGGCGCTGAGCATGCCCCAGTTGCTGGAGTAGAGCTTGTCTCCGCCGCGCTGGAGGGTGCCGGCGGGGGTGGTGACGTGGCTCTGCTGGACATCGACGAGGAAGGCCTGGGCCATCCACGATAGCTGCCATGTGCCGACGTGGGTGCCGATCATGGGCATGGCCCAGGCGCGGGGCTGGATGCCGGTTCCGGAGGATTCCTGCAGGAGCAGGGTGGAGGATGGGTTTGCGGGCATGGACATTCCGGGCATGTCGCCCATGTCCATCGGCATGGTGGATGGCTGCTGCTGGCTGGAGGGGGGCGGTGGGGCGGGCATCTGCATCTGTGCGGCTGCGGTGGGAATGAGGACGATCAAGAGGATCGCAACGACGAGGCAGATGGGGCACATGGAGAGAGTGTGCCAGATTCAGGCCAAGGATGCGAGGGGAGGGTGGATGCGGCTGAGGGTGCGGAACCCACGTCTCAAAAGCGAGATGTGGGGCGCCCGGCAAGTGGTAAGTGGGTCAGTTTGAATCGTCGGGACGCTTGTTCATTGCCGAGCCCAGGGCAATGCCCAAGGCTGTGCCAATGGCTATTCCGACGGCGATGTTGTGCGTGGCGACGCCAAACACCACCCCCAAGCCGGTCCCGAGTGCGATTCCTGCGCTGAGAGAATCGGTCTTCCTTGGCATTTTTAGATAGTAGCCCTGGCGGGGGCGCCGTATACGGCGATACGGGTTCGGCGTGATAAAATCGAGCGTTGCGCGGGGCTGGCGCTGAGGTGCGATTTGCGATCAACCGGCCAAGCTTAATCAGCCAGTTAGCTAAATTCAAGATTCAGAGGGAAGCGTCATGTCGGGGCATTCGAAGTGGGCAACGATCAAGCACAAGAAGGGCGCGACCGACGCCAAGCGCGGCAGGGTTTTTACGCGCCTAATCAAGGAAATCACGATTGCGGCGAAGGGCGGGGGCGACCCTGACGGCAATCCGCGGCTGCGGACGGCGATTCTGGCGGCCAAGGCGGAGAACATGCCGCAGGACAACATCAAGCGGGCGATCCAGCGAGGCACAGGTGAGCTGGAAGGCGTGAGCTACGACGAGATTGTGTACGAGGGGTACGGGCCGGGCGGCGTCGCCATTATGGTGCAGGTGCTGACGGACAATAAGAACCGCGCGGTGAGCGAGCTGCGACACGCTTTCAGCAAGAACAACGGAAATCTGGGCGAGTCGGGCTCGGTCGGCTACCTGTTTTCGAAGAAGGGGTTGATCATTGTCGATAAAGCGAAGGTGAATGAAGACAAGCTGACGGAGATTGCGCTGGACGCGGGCGCGGATGACCTTTCGGACGAAGGCGAGACGTGGGAGGTGATCACGGCGCCGGGCGACTACGATGCGGTGCTGGCGGCGATCAAGGCGGCGGGGATTACACCGGAGCACGCGGAGGTGACGATGATTGCGTCGACCTACCAGAAGCTGGAAGGGAACCAGGCGGCGGCAATGATGCGGCTGCTGGAGACGCTGGAAGATCTGGACGATACGCAGAATGTCTACACAAACTTTGATATGGATGAAGCGGCGGTCGCGGCGGCCGGCTGAGGCACTCCCTTGGACCTTATGAACGAGTGAGGCCGCCGGAGCGCCGGCGGCTTTCTTCTGTTCGGGTTTCAATTGAGGTAAAGGATTGGAGCTGACTTTTGCGGCGTATACATTGTGAACTTGCCCTGGTGCTGGTCCTGTTGACGGGGGTTGCTGCCGCTCAGTCCGGTTCCAGTCTTCTTGCCTTGCCTGTGGCGGCGGGGAGCGGCGGCGGGGCGGCTGGTGCGATGAATACGCCGGTCACCAATCCGGTGCGCGAGCAGCGTGATCCATTTGACTTTGGCGTGCTGGCGCAAGGCGGATTTGGGGTGACGGAGCAGCGCAACGATTTTGGGTTTCTGTGGGCGGGGGTGCATGCGGGCAAGGTGCTGACAGGGAACGTGGGGCCTGGGATGGTGCGCGGAAACTTCGAATACGCGGTGGAGGTGTTTCCATTCTGGCAGTCATATACGCCGGTTGTGCAAAGGCAGAATTGCGCGCCGGTTGTACCGGGCAGTGTGACGTACGAATGCTCGGCGGTGTTCAACGTTGGCGGCACGTTTACCGGCGTCAGCATCACGCCGACCATCTTTCGCTGGAACTTCGCGGGGACGCGGCGGCTGGCGCCGTGGGTTCAGGGCGCGGGCGGAGTGCTGTGGACGAACCACAAGTATCCGGCGTTTGGAGGGCCACCCTACTGCTCACCGGGCCCCTGTTTCGATACCAACCCGGGCGAGACCCTGATTAACAATATCGCCAGTGCGAATACCAGCGTGTGGAACTTTACGCCACAGTTTGGAGTGGGCATGCACTACTTTGTGCAGCCGAACCGGTCGATCGACATTGGGGCGAATGCGATCCATATTTCGAGCGCGTCGCTGGGAGACAAGAATCCCGGGGTAAACGCGAGTGTGCAGTTTACGGTTGGGTACAGTTGGTGGAAGTAAAGCAATGCCAGCAACGATGAATCCGGATGCGGTGATTGAATGCGTGCCGAATTTCAGTGAGGGCACGGACACCGCGAAGGTCGCGCAGATTGTGGCGGCCATGCAGGTGGACAAGGTGCGCCTGCTGGACTGGTCGCTGGACGGGGCGCACAACCGGAGCGTGGTGACGATTGCAGGGCCGCCGGCGGCGGTGGTGGAATCGGCGGTGCGCGGCGTGGGGCGGGCGGCGCAGCTGATCGACCTGACGCAGCAGAGCGGAGTGCATCCGCGGATTGGAGCAGCGGACGTAGTGCCGTTTGTTCCGGTGAGCGGGATTTCGCTGGCGGAGTGCGCGGTGCTGGCGCGGCAGGCGGGGCTCGAGATATGGCGGCGGTTCGGCGTTCCAGTGTATTTTTACGAGGCCGCGGCGGCCAGGCCGGACCGGATCAACCTGGAGGACGTGCGGCGCGGGCAGTTTGAGGGGCTGCGGGAGTCGGCGCACAAGGATGCGGCGCGGAGACCGGACATTGGCGGGCCGGAGATCCACCAGACGGCCGGGGCGAGCGCGGTGGGAGCGCGGCGATTCCTGATCGCCTACAACCTCTACCTGGAATCGGCGAGGCAGGTGGGACAGGCGGGAGCGGAGCTGCCGGCGGCGGCGCAGGCAGATATTGCGGCGGCACGGGCGATTGCACGCGCGATTCGGGCGTCGGCGGGCGGAATGCATGGGGTGAAGGCGATCGGCGTAAGTGTGAATGGGCGGGCGCAGTTGAGCATGAATATCACGGACTTCCGCGCCACGCCGATGGGTCAAATCTACGCTGCCGTGCGGGAGCTTGCGCACAACCATGGCGCGCTGGTGACGGAGGGCGAGATCATCGGCCTGATTCCGCAGGAGGCGTATGACCCGGAGGCGGAATGGGTGCAGGTGATTCCGGGCTTCGACCCGGAGGCGAAGGTGCTGGAACGCAGGCTGACGAGCCCGCTGCCGTGGCCGTGAGGCCAAGGAGATGGGCGCGGGAGACAGGCAAAAGCCTCTTTGCGACGTCGAGGCTGTGATTAATAGGGTACCGGCATGGGCGGAAACGGTTTGGATTCAGCAAACGTTTGTGCAGCCCATCCGTCCAACCGACAGTCTCCCCCTTGCTTCCGAACTTGATTCAAGGAACAATGGAGACGGTGCTTTGCGGTGCGAGAACCGCAGCTACCATTTGCGGCTTTACCGATCCAAACGCTTTAAGGGAGTTCACTTTGCGTAATTTCTTATCCACGTCCGAGTTTCGATCCAGATTCACCCGTGCGGCCAAGCTAAGCGTGATGGTGGCAGGCGCGGCGACGCTGTTCGTACCGTTTGCACACGCAGCCGCGCTTTCGAGCGACGCCAAGGCATCGATTCCGCGCGACGTGCAGCAGATTATTGTGGTGGACTACCGGGCGATGCAGAACTCGCCGGCGGCGATGAGCCTGAAGGACCGGGTATTGCCGCCGGAGTTGAAGAAGCTGGAGGCGGCACTGGTCAACTCCGGTCTGAAGGTGGATCAGGACGCGGACGCGCTGACGTTCGCGGCGTTTCGCGCGCCCAATCCCGAGGGCAAGGGGCCTGACGTGGAGCGGATTGTCGGGATTGCGCAGGGACAGTTCCACACGCACGACATCATGGCCAACTTCACCAAGAACAAGACCAAGGCGGTGGCGCTGCGTAACAACAGCATCTATCCGATGGGTTCGACCGGGTTGGACGTGGTCTTCCTGAACCAGACGACCATGGTCTTCGGGGACAAAGATGCGGTGAGGGCTGCTCTGGACGCGCGCGATGGCCTGACTCAGAGCTTCCTGACCGACAGCGATCTGGTAAATGCCATGGTGGCCGTGGATAGCCATGCGGTGTGGAGCCTGCTGGATGCGAAGGGCACGCAGACGATGATGAAGGGCATCCTGGGCATTGCGTCGCAGCTTGCCGACTACGACACCGTGAAGGACCGGATGAAGGGCTCTCGCTACACCATGGATTTCTCCAACGGGGTGCGGTTCGACATGTCGGTGAACCTGTCCGATACGTTCACGGCGGCCACCTGCGCGACCCTGCTGAAGGGTGTGCAATTGTTGAAGAAGCAGCAGGGAACGCCGATGGAGAAGACTGCCCTGGACAATACGACCATCGACTCCGACTCGGGCACGCTGAAGGTGAACTATTCTTCTTCGGACAGCGAGTTTGCGAGCCTGCTGACGTCGCCGCTTTTCCAGACGGTGGTTAAGTAGACTTTTGCAGCGAGCGTGTCGAAAAGAGTGAGTCACAGAGGACACGGGAAAAAGAGAGAGCACAGAGGGCTCCCTGTCAGGGGAGCCTTTTGGCGTTCAGCTATGAGCCTGGGGATGTCACGGGAATGGGACGAACTTCGGTGAGCAAGAGGGCAGGCCGCCGGGGATTTCCTTGCCGGTGACGGTGGAATCGTCGCCGGTGAAGATGAAGTTCACGGGACCGGGGCCGAAGGTGAGGTCGGTGTGGGTGGCCTGCGCACGGTAGACGTCCAGTTTGTCGAGCGTGAGCACGCCGTCCAGGGTGACCCCGATGCGATGGGTGGCGTCGAAGCCGCTGAACTGGACCTTGCCACCGCCGGAGAGGCGCACATTACGCAGCGTGATGTCGTCGTAGACGGGCGAGTGTTCGATGCCCTTGCCGGGGAATGAGAACGCAGTGTCGAAAAGGATGGGGCTCTTGGCGTTGCGGATGCAGACGTCCTGGTAAACGATGTCTTCGACCAAGCCGCCGTGGGCAGCATTCGACGTGATGCGGATGCCGTTATCCGGGCCATCCAGGGACAGGTCATCGACGCGGATGCCACTGACACCGCTGGTGGTCTCGCCGCCGATGGTGAGGCCGTGGCCCCAGTAGAAATGATTGTGGGTGACGGTGATGTTGTTGGTGGGAGCGTCGCCGGCCGTGATGGCGATGTTGTCGTCGCCGGTGCGAATGAAGGACTGAGTGATGGTGATGTTCTTGGACTGCGCGGGATCGATACCGTCGGTATTGCGCGCGGACCTGGGGGTGTCGATTCTAACGCCCCATACAGTGAGGCCGTTGCCGCGCCGGAACAGGACGTGGGTGCTGGGTGAGTTGCGGAGCGTGATGCGGTAGAGGGTGAAGTCGTCGGTGGCGTCGGCCTCGACCAGGCGCGGGGCTTGCTGGTGGCCAACGGTGCGGGCGTCCTCGGCAAGGTCCCACCAGGTTTTGGCGGAGGGTTTGGCGTCGACGATGAGGGTGGCGCCACCCTGGCCATCGATGACGCCGTCGCCCATGATGGCGGAGCCGGTTGCATTCCTGGCGGCGATTAGCGGCTTGCAGTCGCTGCCGGAGTCAGTGTTGACGATGCCGCAGGAAGCGGGAGTGATGGCGTAAGACTCAGGGTTACGCGTGGCGTAGAGGGTGACTCCCTTGTCGACCAGGAGGGCTACGCCGGGGCGCAGGGCGATGGGACCGGTGAGGAATGCGGTGTTGCCGGCGTCGGGCGCGAGTTCGACCGCGTGACCGTTGGCGCATTGGTCGAGCGCGCGCTGGAGGCGCTCGGTATCGAGGCCGGCCGAGTCGGAGCCGGTCTTGCGGGCGCGGACCTCGATGTCGCCGCTGGTGGCTGAGGCTGCGGTCAACGTGGATTTCAGCGTGGTGCAGGCCGGGGGGATTGCGGGCTCTTTGACGGTGCGCAGGTCCTGCGCGTGCAGGGGGGGCGCTGCGGGGGCGATGGCAATTGCGAGACAGGCAACCATGAATCGGCGCATGGAACTTTGCGGTACTTGCTGCATGTAGAGCCTTCCGAACGAGAAAAAACAGCAGGGACAAGTGTAGATGGAATGGGGCGCGGCAGGATGTGACGGCAGCTACTTGAGGGTGGGTGCGGCCCTATAATCGGGGACGGGGCTTCAGCATAGGTGAGGGGCATGGGCGAAGGGGTGAGGTTTCTGTGGAATGCGACGCGCGGGCACCGGCTGCGGCCGTGGCGCAGCAGTTATTTGAAATGGAGGCTGGAGACGTTCACGGGCAAGCACGCGGAGCAGGTGGGGGCGAGGGATTTCTGGCGGTTCCTGTGGTCGGAGCGCAGGCAGTTAGTGCGGTTTCTGCGCTGGCTGGCGGAGATGCGGACGTACGCGGGCGCAGACGAAGAGCAGTAGGGACATGGTTAACAACTTCAGAGTGTGGACACGTTGCGCACGGGCTGGGTGCAATCCCATAAGATAACGGCAAGACGAACTCTGCAATGAGTGGATGGGAGCGAAACGATGGGTGAATGGGTGAAGGTGAAGGCGGACGACGGACACGAGCTGGGCGCGTATGTGGCAACACCTGCGAAGGAGCCGGTGGGGGCGGTGGTGGTGATCCAGGAGATATTCGGCGTGAACAAGTCGATCCGCGGTGTGGCGGACGGGTATGCGCGCGAGGGCTTCCTGGCGATTGCGCCGGCGCTGTTCGACCGCTTCGAGCGCAATCTGGAACTGGGATATGGCGAGGCGGATATGAAGAAGGCATTCGGGATCTATCCGAAACTTGACCCGAATGTGTCACTACTGGATATTGCGGCGGCGTTCCACCATGTGAAGCAGTCAGGGAAGCCGACGGGCGTGACGGGGTTCTGCTATGGCGGGCTGACGACGTGGCTCTCGGCGGTGCGCGGCGAGAATGTTCGGATGCAACCAGATTGCTGTGTGGGCTATTACGCGGGCGGTATTGGAAAGTTTGCGAAGGAAGAGCCGGTGTGCCCGGTAATGCTGCACTTTGGCGGGGCGGACGATCACATTGGCAAGGACCAGATCGACGCGGTGCGGACGGCGCATCCGGCGGTGGAGATATTTGTGTATGACGGTGTGGGGCATGCGTTTGCGAACCCGGACCGGCCGAGTTACAACGCCGCGGCGGCAAAGCTGGCGGGCGAACGATCGCTGGCTTTTATGAAGAAAAACCTGGCGTAGGACTGGTTAGTGCCAATCGCCGATCAGGATGAAGGGCGCCCAGTAGTTCGGATGCTGGTACGATGCCGGATTGTTCGGATTGCAGGACCGGGGCGGCGTTTCGGCGGCTGTGGATTCGATTTCGACTCCGCGGTCCGCGGTCGAGCCTGAAAGCGCAGTGCCATTCAGCAACTTCAGTTCGGCTTGACGAAGCGCCTCAGCCTTCGAATGGGTTTGCTGCAATCCTCCGTACAGAGCGTTCATCAGCCTGCTGGTGCTGGTGTCGTTGACCTCCCAAAGGCTTGCAACGACCGCATGTGCACCGCTGGCGTCGGCCAGGTAGCCCAGTCCCTCCACCTCTCTACCGTCCGCGGTGCGCGCACTTGGTGTGGTCTCAGTTGCGGTCTTGGCGGCTGCGGTTTGACAAGCCGACAGCGTGACCAGCCAAACATCGTCGAACGAATACATGTTCTTATCGCCGAGATCTTTGAGGCTCAACGGCCCGGACCTGGTCAGGAGGTAGGAAGAGCCGGTGTTTTCGTTCAGGACGAAGTGACTCGCGATATGGACGATCAGTCTGTGTGCTTTTTGATCGGCCTGCGGGTCCTCCAACTGTTGCAACGAGTCGTGCAGATTCTTCTCAGAGAATCTGCCGCTGGCGGGCGGCGTTCCGTCGTCGAGGAGAATGGTCGCGGGGATTTTTTGGGCGACCTTCGCCCCATCCTTCGAGTAGAAAAGCCCTTCCACCTCCGACTTAACTCCGACGATCGTAGGCAGCCGGTTCATTTGGTCCGAATTCGTATCCCCTGCGGCGAGGGCGAGAAAGTCGCCTCGCTGAGCGTCACCGAGGAGGCTGAGGTTGGTGACGACTGCGCTGCTGAAGCGCTCGACCAGGTATTGGCGTCCGTCGAAGAGCGCGCCCATGGGGACATACCGGAGCGTGTCTCCCAGCTCCCACACCAGCGTCAGTTGATGCTCTGGCGCACGGCTTAGGGCGGCATCCAATATCGCCTGGAAGTCCTTGGGGATGAGGATGTCGTAGAGCTGTTTGGATACCGCCTTGAGCTTCCCGGAGTCGCTGCAGGGATTGCTGAGCTCGGCCAGGAAAGTGGTGACGATTGCGCGTAACGCTTCGCGAGTGACAGGGTTATTGCCGCCGGCATCCATTGCGACCTTGACCATGGGTTTCTCGCCCTGGCGAATCAGAATTGTGGCCACGCGGTTTGGACAGACGACAGTACTGAGATAGACGGCCGACTTGCCCAGGGCCTTTTGCAGCACGGTTGAGTCTTGCTGCAGCCGGCCGGTAACGTCGAAGAAGGCTTCGTTGCCGTCGGGTGAGTTGACCTGCTTGCCGGTGAAGTCCCGGTACTCTTCAACTTTCTTGCGGTCTTCCGTCTGCAGGAGCTGCTCGGGGTCGACCAGTGCGCTGCCCAGGCGCGGTGCGATAAAGCAGCCCGCGTCTTCGTCAGGCGCAGGCCTCTCGACGGGTTTGCCGGGTTCTTCGATTCCGCGCTTCATCAGGACATCGTGGGCCACTTGCGGTTGCACGGCGTAAACCCCTTTCGGGGTTGAGCAGCCATTGGCGCCGGTGACGCCCTGCCCGTTGGGGCAATAGACCTGGAGCAGAGAATTAGTCACCGCGGCAGGAGAGAGCGCGGCGGCAGCCTGGCTGAGGCTTGGGTTGCCTGTCCTTCCGCGGGCGAGCACGTCCACCTCGCCTTTGTCGGTGACGACGACATAGGCGGTGTTTCCGTCGGGTGAAAAGACGACATCTCCGGCGCTGGCGATGGGGATTCGGCCGATGGCATCGAGGTTGCGGGTATCGATCTGCTTGAGATTGATGCCTCCTCCAACGAAGGCTTCGCCGGTGGGCGAGAATGAGATTCGTCCGTTAAAGTCCGCCAACGAAAATCCGTAGCTTTTCAGCAGTTGCATCTCCTGGTGGAGGTTGTCAGGGATTCGGAGTACGTTGACGATACGGCTGGGAAGGCTGGGGCAGCCGTCAGAGGGGTAATCGGGGCGGGAACACGCATCCTCGCCTTTGGCCCAGAGCTCGGTGCCATCTGGAGAAATGGCAATCTGGTCGCCGACGTTGGCGAGATCGTTTCGCTTACTGAGGAGATTGTAGGATGGCAGTTCATACTCAGCGATGGCATCGTGGGCTGGATGCTGGGCTGAGCCTCCGGGACCGTAGCATTGATAGTTGACGAAGAGCCTCTGGCCATTCTTCGAGATGGCAATGCCGATTGGGCAAATGTTGGGGATTACAGTTACAGGTTCCTGCTGTCCCGAGTCGACATCGAGCGAGGAAACGCCGAAGTAGACGCGCGCGAGGTAGAGGCGGGTGTCGTCCGGCGTCAATACCATTGCGTCTGTGCGGCGTGGAATGGTGATGTGCTGGGCTACTATCTGGCTCGCTGTGTTGATGATGGCCAGGGCAGCGTCGGGGTCGTCGCCGCCAACAAGCGCATAGAGGCGACTGCCATCGTGGCTGAGCAGGAGGCCATGGGGCGAGGCGCCGACGGGGATGCTGGAGACGCGCCCGGTGGCGGTGTCGATGACGGATATGTCGCGGCCGCCGCTGTTTGCGACGTACAACTGGCGTCCATCCGATGAGATCACCGCGGACTGGGGCGATGTGCCCACATGGATGGTATTCACAGTGTTCTCTACTGCAAAGTCCTGCGCGGCAGCGGGCAGCGTGCACGGGGCTAAAGCGAGACATGCCAAGGCAACGAGCGAGCGCATAGGGACCCCTTCAGGATGCCCGCCACGACGACAAGCCGACGGGAATATCTGGATCAAGAGTGTGGCAGGATGCTATGCGCCTGAGGGTGTGGTGTCAAAGGATTTGCGAAGTGGCCGGTTATGCTGCGCAGGTGGAATTGCTGGTTTTGGCGATCCAATGTATCCTTTATGGAGACACTACGACCATTACTGGACTAGAAGATCAGGAGCAACAACTGCTGTGTTGGAATCCGTAAAGAAGACAGACATCATTCAAAAGTTTCGCACGCATGATTCGGACACCGGGAGCCCGGAGGTCCAGATCGCCCTCCTGAGCGAGCGCATTGGCGAGTTGACCGAGCACTTCAAGACGCACAAGAAGGACCACGGTTCCCGCCGCGGGCTTCTTATGTTGGTGAGCAAGCGCCGGCGTCTGCTCGATTATCTGAAGAAGTGCGACTCGGACCGCTATCGCGAGGTAATCGCAAAGCTTGGCATCCGCAAGTAGACTCGAACTGGGACAAACCCCTCATCATGGACTCAGGCAAGACCCGACCCACCCCGGCAGTCAACTTTCTCTACGCGCAAGGCCCCATGGGCGTTTGCGGCTGGAGTTGCTGATGGAGTGCGACGGCGCGGCCCGGAGATTGCAGACAAAGCGGCGAGCGGACTCGGGCGCCATGAGCGTGAGCGAGTTTCCCCTGAGCAACAATCCCCATACACGGTTTTCCATGCAACGCGCCGGCGGGCTTACTCCCGCACGTGCCGGGCTGCATGCATGCCCGCGCGTGTAAGCGACGCGGCTGCAAGTTCCATTATCGAAAAGAAGAATAGAGAAGAGGCGCAACATGAAGCAGGACGTAACGGTTGAGCTTGCCGGCGGCAAGCAGATTAAATTTGAGACAGGACGGCTGGCCAAGCAGGCCTCCGGCGCCGCGCTGACAAGCAGCGGCGACAACGTAGTTCTGGCCACGGCGGTGGCATCGCCCGACCCGAAGGAAGGCATCGACTTTTTCCCGCTCACCGTCGAGTACCGCGAGAATACGTATGCGGGCGGACGCATTCCCGGAGGTTTCATCAAGCGCGAAGGCCGGCCGAGTGAGAAAGAGATTCTGACCTGCCGCCAGATCGACCGGCCGATTCGCCCGCTGTTTCCGGAGAACTTCCGCAATGAGACGCAGGTGGTCGCGTTTGTGTATTCGGCGGATAAGGAGAATGATCCGGACGTCCTGGGCATGAATGGCGCGAGCTGCGCGCTGGCGCTCTCGGACATTCCGTTCCACGGGCCGGTGGGCGCAGTGCGCGTCGGCCTGATCGACGACGTCTTCATCGTCAACCCCACCTACGCCGAGCGGGCGAAGAGCCTGCTGAACATTATGGTTGTCGGCACCAAGGACGGCATTGTGATGGTGGAGTCGGGCTCAAAGGAGTGCTCCGAGGAGCAGGTGGTCGACGCGATTGAGTTCGCGCATATTGAGATCAAGAAGATCTGCGCGGGCATCGATGACCTGGTGGCGCGGGCGGGCAAGGCGAAGCGGGTTCCGGCTGCGGTCGAGATCGATCAGGTGTACCTGGATGAGCTGTCGGCGAAGGTTGGCGACAAGTTGAAGGACGCGCTGGACACCCAGAAGCACCCGAAGTTCGAGAGCTATGCGCTGGTGAAGGAGATCAAGGACGCGCTGAAGAAGGAACTGCCCGAGGGCGACGCGGAGGCGGCGAAGAAGTTCAGCAAGTACTACGAGATTCT